>NZ_JBEOSF010000002.1:0-231201 GCF_040302725.1 Kitasatospora sp. NPDC097605 | reverse complement strand
GCTTCCTGCGTCTGCGCCGCTGGCTCCCGGCGCCCGCCCGCCGGTCGCTGCGCCCGCGCTTTCGGCCCGCAACGCCCGCCTGCTGCTTCCTGCGTCTGCGCCGCTGGCTCCCGGCGTCTGCCCGCCGGTCGCTGCGCCCGCGCTTTCGGCCCGCAACGCCCGCCTGCTGCTTCCTGCGTCCGCGCCGCTGGCTCCCGGCGCCTGCCCGCCGGTCGCTGCGCCCGCGCCTTCGGCCCTCAACGCCCGCCCGCTGCTTCCTGCGTCCGCGCCGCTGGCTCCCGGCGCCTGCCCGCCGGTCGCTGCGCCCGCGCTTTCGGCCCTCAACGCCCGCCCGCTGCTCCCTGCGGCCGCACCCTGGACCCACAACGCTCCCCGGCCGACCCCTCCGGCTGTGCCTTCGGCTGCCGATGGCCGGCCAGGCCGTGGGTCGGTCACTTCGACCGCGTCCCCGGGTTTCGGGCGTGATGGTCTGCCGGTTGCCCCGGCTGTGCCTTCGGCCGCCGGTGTCCGGCCAGGCTGTGGGCCGGTCACTTCGACCGCGTCCCCGGGCTCCCGGCCCGGAGGCCTGTCGGTCGCTCCGGCCGGGCCCTCAGCCCAGGGCATGCCGACCGGTCCGACCGTGCCTCCGGCTGACGACTTCCGGGCCGATGGTCCGCTGGTCGCGCCGGTCCCGGGTCCGGCCCACGAAGCCGGGGCCGGCCGGCCGCCGGGCAGGTCGGCTCGGGGATCGTCCGTAGCCGCCTCCGCGCGCCAGGCCGAGGCGGCCCGGGCCACGAGCCCGGTCGCCCTCTCGACTGCCGCAGGCTCGGGTGCGGCGCGGGTCCCGGGCTCGGACGGTGCTTCTGCTGTGGCTCCGCCGGAGCCCTCGGCATCGGCTTCGGCTTCGGCTTCGGCTGGGCATGCGGCCCCGGCCCAAGGCCCGGGTTCGGGCGGGGTTGGGGCTGTTCCGTCGCTCGTGTCGGCTTCGGTCGGGTGTGCGGGTTCGGTCGGCCGCGGTCGGCCGGGGGCTTCGGCCGAGGGTTCGGGTGTGGTCCGGCGGGCGGGTCCGGAAGGGGCTGGGGCTGTTCCGCTGCTCGTGTCGGCTTCGGCCGGGCGTGCGGGTCCGGCTGTTCCCGATCGGCCGCCGGTCCCGGCCGAGGGTCCGGGTGTCGTCCTGCGTTCGGGTTCGGGTTCGGAAGGGGGCGAAGCTCTTCCGTCCCTCGTGTCGGCTTCGGTCGGCCCCGATCGCCCGCCGGTCCCGGCCGCAGGGCCGGGTGCGCACGGCGCTGCGGCTGTCGCGCCGCCCGCTTCGGCCCCGGCCGGGCAGCACCGCCCCGCCTCCACCGTCCGGCCGCCGATCACCCGCCGCCCGCGCCCGGCCGCGGGCCCCCTCCCACCCCGCCCGGCACCCGCCCCGGCGCCCGCCCGCGTCCTGCCCGCCACCCGGCCCCGTACCGAGGGGGACTGGTTCCTCCTCCCCGCCCCCCAACCCGCCCCACCCGTCCGGCTGTTCTGCTTCCCGCACGCCGGCGGCGACGCCACCGCCTTCACCCCGCTGGCACGAGCCCTCGCCCCCGCCGCCGAGGTCTGGGCGCTGCGCCCGCCGGCCCGGGGCGGTCGCAGCCGTGACCCGATGCCCGCCGACTTCGCCGCCCTGGCCGGCGAGGTCGCCGAGGCCCTCGCCCCGCACCTGGGCGACGGCCGGCGGGCCGCGTTCTACGGGCAGAGCTTCGGCGCCCTGCTCGCCTACGAGGTGGCCCGGAGGCTGCCCGCCGACCGCCGGCCCGAGCTGGTCGTGGTGGCCGGGGCGCCCTGCCCGGCCGAGTGGAGCGAGCGCGAGTCCAAGGACCTCGACGCGGCCGAACTCCTGCGCCTGACCGGCCTGGAGGAGCTGGTGCGGGCCGATCCGGAGCTGGTCGAGCTCGCCCTCGGCGGCATCCGGACCGACCTCGCGGTGAGCGCCACCTACCGCCACCGCCCGCACCCGCCGATCGGCTCCGCGCTGTTCGCGCTGGCCGGCGCCGACGACCCGATGCTCGCCACCACCGACCTCACCGGCTGGGCCGCCCACACCCGGGGTGCCTTCGGCCACCGCGTCCTGCCCGGCGGGCACCTGCTCGCCACCGTCGACCGGCCCGGCCCGGTCGACCTCCTGAGCACCCTCCTGAGCACCCGCCCGACCGCCACCACCGAGGAGCAGCAGCCATGGTGACCACCACCTCCGTCGACCTCACCGACCCCGCGCTGTGGGCCCGCCCCGACATCCCGGAGCTGGTCGCCGAACTGCGCGCCGAGGCGCCCGTGCACCGCACCGACACCGTCGACGACGGGCCGATCTGGTCGGTGATGACCTACCGGGAGTCGGCCGACGTGTTGCGCAACGCGGCCGTGTTCAGCTCGGAGTCCGGCTCGCTGCTGGGCGCCGGCGTCGGCAACGTCCCGGTCGGCTCGGGCCGGATGATGGCCCTCACCGACCCGCCCCGGCACCGCGAACTGCGCGCCCCCGCCAACCCGTTCTTCTCCAAGGGCGGGGTGCGCGGCGCCTCCCGCTCGATCGCCGACCGGGCCGCCGAGCTCTTCGACCGGGCCGTCGAGCAGGGCGAGGCCGACCTCGTGGACGTGGTCTCCGCGCTGCCGCTGGCCGTCATGTGCGACCTGCTGGACGTCCCGGAGCAGGACCGCGACATGGTGGTCCGGGTCTGCGACGTGGCCTTCCTCGGCGCCACCCCGGAGGAACGCCGGGCCGGGCACCAGCAGTTGATCCCCTACCTCCTCCACCAGGTGATGCTGCGGCGCAGCGACCCGCGCGACGACCTCATCTCGATGATGGCCACCTACCGGGTGAACGGCCGGCTGCTGCCGGTCGAGGACGTCGTGCTCAACCTGGACAACATCGTGGTCGGCGGGGTCCAGACGGTCCGGCACACCGCCGCGATGGGGCTGCACACCCTGGTCAACCGCCCCGACCTGTGGCGGCGGTTGCAGCGCGGCGAGGTGTCGATGGACTCCGCCGTGGACGAGTTGCTGCGCTGGACCTCGGTCGGGCTGCACACGCTGCGCACCGCCACCCGGGACATCGAACTGGCGGGACGTCGGATCCGGCGCGGCGACCGGGTCGCGGTCTGGGTCTGGTCGGCGAACCGGGACCCGGAGGCCTTCGAGGCACCGGAGGAGATCCGCCTGGACCGCTCGCCCAACAAGCACCTGGCGCTCGGCCTGGGCGCCCACTACTGCATCGGCGCGCCGCTGGCGAAGACCGAGCTGAGCGCGCTGTTCACGGCGGCGCTGGAGAAGGCGTCGGCGATCGAGCCGGCCGGTCCGGCGGAGTACAACCGCTCGATCATCAACTTCGGCCTGGACCGATTCCCGGTCCGGCTCACCCCGCGCTGAATCCCTCCCCGACCGATCCGGACCGATCCCGACCGACCACGACCGACCGCGACCGATTCCGACCCCCCGCAAGACCCTGCGACGAGGCCCGCGCAGGAGGACGGCAGTCCCGGAACTGCCGCTCTCCTGCCGGGCCTCGTGCCGCTTCCGGGCCCACCCCGCCCCTACCTTCGAATCACCGCACCGCCCCACCACTACCACCGCAGGAGCCCACCGTGAGCAACCCGTTCGAGGACGACAACGCCGGCTACCTCGTCCTGGTCAACGACGAGAACCAGCACTCGCTCTGGCCGGTCTGGATCGACGTGCCGGCCGGCTGGACCACCGTCCACGGCGAGGCCCCCCGCCAGGAGTGCCTGGACTGGATCGAGGCCAACTGGACCGACATCCGCCCGGCCTCGCTGGTCGCCGGCCTCGACCGCCGGTGAGCGCCGCCATGGTCACCTGGGAGCTGAACCCCGGCCGTCCGGCCCTCGCCCACGTGCCGGCCGTCGCCGACCTCGCCGAGGGCTGCGCCTGGCTGCGCGCGCACGAGACCGAGCTGACCGCCGCCCTGCACGAGCACGGCACGATCTTCCTGCGCGGGCTGCCGGTCGCGGCCACCGAGGACGTCGCCGCCGTCCGCGACGTGCTGATCCCCGAGCCCACCCCGTACCGGGAGAAGGCCACCCCGCGCAGCGACTTCGGCAACGGCGTCTTCTCGTCGACCGACCTGCCGCCGGCGCTGCCGATCCGGATGCACAACGAGAACAGCTACACGCTGACCTTCCCCGGCCGGCTGCTGTTCGCCTGCCTGATCGCCCCGGAGGCGGGCGGCGCCACCCCGACGGCGGACGTCCGCAAGGTCCTCGCCGCCCTGCCGCCGCACCTGGCGGAGCGCGGCCGCACCTCCGGCTGGACGCTGGACCGCAGCTACTCGGACTACGTCTCGCTCGGCTGGCGGACCGCCTTCGCCACCGAGGACCGCGCCGAGGTCGAGCACTACTGCCGGGAGAACGGCATCTCCTGGGAGTGGACGGCGGACGGCAACCTGCGCACCAGCCAGCTGCGCCCGGCCACCATCCACCACCCGCAGACCGGCGAGGAGGCCTGGTTCAACCACCTGGCCTTCTGGAGCGAGTGGTCGCTGGACCCGGACATCCGGGAGGCCATGGTCGAGGAGTTCGGCCCGGACGGCCTGCCGTTCACCACCGGTTTCGGCGACGGCGAGCCGCTCACCCGCGAGGACGTCGACGCGCTGAACGCCGCCTACGAGGCCGCCACCGTCCGCGAGACCTGGCAGGTCGGCGACGTGATGCTGGTCGACAACGTGCTCTGCGCGCACGGCCGCGACCCGTACCGCGGCGACCGGAGGATCGCCGTCGCGATGGGCCGCCCGGTCGACGTCCTCGACTGCCGTCCCTCGGTCCTGCCGACCACCGCCGTCGCCGCGTGACGGCGCCCCCCACCCGCCCGTGACGTGAGCAGAGGAAGCACCGTGATCCCGGTTTCGTACGCACAACAGCGTCTGTGGCTGATCGACCAGATCGAAGGGCCGACCGCGCTCTACAACCTGCCGTTCGCGGTCCGCCTGCGCGGCCCGCTCGACACCGCCGCGCTGCGCGCCGCGACGGCGGACGTGGTCGCCCGGCACGAGGCCCTGCGCACGGTGTTCCCGGTGGACGACGAGGGCGTGCCGGTGCAGCACATCCTGCCGTCGGCGGAGGCGCCGATCGCCTTCGCGACGGTGGAGTGCGCACCGGCCGGCTACCCGGCCCTGCGGGACGCGGAAGCCGCCCACACCTTCGACCTGAGCACCGAACTCCCCATCCGGGTCACGGTCTTCTCGCTCACCCCGCCCGACGGCACCACCCCGCCCGACGGCACCACCCCGCCCGAAGCCGCCGTCCCCGAGCACGTGCTGCTCGTGGTGCTGCACCACATCGCCGGCGACGGCTGGTCGCTCGGCCCGCTGCTGCGCGACCTCGCCACCGCCTACACCGCCCGGCTCTCGGCCGCCGAGCCGCAGTGGGAGCCGCTGCCGGTCCAGTACGCCGACTACGCCCTGTGGCAGCGCGAGCTGCTCGGCGACGAGTCCGACCCGTACAGCCTGATGAGCCGTCAACTCGACTACTGGAGAGGGGTCCTTTCCGGCCTGCCGGAGGAGCTGGAGCTGCCGGTGGACCGCCCTCGGCCGCCCGCGCCGACCGGCGCCGCCGACGCCGTCCCGTTCGCCTTCCCGCCCGCCCTGCACGCCGCGCTGGCCGACCTGGCCCGCAGGCACCGCACCACCCTGTTCGCCGTGCTCCAGGCGGGCCTGGCCGCGCTGTTCACCCGGCTCGGCGCCGGCACCGACATCCCGCTCGGCACCGGTGTGGCCGGCCGCTCCGACGAGGCGCTGAGCGACCTGGTCGGCTTCTTCGTCAACACCCTGGTGCTGCGCACCGACACTTCCCCTCGCTCCGTTGGGGATGCCCCTCCCGTCGACCCGTCCTTCGCCGAACTCCTCGGCCGGGTCAGGGAGTCCCAGCTGGACGCCTTCGCCCACCAGGACGTGCCGTTCGAGCGGCTGGTCGAGGAGGTCAACCCGGCCCGCGCGCTCGGCCGCCACCCGCTGTTCCAGACCCTGCTGGTGCTCCAGAACCACGAGGAGGGCGAACTCGGCCTGCCCGGACTGGAGTCGGCGCCCGAGCCGCTCGGCCTGCGGGTCGCCAAGTTCGACCTCAACATCGGCGTCACCGAGCGGCACGGACCGGACGGCGCCCCGGCCGGCCTGGAGGGATCGGTCGAGTACGCGGCCGACCTCTACGACCGCGCCACCGTCACCGCCCTGTTCGAGCGCTTCGGCCGGCTGCTCGCCGCCGCGGCGGCCGACCCGCGGGCGCCGATCGGCACCCTGGACATCCTCGCCCCCGAGGAGCGCGCCCGCCTCGCCGAGGACTGGAACGCCACCGCCGCGCCCGTGCGCACCGGCTCGCTGCCCGCCCTGTTCGAGGCCCAGGCCGCCCGCACCCCGGACGCGGTCGCGCTCGCCCACGACGGCGGCGCCGTCAGCTACGCCGAGCTCAACACCCGCGCCAACCGGCTCGCCCACCACCTGATTGCGGCGGGCGTGGGCCCCGAGTCGCCGGTCGCCCTGCTGATGGAGCGCTCGGTGGACCTGGTGGTCGCCACCCTCGCCGTGCTCAAGGCCGGCGGCTGCTACGTGCCGATGCACGCGAGCCTGCCGCCCGAGCGGATGACCGCGCTGCTCGCCGACACCGCCGCGCCCGTGCTGCTCACCGACCGCGCCGAGCCCGGCTTCGCGCACACCGCCGCCGTGGTCCGCCCCGGCGACGGCGCGGACGGGCCCGGCCACGACCCCGCGCTGCCCGTCCACCCGGACCGGCTGGCCTATGTGATGTTCACCTCCGGCTCCACCGGCACCCCCAAGGGCGTCGCCGTCCGCCACCGCGACGTCGTCGACCTCGCCGACGACCGCCGCTGGCGCGACGGCCGGCACGAGCGGATCCTGCTGCACTCCCCGCACGCCTTCGACGCCGCCACCTACGAGCTGTGGGCGCCGCTGCTGCACGGTGGCACGGTCGTCGTCGCCCCGCCCGGCACCCTGGACGCCGCCGCCCTGCACACGCTCGCCACCCGGCACGGCGTCACCGCCGTCTTCCTCACCAAGGCGCTGTTCGACCTGGTCGCCGAGCAGGCCCCGGAGACCTTCCGCGCCCTGCGCACGGTCTGCACCGGCGGCGAGGCGGCGTCCGGCACCCTGATGCGCCGGGTCCTCGACCACTGCCCGGACCTGCTGCTCGCCCACGTCTACGGGCCCACCGAGGCCACCACCTTCGCCACCCACCACCCCCTCCTCCCCGCCGACCTGGACGGCCCCCGGGCGCCGATCGGCCTGCCGCTGGACAACATGCGCGCCCACGTCCTGGACGCCCGCCTGTGCCCGGTACCGCCCGGGGTGCCCGGCGAGCTGTACATCGCCGGGGCGGGCCTGGCCCGCGGCTACTGGCGCCGGGCCGCGCTGACCGCCGAGCGCTTCGTCGCCGACCCGTACGACAAGGGCGGCCGGATGTACCGCACCGGGGACCTGGTGCGCCGCCGGGCCGACGGCGCGATCGAGTTCCTCGGCCGGATCGACGGCCAGGTCAAGCTGCGCGGCTTCCGGATCGAGCTCGGCGAGATCGAGGCGGTGCTCTCCCGCCACCCCGCCGTCCGCCAGGTCATCGTGGTCGCCCGCGAGGACCGCCCCGGCGACACCCGGCTGGTCGGCTACTGCGCCGCCCTCGACGAGGACCCGGAACTCGCCGCCGGGCTCAAGCGGTTCGCCGCCGACACCCTGCCCGGCTACATGGTGCCCTCCGCCGTCGTGGTGCTGCCCGCCCTTCCGCTGAACGCCAACGGCAAGGTCGACCGGCGCGCCCTGCCCGCCCCCGACCTCACCGCCGACGCCGCCGGCCGCGCCCCGCGCGACGAGCGCGAGCAGGCCCTGTGCACGCTGTTCGGCGAGCTCCTCGGCCTCGACGGCCTCACCATCGACGACGACTTCTTCGCCCTCGGCGGCCACTCCCTGCTCGCCACCCGCCTGGTCGGCCGGGTGCGCGCCGAACTCGGCGCCGAACTCGCCATCGGCGACCTCTTCCAGGCCCCGACCGTCGCCGCCCTCGCCGCCCGGATCGCCGGCGCCCCGGCCCGCCCCGCGCTGCGCCCCGAGCCGCGCCCCGACCACCTGCCGCTCTCCTTCGCCCAGCGCCGGCTCTGGTTCCTCGGCAAGGCCGAGGGTCCGGCCGCCACCTACAACGTCACCCTCGCCCTGCGGCTGACCGGCCCGCTGGACACCGCCGCCCTCGAACACGCCCTCGGCGACGTCGCCGCCCGCCACGAGTCCCTGCGCACCGTCTTCACCGAACACGACGGCGTGCCCCACCAGCGGGTGCTGGCCGCGCCGCCCGCGCCGCTGCTCACCCGCACCGACCGCCCCGCGCAGGACCTCGTCGAGCACACCTTCGACCTGGCGACGGACGTCCCGCTGCACGCCTACCTGCGCGCGGAGGGCCCCGAGGAGCACGTCCTCACCCTGGTGATGCACCACATCGCCAGCGACGGCTGGTCGCTGCGCCCGCTCTTCCGCGACCTCGCCGAGGCCTACACCGCCCGCCGCGCCGGAGCCGCGCCGCAGTGGCGGCCGCTGCCCGTCCAGTACGCCGACTACACCCTCTGGCAGCACCGGCTGCTCGGCGCGGACACCGACCCCGGCTCGCTGCTGGGGGGCCAGCTCGCCCACTGGCGCGAGGCCCTGGCCGGCCTGCCCGACGAGCTGCCGCTGCCGCTGGACCGCCCGCGCCCGCCGGTGCCCACCCACCGCGGCGACGTGGTCGAGCTGGAACTCGACGCCGCCCTGCACGCCCGGCTCGCCGCCCTGGCCGGCGCGCACGGCGCCACCCTGTTCATGGTGCTCCAGGCCGCCTGGGCCGCCCTGCTGCACCGCTTCGGCGCCGGCGACGACCTGCCGATCGGCACCCCGCTGGCCGGCCGCCTGGACACCGCCCTGGACGACCTGGTCGGCTTCTTCGCCAACACCCTGGTGCTGCGCACCGACCTCAGCGGCGCGCCCACCTTCGCCGAGCTGCTGGCCCGCGTCCGGGAGGCCGACCTGGCCGCCTACGCCCACCAGGACGTGCCGTTCGAGCGGCTGGTCGAGGAGCTGAACCCGGTCCGCACCCTGGCCCGGCACCCGCTGTTCCAGGTGATGATCGCCTTCGACAACACCGCCGGCGGCGGCCCCGCCTTCCCCGGCACCCGCGCCGCCTACGAGCCGCTGGGCCTGCCCACCACCGCCTTCGACCTCACCCTCAACCTCTCCGAGCGCCACCACCCCGACGGCACCCCGGCCGGGCTCTGCGGCGGCCTGGAGTTCGCCGTCGACCTGTTCGACCGGGCCACCGCCGAACGGCTCGCCGCGGCGCTGGTCCACCTGCTCGCCCAGGCCGCCGAGCAGCCGCACCGCCCGGTCGCCGACCTGGACGTGCTCGGCGCGGCGGGGCGCACGGCGCTCGCCCGCTGGCACGACACCGCCCGCCCCGGCGGCGAGGTCCTCGTCCCGGCCGCCTTCGCCGCGCAGGCCGCCGCCACCCCGGATGCGACCGCGCTGGTCTTCGGCGACACCCGGCTGAGCTACGCCGAACTCGACGCCCGCGCCAACCGCCTGGCGCACGGCCTGGCCGCCGCCGGCGTCGGCCCCGAGTCGCTGGTCGCGCTCGCCCTGCCCCGCTCCGCCGAGTCGATCGTCGCCCTGCTGGCCGTGCTCAAGGCCGGCGCCGCCTTCCTGCCGCTGGACGCCGAGTACCCGCGCGACCGGCTCACCCACATGCTGGCCGACGCCCGCCCGGCCGCCGTGCTCGGCGGTGAAGGCTGGCCGCTGCCCGAGGTCCTGGACGGCCTGACCGTGCTGCCCGCCGACGCCGCCGCCTGGGCCGAGCAGCCCGCCGACGAGCCGCCCGTCCGGATCGGCCCCGACAACGCCGCCTACGTCATCTACACCTCCGGCTCCACCGGCCGCCCCAAGGGCGTGGTGGTCCGCCACGGCGGCCTCGCCAACCTGCTCTCCTTCCACCGCGCCGGCACCATCGCCGCCGCCGAACAGGCCCACCCCGGGCGGCGGTTCACCTTCGCCCAGACCGGCTCGCTGTCCTTCGACACCGCCCTGGAGTCCTTCCTCTGGATGGTCGCCGGCCAGGAGCTGCACCTGATCGACGACGAGCTGCGCCGCGACGCCGCCGCCCTGGTGGGCCACCTCGCCCGCACCGGCGCCGACGTCCTCGACGTCACGCCGGGCCACGCCGAGCGGCTGATCGAGGAGGGGCTGCTCGACGACTGCCCGCCCGCCCTGCTGATGGTCGGCGGCGAGGCCCTCGGCCAGCAGCTGTGGACCGCCCTGGACGCCGCGCCCGACACCGTGGTGCTCAACATGTACGGGCCCACCGAGTGCACCGTCGACGCCCTGCACCACCGCCTCGACGGCACCGCCGCCCGCCCGCTGATCGGCCGCCCGCTGCCCAACCTGCGCGCCCACCTGCTGGACGCACGGCTGCGCCCGGTGCCCGTCGGCGTCCCCGGCGAGCTGTACCTGAGCGGCGCCGGGCTGGCCCGCGGCTACCTCGGCCGCCCGGCGCTGACCGCCGAGCGCTTCGTCGCCGACCCCTTCGCCTCCGGCGCCCGGATGTACCGCACCGGCGACCTCGCCCGCCGCCGCCCCGACGGCTCGGTGGAGTTCCTCGGCCGCACCGACCACCAGGTCAAGGTGCGCGGCTTCCGGATCGAACCCGGCGAGATCGAGGCCGTGTTGGCCGCCCACCCCGGCGTGCGGCAGGCCGCCGTGCTGCCGCACCGGGACGGCACGGCCGGCACCCGGCTGGTCGCCTACCTGGCCACCGCGGCCGACCCGGCCGAGCTGCGCGCCCACGCGGCCGCCACCCTGCCCGACTACATGGTCCCGGCCGCCTTCGTCACCCTGGACGCGCTGCCGCTCAACGTCAACGGCAAGCTCGACCGGGCCGCCCTGCCGGCCCCCGACTTCGCCGCCACCGCCGGCGGCCGGGCGGCCCGCACGGCCCGCGAGGAGATCCTCTGCGGCCTGTTCGCCGACGTCCTCGGTCTGCCCGGCGCCGTCACGATCGACGACGACTTCTTCGCCCTCGGCGGCCACTCGCTGCTCGCCACCAAGCTGCTCAGCCGGGTCCGCGCCACCCTCGGCGCCGACCTCGGCATCCGGGACGTCTTCGAGGCCCCGACCGTGGCCGGCCTCGCCGAGCGCCTGGACGGCGCCGACGCCCGCCCCGCCCTCACCGCCGGCGAGCGCCCGGTCCGGGTGCCGCTCTCCTTCGCCCAGCAGCGGCTCTGGCTGATCGACCGGATGGAGGGCCCCAGCGCCCTCTACAACATGCCGCTCGCCCTGCGCCTGACCGGCGAACTCGACCCGGACGCGCTCTCCGCCGCGCTCGGCGACCTGACCGCCCGGCACGAGAGCCTGCGCACCGTCATCGCCGAGTACGACGGCGAGCCCTACCAGCACATCCTCACCGGGACCGACGTGCCGGTCGAACTCCTCGACTGCGCACCGGAGTCCGTCGAGGAGGAGGTGGAGCGCGCCGCCCGCCGCCCCTTCGACCTGGCCGCCGAGCCGCCCGTGCGGGCCACCCTGCTCCGGGTCGCCGAGCACGACCACGTCCTGGTCGTCGCCCTGCACCACATCGTCGGCGACGGCTGGTCGATGGGCCCGCTGCTGCGCGACCTCGCCGAGGCCTACACCCTGCGCCTCGGCGGCGAACGGCCGGTCCGCGACCCGCTCGCCGTCCAGTACGCCGACTACGCGCTCTGGCAGCGCGAGCTGCTCGGCGACGAGACCGACCCGCAGAGCCTGCTCGCCCGCCAACTCGGCTACTGGCGCGAGACGCTGGCCGAGCTGCCGGAGGAGATCGCGCTGCCCGTCGACCGCCCGCGCGGCGCCCGCGCCGACCACCGCGGCGGCCGGGTCGCGCTGCCGATCGACGCCGAACTCCACCGCGCGCTGGGCGCGTTGGCCCGCGAGCACCGGGTCACCCTCTTCATGGCCTGCCAGGCCGCGCTGGCCGCGCTGCTCACCCGCCTCGGCGCGGGCACCGATGTGCCGATCGGCTCGGTGGTCGCCGGCCGCTCGGACGAGGCACTGGACGACCTGGTCGGCTTCTTCGTCAACACCCTGGTGCTGCGCACCGACACCTCCGGTGACCCGACCTTCGCCGACCTCCTCGCCCGCGTCCGGGAGACCGGCCTGGGCGCCTACGCCCATCAGGACGTGCCGTTCGAGCGGCTGGTCGAGGAGCTCAACCCGGCCCGCTCGCTGGCCCGCCACCCGCTGTTCCAGGTCGCGATGGTCCTCCAGTCCCACGGCGAGGGCGCGTTGGAGCTGCCGGGCCTGACGGTCGAGGCGCTGCCCTCGGACACCGGTGTCGCCAAGTTCGACCTCAACGTCACCCTGGAGGAGTTCTTCGGCCCCGACGGCGCCCCGGCCGGCATGGACTGCGCGCTCGACTACGCCACCGACCTGTTCGACCGGGAGACCGCGGAGACGATCGCCGCCCGCTTCGGCCGGCTGCTGGCCGCCGTGGTGGCGGACCCGGGACAGCCGATCGGCCGGGCCGACCTGCTCGCCGACGGCGAACGCGCCCGACTCCTCGGCGGCCACCGCCCGTTGCCCGAGGACCTGCCGCTCGTCCCGGCCGCCTTCGCCGCGCAGGTGGCGGCGACACCCGGCGCCACCGCCCTGGTGCACGGCGACACCCGGCTGAGCTACGCCGAGCTGGACACCCGCGCCAACCGGCTCGCCCACGGCCTGCTGGCCGCCGGCGTCGGCCCCGAGTCCCTGGTCGCGCTCGCCCTGCCCCGCTCGGTGGAGACGGTGGTCTCCCAACTGGCCGTGCTCAAGGCCGGCGCCGCCTTCCTGCCGCTGGACGCCGAGTACCCGCTGGAGCGCACCGCCCACATGCTGGCCGACGCCCGCCCGGCCGTCGTGCTCAGCACCGGAGGATGGCCGCTGCCCGAGGTCCTGGACGGCCTGACCGTGCTGCCCGCCGACGCCGCCGCCTGGGCCGAGCTGCCCGCCGGGGCGCCGGCCGTCCGCCTCGACCCGGCCCACGCCGCCTACGTCATCTACACCTCCGGCTCCACCGGCCGCCCCAAGGGCGTCCTGGTGAGCCACGGTGCGATCGCCGGCCTGCTGGCCGCCCACCGGGCGGAGACCTTCGGCGAGCCCGAGCGCGTCCACGGCCGGCTGCGCGCCGCCCTGACCGCCTCGCTCTGCTTCGACGCCTCCTGGAACAGCCTGCTCTGGATGGTCGCCGGCCATGAGCTCCACCTGATCGGCGACGACCTGCGCCGCGACCCCGCCGCCCTGGTGCGCCACCTGCGCACCACCGGGATCGACGCCCTCAACCTCACCCCCACCTACGCCGAACAGCTCATCGGGGAAGGCCTGTTGGACGGCGCCGGCCGCGAGGGGACCGCTCCCCGGGTGGTCCTGCTCGGCGGCGAGCCGATCGGCCAGGCGCTCTGGACCCGGCTGCGCGCGGCGGCCCCGCACACCACCGGCCACAACCTCTACGGCCCCACCGAGGCCACCGTCGACACCCTGCTCCAGTCCTACGCCGACTCCGAGCGCCCCTCGATGGGCCACACCGTGCTCGGCACCCACGCCCACGTCCTCGACGAGCACCTGAGCCCGGTCCCGGCCGGCGTCCCCGGTGAGCTCTACCTGGCCGGCCCCAGCCTGGCCCGCGGCTACCTCGGCCGCCCGGCCCTCACCGCCGAGCGCTTCGTCGCCAACCCGTTCACCCCCGGCGCGAGGATGTACCGCACCGGCGACCTGGTGCGCCGCAACCGGGACGGCGGCATCGACTACCTCGGCCGCACCGACCACCAGGTCAAGATCCGCGGCTTCCGGATCGAGCTCGGCGAGATCGAGCAGGTGCTGGCCCGCCACGAGGCCGTCCGGCAGGCCGTCGTCACCCTGCACGAGAGCGCCGACGGGGACCGCCGGCTGGTCGCCCACTGCGCGACCACCTCCGATCCTGGCCCCGAACTCGCCCTGGAGCTGCGCCGGTTCGCCGCCGAGACGCTGCCCGGCTACATGGTCCCGGCCGCCGTCGTCCCGCTCGCCGCACTGCCGCTCACCGGCAGCGGCAAGGTCGACCGGCGCGCCCTGCCCGCCCCCGACTTCACCCTGTTCGCCGGCGGCCGCGCGGCCCGCACGGCCCGCGAGGAACTGCTCTGCGGCCTGTTCGGCGACGTCCTCGGCCTCGACCGGGTCTCCATCGACGACGACTTCTTCGCACTCGGCGGCCACTCGCTGCTCGCCATGAAGCTGGCCGGCCGGGTCCGCTCGGTGCTCGGCGCCGAACTCGGCATCCGGGACGTCTTCGAGGCCCCGACCGTGGCCGGCCTCGCCCAGCGCCTGGACGGCGGCGCCGAGGCCAGGCCCGCGCTCACCGCCGGCGAGCGCCCCGAGCTGCTGCCGCTCTCCTTCGCCCAGCGGCGGCTCTGGCTGATCGACCGGATGGAGGGCCCGAGCGCCCTCTACAACCTGCCGCTCGCCCTGCGGGTCGGCGGCCCGCTCGACCCCGCCGTGCTGGCCGCCGTCCTGAGCGACCTGGCAGCCCGGCACGAGAGCCTGCGCACCGTCATCGCCGACCGGGACGGCGAGCCCCACCAGCGGATCGTCCCGGCCGACGAGGCCCGCGTCCCGCTCGACCACCGCACCACGGCGCCGGCCGACCCGGCGGCCGCCGTCGCCGCCTGCGCGGCCGTCCCCTTCGACCTCGCCGCCGACCTGCCCGTCCGCGCCCACCTCTTCCCGGCGGGCGACGGCACCGACGACCACCTGCTGGTCCTCGTCCTGCACCACATCGCCGGCGACGGCTGGTCGATGGACCCGCTGCTGCGCGACCTCGCCGCCGCCTACGCCGCCCGCCGCGCCGGCGCCGCGCCCGCCTGGCGCCGGCTGCCCGTCCAGTACGCCGACTACGCGCTCTGGCAGCGCGGGCTGCTCGGCGACGAGAGCGACCCGGACAGCCCGGCCGCACGCCAACTCGCCTACTGGCGCGAGACCCTGGCCGGCCTTCCGGAGGAGCTGTCGCTGCCCGTCGACCGCCCCCGGCGCGCCGACACCGGCCACCGCGGCGACCGCGTCGTCCTGCCGCTCGGCGCCGAACTCCACCGCGCGCTGGTCACCTTGGCGCGCGAGCACCGGGTGACGATGTTCATGACCCTGCAGGCCGGGCTCGCCGCGCTGCTCACCCGCCTCGGCGCGGGCACCGACGTGCCGATCGGCTCGGTGGTCGCCGGCCGCTCGGACGAGGCGCTGGACGACCTGGTCGGCTTCTTCGTCAACACCCTGGTGCTGCGCACCGACACCTCGGGAGACCCGGCCTTCGCCGACCTGCTGGCCCGCGTCCGGGAGGCCCAGCTCGACGCCCACGCCCACCAGGACGTGCCGTTCGAGCGGCTGGTCGAGGACCTCAACCCGGCCCGCTCGCTGGCCCGCCACCCGCTGTTCCAGGTGATGCTGCTGCTCCAGGGCGGCACCCCCGGCGCCGCCGGCCTCGGCGACGCGCCGCTCGACCTGGCCGGACTGCCGGCCGCCGTCGAGCCGGTCGGCGGGTACGCGGCCAAGTTCGACCTCTCCATCGGCATGGGCGAGTCCTTCGCCGCCGACGGAACGCCCGCCGGGCTGGAATGCGCGATCGACTACGCCACCGACCTGTTCGACCGCGAGACCGTGGAGGCGATCGCCGCCCGCTTCGGCCGCCTGCTGGCCGCCGTCGCGGCGCACCCCGGCCGGCCGATCGGCCGCGCGAACCTGCTGGACGACCACGAGCGCGCCCGGCTCCTCGCGCCCGCCGACGCGTTGCCCGCCGACCTGCCGCTGCTGCCCGCCGCCTTCGCCGCCCAGGCGGCCCGTACCCCCGGGGCGACCGCGCTGGTCTTCGGCGACACCCGGCTGGACTACGCCGAACTGGAAGCCCGCGCCGACCACTTGGCCGCCCGGCTGCGCGCGGCCGGCGCCGGACCGGACGCGGTGGTCGCCCTGGCCCTGCCGCGCTCGGCCGAGACGGTGGTCGCCCTGCTCGCCGTCCTCAAGTCCGGCGCCGCCTCGCTCCCGCTGGACCCGGAGTACCCGGCCGACCGGACGGCGGCGATGCTCGCCGACGCCGCGCCCGCCCTGGCCGTCACCGGCGACGGCTGGCCGCTGCCCGGACTGCTCGCCGGCCTGCCCACCCTGCCGGTGCACTCCGCCGAACCCGTCGACCCGGTCCCCGCCGCCGCACCCGACCCGGCCCACGCCGCCTACGTCATCTACACCTCCGGCTCCACCGGCCGCCCCAAGGGCGTGGTGGTGACCCACGGTTCGATCGCCGCCCTGCTCGCCCACCACCGCGCCGAGACCTTCGCCGAAGCCGGACGCGCCCACGGCCGGCTGCGCTGCGCCCTCACCGCCTCGCTCTGCTTCGACGCCTCCTGGGACAGCCTGCTCGCGATGATCGCCGGCCATGAGCTCCACCTCATCGGCGACGACCTGCGCCGCGACGCCACCGCCCTGGTCCGCCACGTCCGCGCCGCCCGGATCGACACCGTCAACATCACCCCCGGCTACGCCGAACAGCTCGTCGCCGAAGGCCTGCTGGACGGCGAGGCGGCCCCGCGCCTGCTGCTCCTCGGCGGTGAGGCCGTCGGCCAGGCGCTGTGGACCAGGCTGCGCGAGGCGGCCCCGCGCACCACCGCCCGCAACCTCTACGGCCCGACCGAGTCCACCGTCGACGCCCTCACCCACCCCTTCACCGCCGGCGACCGCCCGTCCCTCGGCCGCACCGTGCGCGGCACCCGCGGCTACGTCCTCGACGAGCACCTGGCCCCCGTCCCGCCGGGCGTCCCCGGCGAGCTGTACCTGGCCGGCGCGGGCCTCGCCCGCGGCTACCTGGGCCGCGCCGCGCTCACCGCCGAGCGCTTCGTCGCCGACCCGTACACGCCCGGCGCCCGGATGTACCGCACCGGCGACCTGGTCAGGCGCACCCGCGACGGCGGCCTCGACTACCTCGGCCGCACCGACCACCAGGTCAAGATCCGCGGCTTCCGGATCGAACTCGGCGAGATCGAGCACGTGCTCACCCGCCACCCCGGCGTCCTGGCCGCCACCGTGACGGCCCGCGAGGACGGCCCCGCCGGGCCCCGCCTGGTCGCCTACGTGATCGCCGACGGCACCGTCCCCGATCCGGCCGACCTGCGCGCCTTCGCCGCCGAGTCGCTGCCCGGCTACATGGTCCCGGCCGCCGTCGTCGTCCTCGACGCCTTCCCGCTGACCGCCAGCGGCAAGGTCGACCGGCGCGCCCTGCCCGCCCCCGACCTCACCGCCTCGCCCACCGGCCGCGCGCCCCGCACCCCGCGCGAGGAGGTGCTCTGCCGGCTCTTCGCCGACGTCCTCGGCGTCCCCGAGGTCACCGTCGACGACGGCTTCTTCGACCTCGGCGGCCACTCGCTGCTCGCCATGAAGCTGCTCGGCCGCCTCCGCACCGTCCTCGGCGCCGAACTCGGCATGCGGGACGTCTTCGAGGCCCCGACCCCGGCCGGGCTCGCCCGCCGCCTGGACGGCACCGGAGCGGAGCGCTCCGACGCCCAGGACGCCCTCGACGTCCTGCTCCCGCTGCGCGCCGGCGGCACCGGGGCCCCGCTGTTCTGCGTCCACCCCGCCGCCGGCATCAGCTGGGTCTACTCGGGCCTGCTGCGCCACCTCGACCCCGACCGCCCGGTCTTCGGCCTCCAGGCCCGCGGCCTGCGCGGCGGCTCCCCGGCCTCGGTCGCCGAGATCGCCGAGGACTACGTGCGGGAGATCCGCGCCGTCCGCCCGCAGGGCCCCTACCACCTGCTCGGCTGGTCGTTCGGCGCGGTGGTCGCCCAGGAGATGGCCGTCCGGCTCCAGGCCGCCGGCCAGGAGGTCGCCCTGCTGGCCCTGCTGGACGGCCTGCCGGCCGACCACGCCGGCGCCCGCCGCCCCGCCCCGCCGTCCGACGACCCGGTCGAGACCCTCGCCGAACTGCTCGCCTCGCTCGGCTACGACCCGGCCGACGGGCGCGGCCGGGCCGACCTCACCGCGCTGCTCGGCGACGCCGCGGGCCTCCTGCCGGACGTCTTCGACCTGCACCGCAAGCTGATGGCCGAGCACGTGCCCGGCCACTACCGGGGCCCGGCCGTCTTCGTCGGCGCCACCGCCGACAAGCCCGCCGACTGGCCCTACGAGGCCGCCTGGGCCCCGTACCTGACCGGCCCCGTCACCGCCCACCGGATCGACTGCGCGCACGGAGCCCTGACCCGACCCGAGCCCCTCGCACGGATCGCCGCCGTGCTGGCCGAGACGCTGGAGAGTGACCCGCGATGACCACCAGTGCGACGAGCGCGACGAGGACCGCGCCGGTCCAGCCGGCCGCGCCGGCCGACGAACCGCCCCGCCGGGGCCGCTGGGGCCTGTGGGCCCAGCCGAACTTCCGCAAGCTCTGGATCGGCGAGACGACCAGCGGCCTGGGCACCGCGGTCGGCAACGTCGCCCTCGCCCTGGTCGCGGTGGTCACCCTGGACGCCTCGCCGTTCATGGTCGGCGTGCTCACCGCCTCCGCCTGGGTGCCCTGGCTCTTCCTCGGCCTGCTGGCCGGCGCCTGGGTGGACCGCTGGCCCCGGCTGAAGGTCATGCTGGTCTGCGACCTGCTGCTGCTCGCGCTGTTCGGCAGCGTGCCGGTGGCGGGCTGGTTCGACGCCCTGACGATGGCCCAGCTCATCCTGGTCGCGCTGCTGGCCGGCGCGGTGAAGGTGTTCTTCTCCACCGCGTACAGCGCCGTGCTGCCGTCCCTGGTCGCCAAGCCGGACCTGCTGGAGGCCAACGTCAAGCTGCGCTCCGGGGACTCGGCGGCGGAGATCGCCGGCCCCGGTGTGGCGGGCCTGCTCTCCCAGGCGTTCGGCGCGGCCAGCGGACTGCTCGCCGACGCGGTCACCTACCTGGTGTCGGCGTTCTGCCTGGGTACCATCCGGGCCGAGGAGCGGCCGCCCGCGAAGTCCGAGCGGCGCGGCATCCTGCGCGAGATCGGCGAGGGCGTGCGCTTCCTGGTCCACGACCCCTACCTGCGCACCCTCGCCTCCTTCGCGGCCGTCGGCAACCTCGGCCTGAACGGCATCCAGGCCGTGCAGACGGTCTTCCTGGTCCGCAGCGTCGGGGTCTCGCCCGGCGGCGTCGGCGCGGTCTTCGCGGTGGTCTCGGTCGGCGGCCTGGCCGGGGCCGCCCTCGCCGGCCGGATCGCCCGCCGCTTCGGCACCGCCCGCGGCCTGCTGCTCTGCGAACTGGTCGCCGCCCCGTTCATCCTGCTGCTGCCGATGGCCGGCGCCCGGCTGCCGCTCGCGGTGAGCGCCGTCGCCTGGTCGGTCGCGGTCTGCGGGGTGATCGCCGGCAACGTCATCGCCGGCAGCTTCTACCAGGCCTACTGCCCGCCCGCGATGATCGGCCGGATCCGGGCCAGCGCCTCCACCGTCAACTTCAGCGCCATCCCGGTCGGCGCCCTGCTCGGCGGCTGGCTCGGCGAGGTGCTCGGCGCCCGCACCACCATCTGGATCATGGCGAGCGTGCTGCTCTCCGCCGGCGCCGTCCTGCTGACCAGCCCGCTGCGCGCCATGCGCGACTTCCCCGAGCGCCCCGCCACCTCCTGAACCGCCGCCCCGCTCCTCCCGCCCCCGCTCCTCCCACCCTCACCCTCCCGGAGCCCGCCATGACCCGCACCGCCCGTCCCCGCCGCTACCTGATGTGCCGTCCGACCCACTTCGAGGTCAGCTACGCCATCAACCCGTGGATGGACCCGGACAAGCCCGTCGACACCGACCTCGCGGTGGCCCAGTGGGAGCGCCTGTACGAGCTGTACCTCGACCTCGGCCACCGCGTCGACCTGATCGACCCGCTGCCCGGCCTGCCCGACATGGTGTACGCGGCGAACGGCGCCACCGTGGTCGACGGCCGGGTGCTCGGCGCCCGGTTCCGCAACGCCGAGCGGGCCGCCGAGGGCCCGGCGTACCTGGAGTGGTTCCGCGCCCACGGCTTCACCACCCACGACCCGGTGCACGTCAACGAGGGCGAGGGCGACCTGCTGCTCACCGACCGCTGCCTGCTGGCCGGCCGGGGCTTTCGCAGCGTCTCCGCCGGGCACGCCGAGGCGCAGGAGTTCCTCGGCCGCCCGGTGATCGGACTGGACCTCGTCGACCCGCGCTTCTACCACCTGGACACCGCGCTCAGCGTGCTCGACGGCGACCAGATCATGTACTACCCGGGCGCGTTCTCGGCCGGCAGCCGGGCGGTGCTGCGCCGGCTCTTCCCGGACGCGGTGCTGGTGGGGGAGGAGGACGCCGAGGCGTTCGGGCTCAACGTGGCCAGCGACGGCCTGAACGTGGTGGTCCCGGAGCCGGCCACCGGGGTCGCGGCGAAGCTGCGGGCGCACGGCTTCCGGCCGATCGGGATGGACCTGTCCGAGCTGCTCAAGGGCGGCGGCAGCGTGAAGTGCTGCACCCTGGAGCTCCGCGAGGCCGTCTGACCCGCGGCTTTCCGGGATCGACGTCCCGATCGCACCCCGATCAACGCGGCCGATCGACGCACGCTGCTCGTGCGTCGATCGGCCGTTGAACGCCGCTTGCCATGCTGATCACGTCAGCCGGGGAGAGCCCGGCGCAGCCCCTTCCCACCGGGGAAGACCACCCGAGGAGCAGTCATGGCGAAGCGTTCGACGAGCGGCACCACCCGGATCAGCCTGGCCGTCGCGGGCCTCGGCCTCGGCGCCCTGCTCGCCCTCGGCGCGGCCGGCACCGCGATGGCCGACGACGCGGCGACCGGCACGGGCACCGGCACCACCGCCCCCGCCGCCACCCCGACCCCCACCCCGACCGACGGCAGCGGCCACTCGGACTGGAACAGCACCGGCTCCTGAGCCCCGGGCACGCCCGTCACTGGAAGCAGAACCGTTTCTGCCGCCCCGCCCGAACCACCCCCGCTCACGGATCCACCAGAGCGAAGGCCGGCTCCGCGAGCAGCCCCGCCACCTCGGCGGCCTCCGGAAGCCCCAGCCGCCGGAAGATCGCGAGCGCCTCCCGCAGGCGCGCCCCCGCCTCGGCCCCGCGCCCGAGGTCCGCCAGCGCGCAGCCCAGCACCACCAGCGCCTGCGCCTGGTCCCGTTCCGCCCCCAGCTCCACGCAGAGCACCAGCGCCTGCTCCGCGTGCTCCAGCGCCTCGTCCGCCCGGCCCAGCTCGCGCAGACTGTCCGCCAGCCGGTAGCGCGCGTGCGCCGCCCGGTCCCGCAGCCCGGCCGCCACCGACACCGCCAGGCACTCGCCGAACCAGGTCACCGCCTCCTCGTGCCGGCCCAGCGCGTGCAGCGCCAGCCCCAGCACGTACAGCGTGTACGCCCGGCCCGGGTCGTCCTGCCGGGTCCGCAGCTCCGCCAGCACCTCGTGGCAGATCGTCACCGCCTCGTCCGCCCGCCCGCTGCGCACCCGCGCCAGCGCCGCGTTCACCGTCGTCACCAGCGCGCCGGAGCGGTGCCCGAGCCGGTTGGCCAGCAGCAGCGCCTCGTCGTAGTGGTCCACCGCCTCGTCGTAGCGGCTCAGGAACTGGCAGATCAGCCCGAGGTCGTTGAGCGCCTGGCGCAGCACCACCGAGTCCTCGGCCGCCCGCGCCGCCGCCACCGCCCGCCGGGACGCCGCCTCGGCCGCGTCCAGCCGGGTCGCGGCCAGCGCGACGTTGCCGCGCAGGAAGTGCGCCCGCCCCTCGGCCCGGACGTCGCCGTCCCGGGCGGACGCCTCGGCCAGCGCGTCGGCCGTCGCCGCGAGCTGACGGCTCGGCGGGGTGAGCACGAACGGGGTGAGCGCGATCAGCAGGTCGATCGCCGCCCGCAGCGCCGGCCCCCGCCCGGCGGCGGTGTCGGCGGCCACCTGCGCCGCCAGCGCCACCGCGCCCGCCCCTTCGACGGCCGCCCACTCCCGGGCGGCGTCCCGGCCGGGCAGCGGGACGCCGGGGGAGTGCGCCGGACCCAGCGCGCCCGCCGCCGGATCGCCCGGGACGGCGTGCTGGAAGGCCGTGCAGGCGGTGGCCAGCAGGTGGTCCAGCAGCCGGTCCCGGGCCGCCACCGCCTCACCGCCCTCCGCCCCGCCGGTCCCCGGCTCCTGCGCGGGTCGCCGGCGCGCGAACGCCCGCAGCAGGTCGTGGTACCGGTAGCGCCCGGGGAACGGCGACTCCACCATCGCCACGTCCACCAGCGCCTCCAGCAGGTCCTCGGCGTCGTACTCGTCGAGGGCCAGCAGGGCGGCCGCCGCCGGCAGCCCGATGTCCGGGCCGTCCACCGAGGCGACCAGCCGGAATGCCCTGGCCTGGTCCCCGGTCAGCTGGCGGTAGCTCAGTTCGAAGGCGGCCGCCACCGCGAGGTCGCCGATCCGCAGTTCGTCGATCCGCCGCCGCTCCACCTGCAGCCGGCGGCTCAGCGTCTCCACCGTCCAGCCCGGCCGCGCGGCCAGCCGGGCGGCCACGATCCGCACCGCCAGCGGCAGGTGCCCGCAGGCCACCACCAGCTCCCGGGCGGCGTCCGGCTCGGCGGCGAGGCGTTGCGCGCCGATGGTGCGGCCGAGCAGGTCCAGCGCCTCGTCCGGCTGGAACACGTCCAGGTCGACCTGCACGGTCGCCGGCAGCCCGGCCGGCCTGGTCCGGCCGGTGGTCAGCACCGCGCAGCCGACCGCCCCCGGCAGCAGCGGCCGGATCTGTGCCGCGTCCTTGGCGTTGTCGAGCACCAGCAGCAGCCGCCGGCCGTCCACCACCGAGCGGAACAGCGCCGAGCGCGCGTCCAGGCCGTCCGGCACCGCGTCCGCCGCCACCCCGAGCGCCACCAGGAAGCCGCTCAGCACCGCCTCCGGATCGGCCGGCACCGGGTCCGAGCCGCGCAGGTCCGCGTACAGCTGGCCGTCCGGGTAGGCCTCCCGGACGCGGTGCGCCACGTGCAGTGCCAGCGCCGTCTTGCCGACCCCGCCCATCCCGACCACGGTCGCCACCACCAGCGCCTGCTGCGCACGCTCCGGCGCCCCGCCGTCCTCGGCGGGAGCGGCCAGTGCCTTGCACAGCACCCGCACCGGCGCCGTGCGCCCGGTGAAGTCGGCGGCGTCCGGCGGCAGCTGGGCCGGCCTCGGCGGCGCGCCGGAGGGCCGGGCGGCGGCGCGGGCGGCCGGGGCGCCGGCGTCGTCCGTGTCCTTCGTCCCGTCCTCGCCGTCCGCCGCCGGCGCGCGCTCCCCGGCCGCGGCCTCCGCCGCCACCGGGGCGGGGCCCGCCGCACCCGCACCCGCACCCGCGCCCGGCGCCTCCGGCGCGGCCAGTGCCGGGTCGCCCTCCAGGATCCGCCGGTGCAACTGCTCCAGCTCCGCGCCCGGCCCCACCCCCAGCTCCGCCAGGAACAGCTGCCGCACCCCGCGGAACACCGCCAGCGCGTCCGCCTGCCGCCCGGCCTGGTACAGCGCCCGCATCAGCAGCCCGTACGCCCGCTCGTGCAACGGGTGCTCGGTGGTCAGCGAGGTCAGCTCCGGGATGCACCGCGAGTAGCGGCCCAGCGCCAGGTCCAGGCCGATCCGCTCCTCCAGCAGCGTCAGCCGCAGCTCCTCCAGCCGTTGCCGGTGCCGCTCCGCGAACGGCCCGGGGATCCCGGCCAGCGGCTCGCCCTGCCACAGCTCCAGCGCCTGGTTGAGCAGGTCGCGGGCGCGCAGCGGCTCGGCCCTGGCCGTCCGCTCCGCCTCGGCGGCCAGCGTCTCCGCCTGCGCCGCGTCCACCGCCAGCTTCGGCAGGACCAGCCGGTAGCCGTCGCCCATCGACACCAGGACGCTGCCCGGCGCCTTCTCCCCGCCCCCGGCCCCGCCGGGCTCCGCCGGCTCCGGGGCGTCCAGCACCTTGCGCCACCGCCACGCGTACGTCCGCACGGTGGTCATCGCCGCGCTCGGCGGCTCCTCGCCCCACAGCGCCGCGATCAGATCCGTGGCGCTCGCCGAATGACCGGGCCGCAGCAGCAGCACGGCCAGCATCGCCTGCTGCTGCGGGCTGCCCACCTTGAGCGCCGTCGCGCCGCGGTGCGCCCGCATCAGACCCAGTAAGGAAAAACGGAGATCGCCCATCCTGCCCCCTGCTGCCCCAGGACAGTGCCCGCCCCGCTCGTGCACATGTCATTTTCTGTGTGACGTGTTAAACCACAAGGCCGGGCGCGGTGTCGAGGCTCCGTTGAGCCTGTGGTGACCGCGCGTTGAACCCGACCGGCCACCATGGCCGTGCCGGGGCCCGCCGGAGACGGTCCGGTCCGCCCCTCCTTCACCTCCCGCGACCGGGTGCCCCCAGCAACCGGCCGTGATGCCCCGCCCTCGGCCGTCGGCGGCGTCGGGCGCCATGACGATACCTTCGGAGGCGGACGTCCGTGAACACCGCTTTGCTGTACGACCTGCTCGACGTCGACCCGGCCGACGGGCCGGCCGAACTGCTCCACCGCGCCCGCGGCAGCCGTCACCTGCCCCACCTCGTGCTCGCCGCCCTGGCCCGCGACGACGTCCGGATGGGCGAGCCCGCCCGCGCCGAACTGCGCCGCGCCCGCACCCGCGCCGACCACTACACCCGCCTCGCCCACGACCTCGCCCGCTCCACCGGCGTCCGGGCCATCCACGGCATCCCGCTGGCCGGCTACTACCCGGCCGGCCTGCTCCGGCCCCAGGCCTCCCTGGACCTGGTCGCCCCGGGCGAGGCCGCGCTCTGGCAGGCCGTCGTCCGTCTGGTCACCGACCACCCCGTGGAGACCATCGACGTCACCCTCCTCGGCGACCGCCCGCACCACACCGCCGTCACCGTCCGCTGGCCCGCCGAGGACCCGCTGCTCGACCCCTGGTACCGCGTCCACCTCACCACCGCCGCCCTCCCCGGCGACCGCGCCACCGTCCCGGTCCGCCCCTACCTCGTCGCCGACGACCACGTCGAGTGCCTGATCGCCCTCGCCGAGGCCCACCTGCACGCACCCGCCGGCGCGGACCTCGACCCGCTCACCCTCCTCGACCTCTCCTGTCTCACCCGGCAGCCCTTCGAACCCGCCGAGACCGCCGCCGTCCTGGCCGCCTACCGCCTCGCCCCCGAAGCCGCCGCCCTGCTCGACCTCGCCGCCCCCCGCCTGCCGCTCGGCACCCTCGCCGCCGTCCGCACCGCCCTCACCCCCGAACTCGCCCCCGAACAGCGCCGCCGCACCGACGCCGCCGCCACCCCCCGCCTGACCGCCCGCCGGGGCACCCTGCTGCGCCGCACCGTCATCCGCCACACCTGGGACGAGGCCCGCCTCCTGCCCGCCCCCGACCACGCCACCCTGCTGCTCACCCCGGTCGCCGACTACCTCCTCGGCCCCGCCGACCGCGCCGGCGCCCTCGCGACCCTCCAGCGGTGGGACGCCGCTCAGTGACCGATCTCCTCCGCCTCGCTCAGGTCCTCCACCCGCACCGGCCGCAAGCCCTCGAACCACACCCCCACCCCGAACGGCTCACCGATCTCCAACCCCGACTCCGCGAACCGCAGCATCCACCCGTCGCCGTACACGTCCACCTCCGGTGACCCCAGCCCCGCCTGCTCCTCCGTCACCCCCAACTCCCCGCAGACGAACCGCCGCGCCCCCGCCACCACCTCGTCCAGCCGCTCCAACACCTCCCCGAGCACACCGAGATCCACCGCCCCGACGTCCTCCCCCGCCTCCACCATCACATGGACGTCCACCCCCCACCGCTCCGGCTCGGCGACCCCCCAAACGGCCAACCCACCCGGCCCGTCACACACGTGCACCAGCGGCCCGACACCCCGCACCGTCCCCACCTCCTCGTCGCCCGCCAACGTACAACAGGGAGGACCTAGGCTGGTCCCTCCCAGAGGTCTTCGACGAGAGGCGGGCGGCATGGCGGGCGATCGGGTGGCCGGGGTGGGGGCGGAGCTCGGGGTGATCGGGGGGTCGGGGCTGTACGCGCTGCTCGACGAGGTGGCCGAGGTGGCCGTCGAGACGCCGTACGGGGCGCCGAGCGACTCGGTGTTCATCGGGGAGGCCGGCGGGCGGCGGGTGGCGTTCCTGCCGCGGCACGGGCGGGAGCACGGGCTCCCGCCGCACCGGATCAACTACCGGGCCAACCTCTGGGCGCTGCACTCGCTCGGGGTGCGGCAGGTGCTCGGGCCGTGCGCGGTGGGCGGGTTGCGGCCGGAGTACGGGCCGGGGACGCTGCTGGTGCCGGACCAGTTCGTGGACCGCACCGCCGCCCGGGCGCAGACCTTCTACGACGGCCTGCCGCTGCCCGACGGCTCGGTGCCCGGCGTGGTGCACGCGCCGATGGCGGACCCGTACTGCCCGGCGGGGCGTGCCGCGGTGCTGGGGGC
This sequence comes from Kitasatospora sp. NPDC097605, assembly GCF_040302725.1. NCBI lineage: Bacteria > Bacillati > Actinomycetota > Actinomycetes > Kitasatosporales > Streptomycetaceae > Kitasatospora > Kitasatospora sp. NPDC097605. The sequence goes on along the minus strand of NZ_JBEOSF010000002.1, from coordinate 204,839 downwards.
GGCGCGCGCGGCGGCCTGGGAGCCGGTGGACGGCGGCACGCTGGTGGTCATCGAGGGCCCGCGCTTCTCCACCCGCGCCGAGTCGCGCTGGTTCACCGCGAACGGCTGGTCCACGGTCGGCATGACGGGCCACCCGGAGGCCGTGCTGGCCCGCGAACTCGGCCTCTGCTACACCTCGTTGAACCTGGTCACCGACCTGGACGCGGGCGTGGAGAGCGGCGCGGGCGTCACCCACGCGGAGGTGCTGGAGGTGTTCGGCCGCAACGTCGACCGGCTGCGCACCGTGCTGTTCAAGGCGCTGGAGGCCCTGCCGGCGGCCCGCACCTGCCCGTGCCGCCACGCCCTCGACGGCTTCATCCCCGGCCTGCCCGGCGTACCGGGGGAGTAGTCCCGCCGGTTCACGCCCCGGCGTGCACGTACGCCGCCCACAGCTGCGGCCGGTCCGGCAGCCGGCGCCGCAGTTCGCGAACCGTGTGGTGCAGGGCGAGCGCGCTCGCCGCGGCGCCGCCGTCCCCGGCGGTGACGCGCCGGTAGAAGCCGCGGGTGACCTGCTCCGCGTGCTCGCCGTCGATCTCCCACAGCGTGCCCACCGCCGCGGGGAACCCGGCGAGCAGGAAGGCGCCGGTGATGTGGATCGCCTCGTCGCTGAGCCGTTCCGAGCTGCGCGCCGTGCCGCAGGCCGTGAGGAAGGCCAGCCGGGCGGCGTCGGGCCGGGCGCGGCAGATCTCCAGGACGGAGAGCTGCTCGCCGTTCGGCAGGTGCAGCCGGGCACCGGACGGCTCGTCGGGATCGGTGGCCGCGTGGCAGCCGAAATGCGCCCACCGGGCCTCGCCGAGTGCGCCGAGCACGGCCGCGCGGGTGGCGGCGGCACCGACCAGCGGCCCGGGCGCGCCGAGGAGCCCGGCGGCGTAGCGGGCCGCCGCCGCGACGCCGGGCAGCTCGTCCTCGGGGACGGCGACCAGCAGGGCGTTGTCGTACCCGGTGCCGGCGTGCCGCCGCCCGGCCCGGGCGCGCGCGTACGCGAGGGTCTGGAAGCCGGGCACGTAGGACGACACGACGGCGTCCAGCGCCGCCCCGCAGCCCCGGCCGCCGCGCTCGCAGTCCGCCGACCCCGGCGTGCACTGCGCGGCGTGCAGCGGAAGGGCGTTGAACGCCCCGGTCGGCACCCACCAGACCCGCGGCCACGGCCCGTCCCCGGGCACCGCCCCGGCGAGTCCGAGGTGGTCGAGCACGGGCCGGACGACCGCGTGCCACGTCCAGGACAGGCACCGCCGCACGGTCGCGGCCGCGCGGACCAGCGCCACCGGCGAGGGCCGGGCGCCGCCCCGGGCGTTGATCGCGTCGACGGCCTCGCGCAACTGCCGGGCCCGCTCCTTCAGTTCCGACGTCTCGGGTTCGAGGAGCAGCGCCGTGATCGACTCCCCGGTGACGACGACGGCATGGCAGTGGTGGGGCCCCTGCTGGAGCAGCACCACCGGCCCGTCCTCGGCGAGGCCGCGCAGCCGGTCGGCGGTGAGCGGGCGCAGGAAGCCCTCGAAGCCGGGCAGGCCGCGGATCCGCCCGATGAGGTCGTCCAGCGCCCGCGAGTCGTGCAGCGCGTCGAGCCTGGCCTGCTCTGGGAGGGCCCGCGGGTCCGGTGCGGCGAGCCGGTCGGTGATCCACTCGAACGCCTCGGCCGCCTCCGGATGTACGGCCCGGAGCTCGCTCACATCGACCCGCGCTTCGATCCGCCGGGCCAGCAGCAGCCCGCGCCCGCGCTCCAGCAGCTCGACGGCCCGCTCGACCTCGGGGCCGTCGACGACGCCGAGCCCGGACTCCACCAAGGGGTTCCGTGATCCCGCGCCGCTCCACTGTCCGGGCTCGTACCCCGGATCCGCCAGGAGCCTCACGAACCGCTCCGGCGCCCTCCCGAGGGTGATCGCCATCAGCACGAGTTCGGTGATGCCCCGCAGGTCCCCGTCGAAGGAGACCAGCGCGTGCTCCGCGGACTGCTGGTCGCTGCCCCGGTCGGTGACGGCGGGCAGCAGCTCCACGGCGGTCTCGATGTGGCCGAGGGCCACGTCGATCCCGCCGCCCTGCTCCGGCGAGCGCCGCACCGCCCCGGCCGCCGCGCCGATGGCGTTGTGCGCCCGCAGCCAGGCGGACGGCGTGGGGACGGCCGGGAACGGGGCCGCGTCGGCCCCGGTCCGGGGGAAGAGGTCGGCCACCATGGCCGTGAAGCCCTCCGCGGAGAAGAACCCCAGAGGGTCGTGCCCGGACCGGGCGTCCAGAAGCCGCGGGAGTTCCTCGGGGCCGGCCGCGGCCATGGTGATGATCGCGCGCAGTCCCTCGGTGAGGGCGTCGGGAACCTCCGGAGCGATGAGGCCGACGATGCGACGGGCCTCGTCCAGCAGGGGCGCCAGCCGTGCCGGGTCCTGCCGGCGGACGATCACGGCCCGTTGGACGAGCACATTGGTGTAGGTCATCGCTGCGTTCAGCCGGCGGGGGTGGCCGGGCGGGCAGGCCTCGAACGTCGCGCGGCACCGCTCCACCTGTTCGTCGGTGATGGAGCTCTTCGGTCCGCCGCCCGGCCCCACCGCGTCGAGCAGGTTGAGGTAGTCGTCGCCCGCCCGGTCCAGCCCGAGTCGCGCGGCGGCCGGGTCGTCGCCCGCCAGGGCGCCGAGCTCCTTGATCCGCAGGGCCGCCCGCCGGGCCTGTTCGAGCTGGTCCGGCTCATGGCCCAGGACGTAGTTCTGGAGGGCGCCGTGGAGCTCCATGACGGCCGTCGCGGTCGCCGACTCGACGTCCGAGGGTTCCTCCCCGGCGCTGTCGGTACCGGCGCCCCCGGCGGCCGCTTCGGCCCGCACCGCCGCCGCCTCGCGGGCGGCCTCCGGGTCGAACCGCAGGGCCGAGAGCAGCGTCAGCGTCTGGGCCAGGGTCTCGTCGACCGCCGGGTCGCGCTCGGCGGAGTGGGCCCGGGCGTAGCGCAGGAGCGCCACGACCTCGTCGGCGTCCGTCAGGCCGCGCGACGCCGCGCCGTGGGCGGACAGGGCGAGGCCGAGGGCGCCGGACAGCCGTGCGCGGTCGGGGGAGTCGCCCTCGGGGAGGCCGGCCATGAGGTCCCGCAGGACGGCGATGGTCTCGGCGAGGGCGGCGGGGTCGTCGGGACGGCGGTCAGTGCGTTCGGCGAGGTCGCTGAGGCGCGACAGCATGGCGGCCGAGGCGGCGAGCTCCGGATCGGCGAAGCTGCCGTCCGCTTCGGCGAGGACGGCCATGGCGGCGGCGTAGGGCAGGGCGAGTTCGTACCGCCCGGAGACCAGCGCCGTGATCAACGGGACCCCGGGCGGCGCCGCGGCCGCCGCCTCCCGGCCCAGCGCCCGGGCCTCGGCGTCCAGCCGCGCCGCCCGTGCCGGGTCGGACGTCCGCAGCTGCCCGGCCCGCAGGCCGAGCAGGGAGGCGAGCACGGCGTCGTAGGCATAGCGGCGCGGGTGGTCCGGAGCCACCGGGGCGAGTGCGGCCCGGAACCGCTCGATCCGCTCGTCGGAGACCGGCTGCTCGTCGGGCGACGCCGCGATGGAGAGCACCTCCATCGTGATGACCGGCGGCCCGTCCGAGCGCTCGTAGGCGTCCTGCACGAAGGCGAGCGCCTCCTCGGGCGACAACTCCCCGTCCTGCATGCCGCCCTGCACCCCGCCCTCCCGGGCCCGCAGCTCGGCGGCCTCGCGTGCCGCCTCCTCGTCGCCGCGCATCCGGGCGGACGCCTCCAGCGCCTCGGCCAGGGCCGCGGCGACGGCGGCGCGCTGCGGGTGGCCGTCCGGCGTCGCGGCGAGGGCCGCGCGCAGCCGCCGTACCGCGCAGGCCACCCGGCCCCGGTCCTCCTCGGCGACACCGCCGTTGGCGAGGGCGATCCCCATCAGCAGGTCGAACTGCCCGGGCCAGACGGTCGCCCGGGCCCGCAGCTCCCGCACGTCGCGCAGCGCCCGCACGGCCTCGGCCGCGAGCGTCCCGGCCGGCGCCGCCGCGACCAGCCGTTCGACCTCGTCGACCGCCGGCGCGCCGAGCAGCCTGGCCGCGTCCGCCATGGTGCCGAGCGCGGCGGCCAGCAGCTCGGCGGCGTCCGGGGGCAGGCCGTCCGGCACCTGGGCGATCAGCGCCTCGCACACCACCCGCCCGTGCCCGGCGGCGCGGGCCAGCGCGTCGGGATCGGCGGCCAGCTCGAACCGGGCCGCCTCGAAGCGGAACGCCTGGAACTCCGCCATGGGGTCCGGCGCGTGCTCCGGCGGCAGCAGGCTCCGCGCCAGGCCGGACCAGGCGAGCGCGCGGTCCAGCATGGCCGGCCGCTCGTCCTCCGCGGCGTCCGGCGCGAGCGCGAACTCGCCGTGGGTGTCCGCCACCAGGAGCGCGAACCGGGCGTCGTGCAGCGGATCGGCGGGGTCGAAGGCGGCCTCGAACTGGTCCGGGAACACCGCCGATTCGGGCGCACGGGGGTACAGGAAGCCGAAGGTGAAGCTCATGACGGCGGTGTTCCGGGCCGCGTCCGGATCGCCGGGGCCCGTGTGCCGCAGGCAGAACGTCCAGAAGACCAGGTTGACGGCCGCGGCGTCGACCTCGCCCGTCGCGGACGGCGTCGCCTCCCGCAGCAGCGCCAGCGCGTCCTCCGCCGCCTCCGGGAGCCTCAAGGAGGCGGAACCCGCCACGCTCTGAGCCGCCGCCAGCCGTGCCGTCACCCGATCCCGGATCTCGCCCACCGCACCACCGTAACGTGACGTATCGTCAACGCGCACCGGAAAAACGGGAGTCGTACGGGCGAAAGGAGCATGCGTGGGGAACGACGCCAAGGCCGGGCGGGTGTTCGCGGACGCCGTCGAGTACCTCTGCCGCAACGCCGGGGACCTGCGCGAACTCGTCGGCCCCGACGCCTGGGACGGGCCCTTCGCCGCCGTCCGCGACGCCGAACCCGGCGGCGCGGCCTGGCGCGAGGCCGTCCGCGCCCTGCACGAGGCGGTGGAGGCGGCCGGGGTCCCCGGCGGCATCGGACTGCGCGCCACCCTCGGCGCCGGCGACTGGCCCGCGGGACCGCCGGCCCGCTCGACCGGCCGGATCTGCCCGACCGGCCGCTGCGCCCGCGTCGACCTGCCGGGCGAGCGGGCCGCGGACGGTGCCGACCCGCTCTGCGCACTGACCGGCGGCCCGCTCCGCCAGGTGGACTGATCCGCCGGTGGGCCTGCTCCTCGAACTCCAGAAGCGCGTCCCCGACGGCTGGTTCCTGCGCCGGCTGCTCCCGGCCGCGCTGTTCGTCGTGGTGGCCGTGGTCGGCGGCGGGCGGCTCGGCTGGGCACACTGGTCCGACCTCGCCCGCGCCCGCGCCGCCGTCGCCGGCGCGCTGCGCCTCGGCGAGGGCGTCACCTCCGACGGCGCCGCGGTGCTGGTACTGCTCGCCGCCGCCGTGGCGGCCGCCGCCCTCGCCGTGCCGTTCGCGGCGGGCGCGCTCGGCGCGCTGGCCTCCGGCGCGTGGCCCTGGTGGCTGTCGCCACTCGGCCGGCGGCTGACCGAGCGGCGGCGGCGCCGCTGGTCGCCGCCCGACGAGATCGCCCGGGAGGCCGTACGGGCCCGCGCCGCCGGCCGCGAGACGCGCGCCGCCCGGCTGGACGCGCTGCGCGCCCGGTCCGCCCCCACCGCGCCCACCGGGCCCACCTGGTCCGGTGACCGTCTGCGGGCCACCGAGCGGCGCGTGCGGGAGACGACGGGCACGGACGTCGCCGAGGCCTGGACCGGCCTGGTCCTGGGCTCCGCCGACCCCGCCCGGGAGGCCCTGGGCGCCGCCCGCGACGCCTACGACGCCGCCTGCGAGGCCCTGGTCTGGGCCGTCGCGTTCACCGTGCTCGGCGCCTGGTGGTGGCCCTCGGCGCCCGCCGGGGTGCTCCTCGCGCTGGCCGCCCACCGCGCGCTGCGCCAGGCCGTCGAGGCGCTCTGCCGCACCACCGAGGCGGTCGCCGCCCTCCCGGGGCCGCCGGACGACGGCCCCGCCCCCCGGCCCTGACCCTCAGCCGTCGAGCAGCGCCCGCAGCCACCGCTCCCGGCGCCGCTCGATGTACCCGGTGTTCGCGAGCCAGGTGTCGCCGTGCCCCTCCTGCCACAGCCGCGTCCACGGCTGGACGCCGAGGCCCGACTGCTCCCGCAGGAAGTCGTGCATCGCCCGGGTGCGCCGCCCCAGCAGCGGCACCAGCCGCCGTCGCTCGCCCTCGTCGAGCCCGTAGGCGTCCACGAACGCGCGCAGCCGCTCGGCGGCGTCCGCGTCGGCGCGCCGGAAGGCGGGGTCGGCGGCCAGCGGAAGGAACCCGTGCGCGGCGTAGGCGAGGTCCCAGAGCCGGGAGCCGGGCGCGGCCGTGTCCCAGTCGATGAACGCCCACCGGTCGGACCCCTCGTCGACCACCAGGTTCCACGGCGCCAGGTCCTGATGGGCGATGATCTCACCGGCCTGCGCCGAGTCGTCCCGCATCAGCACCTGCCACCGCGCGTCGGCCGGCGGCGTGAACCCCGCCACGGCGTCGTGGAACTCCCTGATCAGCCGGGCCACCCGGGTCAGTCGGGCCACCGGGTCCAGCAGGGCGAACCGTTCCGGCCACACCACCCGGCCCGGCACGAAGCTCAGCACCTCCCGCCCCTGCTCGTCGATGCCGAGCGGACGCGGCGCGGCCCGGAAGCCCACCCCGTGCAGATGCGTCAGCAGCGCGTGCACGGCCGGCGTCCACGGTCCGACGGTGCGCCGCACCGTGTCCCCGACGCGGACGACACTCGCGGTGGCGTTCCCGCCGGTCAGCTGCTCCTCCTCGCCCTCGGGCCTCATGCCCCCGCCCCCGCCGACCCGAACCGGCCCGCCGTCCGCGACGACCGGCCGCTCCTCGGCGTGTCCTTCTCGTTCGTTCACGCGCGGACCCTATCCGCCCACCTGGCCGGGAAGCACCCGGATATCGGTCGCACACCCCGGGCCCGCTGTCTCCCGCGCCGGGATTCTGTCAGCATCCCCCCATGGAGATCCGCCGCGTCACCCGCGCCGAGGACGTCCAGGCCGCGGGTCACCTCTTCGACTCGCCACCGCTCCCCGAGGCCACCGCCCGCTTCCTCGCGGACGACCGCCACCACCTGCTCGTCGCCTACGTGGACGACGCGCCCGCCGCGATGGTCACCGGCGTGGAGACCACCCGCCCGGACCGGGGCACCGGGATGTACCTCCACCACCTGGGCGTGGACGTCCGGTTCAGCGGGCGCGGCATCGGCCCGGCGCTGACCTCGGCCCTCGCCGACCTGGCGCGCGACCTCGGCTGCTACGGCATGTGGGTGGTCACGGACGCGGACAACCCGGCGGCCCGCTCGCTCTACCGCAGCGCCGGCGGCGTCGCGCAGGCCGGGCCGCAGGAGGTGCTCGCCTGGTCGTTCGACGGCACGGACACCCTTCCCCCGTGAAAACCCGGTGGCGTCCCCGCCCGCCACCGACGACCATGTCCCGAATGAGCGACCAACCCGCACGCTGGACCACGGCGACCGTCTACCCCGACATGTGGATGGACCCGGACGACGACCCGCGCGACAACGAAGGCCCGTCCCCGGACGGTGAATTGGCCACCCTGCGGGAGGCGATCACCAACTACCGCCTCACCCTGCGCCTGAAGTGCGACGGCCTGGACGCCGAGCAGCTGGCGCGCCGCTCGGTGCCGCCGTCGACGATGTCCCTGCTCGGCCTGGTCCGCCACCTCGCCGAGGTGGAGCGCGACTGGCACAACTGGATCACCGACGGCGAGCCGCTGCCCAAGCTGTACGGCGCGCGCGACGCCGACTTCGACGGGGCCGTCGCCGACCGGGCCGTGGTGGACGCCGCGTTCGCCGACCTGGAGCGCGAGCAGGCCGCCCTGGACGCCACCCTGGCCCGCCACGCCGACGACCTCGGCGTGCGCCTGGGCCGGGAGAAGCTCGCGGTCCGCGAGGTGATGGTGCACATGATCGACGAGTACGCCCGCCACTGCGGCCACGCCGACCTGCTGCGCGAGTGCGTCGACGGGCGCGTCGGCCAGTAGGGCGGCAGGCATCGAACGCCGCCGGGGCCGCGCCCGATCGGACGCGGCCCCGGCGGCGTGGCTGGTCAGCGCACCGGCTGGTCAGCTCACCGGGCGGTCAGCGCACCGGCTGCGGCGCCGGCCGGGCCGCGCGCGCCTTGCGGGGAGCGGCGCCGGGAGCGGTCGCGGCCGCGCCGAGCGCCGTGCCGCGGGTCTCCTCGGCCCAGAGCACCGAGACCAGCAGGCCGCACGCGGTGACGCCGGCGGCGATCAGCATGGTCGGGCCGGTGCCGATCCCGGTCAGCGACAGCGGCAGCAGGTAGGTGCCGACGGCCGCGCCGATCCGGCTGACCGAGGTGGCCACGCCGACGGCGGTGGCCCGGACCTCGGTGGGGAACAGCTCGTTGGGGTAGGTCCAGTCGAGCACGTTCGGCCCGCCGCAGAGGAAGGCGTACGCGCAGAGCGCGACGACCACGACGGCGGCCGGGGCGTCCGGGAAGAGGCCCAGGACGGCCAGCGGGACGATCATCAGCGCGAAGGAGCGGATGATCACCGGGCGGCGGCCCCAGGTGTCGATCAGGCGCAGCGCGGGGTAGCAGCCGAGCAGGAAGACCAGGCTGATCAGGCCGGTGCCGAGGGTTTCGAGCACGGTGCCGCCCGGCATGCCGAAGGCCTCCAGGAGCTGCGGCCCGAAGGTGAGCATCGCGAACAGCGGGCCGACCTGGCAGAGGAAGAACAGCCCGCAGAAGAGCGTCCGGCGGCGGTAGGGCGGCGTCATCAGCAGGCGCAGGCCGGTCGGGGCGCCGGGGGCGGTGGGCTCGGGCATCAGCTCGCGCCCGTCGACCTTGACCCCGAGGTGGCGCTCGACCAGGCGCACGGCGTCGCCGACCCGGCCGTTGGCGGCCAGCCAGCGCGGCGACTCGGGCGAGCCGCGGCGGATCACCAGGAACACCACGCACAGCACGGTGGAGCTGGCGAGCATCCAGCGCCAGCTGCCGGGGCCGCCGAGCTGCAGGAAGAGGTAGCCGGTCACGTAGGCCAGCACGGCGCCGGCGTACCAGGCGATGATCTGCTGACCGAGCAGTCGCCCGCGGTGCTTGGCGGGCAGCCACTCGGCGAGCAGGGACGTCGCGATCGGGTAGTCGGCGGCCACCGCCATGCCGAGGACGAAGCGCAGCAGGGCGATCGCCCAGACCGCGTCGACCCAGAAGGAGAGCACCGAGCAGGCGATCATCACCAGCAGGTCGGCGGTGTACATCACCTCCCGCCCGATCTTGTCGGTCAGCACGCCGAAGAGCGCTCCGCCGACGAACATGCCGATCAGCGCGGCTGCGCCGATCAGGCTGACGTCGGCGGTGGAAAGCCCCAGTTCGGGGCGCATGCCGATGAGGGCGACGCCCACGATGCTCAGGATGTATCCGTCGAGCAGCGGTCCACCGGAACAGGCGAGCGCGAGCCTGCGGTGGAAGGCGGTATACGGGGCGTTGTCGATAGTGCGGGACATTCGTTCGGGTCCTCCGGAGCGCACCGGGTGCTGTCGCATCCGTGCGCCGCGTAGACGGTCGTCGGCGGCCCGCCGGGGGCGGCGGGCCGATCGTCCGGTGTCCACCGGGCGACCGTCCACAGTTGCCCGGGTCGAGGGGCGGGTCCCCGGGGTCGAAGGTCAGGGGAAAACGGGACGGAGGTCCCGAATCGGACGGGCCCTCGGCCCGTACGGGGAGGGCTTCTGCCCTGCAATACCGGGGCGGACGCGGGTCGCGGGGCGGCCCGCATCGCGGAGTGTGACGCTCGGCACCTCCGCGGGCTGTTCATGGACCCCGACGGCCCCTTCCCTCACCCGTCCGTCCCGAGGGCCGGGAATCCACCCCGCGTCTCCTGCTCCGACGACAGCTCGAACACCCGGACTCGCCGACCGCAGGTGGGATGCACGGTCTCGCGGACCGGGCGCATCCCCAGCTTGGTCATGATCCGTTCCGAGGCTTCGTTGCCCACCTGCGCGATGCTGACGATCCGCTCCAGCCCGCGCTCCTCGAACGCGAACCGGACGGCGGCCACGGCGGCCTCGGTGGCCAGGCCCCGCCCCCAGTGCGAACGCCCCAGCCGCCAGCCGATCTCGACCGCCGGCAGGACCTCCGGCAGGAAGTGCGGCACCGAGAGGCCGGTGAACCCGGCGAGTTCGCCGGTGGACCGGATCTCCACGGCGAACAGGCCGAAGCCGTGCGACTCCCACTCCTCCTCCCACGCCCGGATCCCGTCGCGGGTCTGCCGCTCGTCACGGACACTGCCGTCCCGGATCCACCGCATGACCTCGGGATCGGCGTTGACGGCGGCCATGGGCGCGACGTCCTCCTCGCGCCAGCGACGCAGGATCAGACGGGGAGTCTCAAGCGTGACCATCCCCTCATTCTGCGGTCGCGCACGGGCCCTTCGCCATCCGCCCCCGCCCGGGCGGACGGGGTGGCCGTGGCACCCGGCCATGACCACCCCGTCCCCCGGATCCCGGAACGCCCTCGTCGGCCGGCGCCCGCGCCCGATCAGCGGCCCGCGCCGCAGGCTTCGGCGCGGGCCTGCGTGGGGCACGCGCCGGCCAGTCCGCCGAACTCGACCGGCCCACCCGTGATGTGACGGCTTCCGGAGTGGCGCTTCGTGGCGCCCGGGCTCAGAACGTCGGGCAGATGTGCGCGCGCACCGCCGCCAGGATCTTGGCGCTCTTCTCCGGCCCGAAGCCCTGGGGGTGCTGCGGCGAGGTGAAGCGCTGGGCGGTCAGCTCCACCAACTTCGCCTCGTCCTTCGGGTGCTGGGAGACCGAACTGCACTGGTCCCGGCCGCGACTGACTGCACGGTCCGGCTTGTCCCCGACGATCTCCGGGTCGATGGCGGTCAGGGCCGCGATGTACTTCGCCATCGTGGCGGCGTCCGGCTTCGGGGGCAGCCCGCCGGGCCCGGCCGAGGCGGGCGCGGCGGCGGTGGTGCCGGCGGGCGCCGGTGCCTGGGTGCTCGCGGCAGCCTCCGGCGCGGCCGCCGCGGGCGGTGCCGAGGTCGGCTGCGCCGCCGCCGCGGTGGTCGACGCGGCGGTGCTCTTCGCGTCGGTACTCGCCGCCGTGCTGGAGCAGGCGGTCAGCCCGGCGGCAAGCAGGGCGGCAGCCGTGATGGCGAGGCGGGTGGTGCGGGTACGCATGGTCTCCCTCGGAAGATTGGGGTGTGGTGAGCGGACCATATCCTGTTTGCCTACGACGGAAGGGGTCGCCGCTCGGCACCGACCTTGCCCGGGCCCCGGCCCCTCGCGCGGTTGAGCGCGAGGGGCCGGGGCGTCGTGCTGTGGCTATTCGGCGGGGATGCCGCGGAGCAGGAAGGGGAGGTGGATGCCTCGGGTGAGGGCGGTGAGGGCGTGGGTGGTGCGGCGGTGCTGGTCGGGGGGCATGGCGTCGGCGAGTTGGGCGGGGTGGAGCCAGTGGACGGCGGTGATGGTGGCGGGGGGTCGGTGGCGGGCGACGGTGGTTTCCTGCGCGCTGGTCAATGTCCCGCCCCAGTAGACGAAGTTGATGCCCTCGGGGAGGGTCTGGGCGTCGACGTAGTCGGTGGCGAGGATGTGGCGGAGGGGGAGGACGAGGCCGGTTTCGGTTTCGGTGTGTCGGCGGGCCGCGAGGTGGGGGAGTTCGTTGGCCTCGGCGCTGCCGCCGGGGAGGGTGAGGCCGCTGCGGTAGGCGGTTCCGACGAGGAGGACGGCGCCGTCGCGGTTGAGGATGAGGGCCTGGTGGCCGAGGCGTCGGCGCGGGGGGTTGGTGAGGATGGCGGGGAGTTGGCTGAGCATGGTGGTGTTCCCGGGGATTAGGTCTTGTCGGACGAGATCCAGGTGAAGCAGGCGGGCAGTCCGGCGGAGATGCCGGTGGAGAGAATCAGCCCGAAGATGAGGAGTTGCGGTCCGAGCGGCCCGTCGTGGATCGGCCAGCAGACGAGCGAGGCCGCGAGCGCGGAGAGCGCGGGCACGCCGATGACGGTGGCGACGAGCTTGAGGGCCCGGTTCACGCCACGTCGGCGGCACGCGGCCGGCTGGGCTGCTGGGCGTCGATGAAGCGGGGCTCGGCCAGGGCCTGGATGTGTTCGGGCTTGGTGGTCCACTCACAACCGCCGCTTTCGGGCCGGAGGTAGACGAGCCCGGCGAGGTTGTCCATGAAGACGGCCTCGACGGGCTTTCCGGTGAAGTCCCGGTGCCCGAGGTCGCGGACGACCTCTCCGACGGTGGGGGAGTAGACGGGAATGCGGGGGCGGCTGGGCATGTTGGCTCCATTGGTTGCGCAGGGTCCCGGATCTCTCACGGGGTGTAGCCATAGTGACCCGCTCCGGTTTACGATGGCCAGGGTCTGAACGTTGACCAATTGGGCGCGTGAAAGGTGCCAGCGTTCATGGACGTGCTTGAAGTTGACGCGATGTCATCTCCGGCGGTTCGCTTCGGTCAGGAACTTGCCAGGCTGCGGCGGTCGCGGGGCTGGTCGCAGGTCGCCCTGGCAAAGCGCATGGGCTACTCCAACACCCTGGTGTCGTACGTCGAACGAGCGAAGCGTCCTCCAACAATGAACTTCGCTGTTAAAGCCGACCAAGTGTTTGAAACCGGAGGCACGTTCTACGAACTTTGGCGCCGGCACACGAAGGCCAGCCTCCTGGAGGGCTTCCCGGAGTTCGCTGACGGTGAGGCTAGGTGCCGTCGTTTGCGTGGATTCGCGTTGACAATCGTCAACGGTCTTTTCCAGGTGCAGGAGTACGCCGAAGCATTGGCGTACGCGGCTGTCCAGCGAGGGGCGATCACGCAGTCCGAGGCTGAGCAACGTGTCGAGTTCATGCTGGCTCGCCAGCGCGTTCTAGATCGAAGGAAACCGCCTCTGGTCCACGTGGCGCTGGATGAGGATTGCCTCGTTCGCAGGATCGGCGGGCGAGCCGTCATGCTCAAGCAGCTCGACCGCATCGTGGAGTTGGCGGCCCGGCCCAACATCACTATCCAGGTAGCGCCGTTCTCCTTGGGCGAGAACCTGCCGTTCACGATGCCGGTGACCCTGTTGGATCTACCGGACGGCTCGGTCGTCGGCTACGCCGAATCGCATGCGCGCGGCTACCTTGAACGAAGGCGTGAAATCGTCTCGGGGTGGGAGAGGGAGTACGATCAGCTGGTGGTGGAAGCCCTGCCCAAGGCGGCGTCCCTGGCACTGATCCACAAGGCTCGAAGGGAGCTAACTCCATGAACCCTGACTTGTCGAACGCGTCCTGGTTCAAGTCGTCGTACTCCAACAACGGCGGTGAGTGCGTGGAGGTCTCCGCGAGCTTCCCTGGCGCCGTCCCCGTGCGCGACTCCAAGGACCCTGAGGGTCCGGCTCTCGTCTTCCCGGCCTCCGCCTGGCGCGCGTTCGTGGCCGGCGTGCAGGCGGGCGAGTTCGGCACCGTCTGACGAGAACTCACCGTGTGGGCCCCGACCGGTTTCCCGGTCGGGGCCCACTGCTTGGGGTGCCGCTCTACCGTGTTGCTATGAAGCCGAACGCCTCAATCTCCTGGCGCAAGAGCTCCTTCAGTACCAACGGCGGCCAGTGCGTCGAAGCGGCTACCACTCACCCCGCCACCATCCCCGTCCGCGACTCCAAGGATCCCGACGGCCCCACCCTCCTCTTCCCCGCCCCTGCTTGGCGCTCCTTCCTCGCCGCCGTCCAGGCAGGCGAGTTCGACATCCTCTGAAGGGAGTCAGCCTGATGAGCCCCGATCTGCCCGGCGCCACCTGGTTCACGTCGTCGTACTCCGACAACGGCGGTCAGTGCGTGGAGGTTTCCGCGAGCTTCCCCGGCGCTGTCCCTGTCCGTGACTCCAAGGACCCCGACGGACCGGCCCTGGTCTTCCCCGTCTCCGCCTGGCGCGCGTTCGTCGCCGGCGTCCAGGCGGGCGAGTTCGGCACCGTCTGACACAAGATCACAGCAGGGCCCCGACTGGTTTCCCGAATTAGCCAACAGCATCCGGTTTCCCGGTCGGGGCCCGCTGCTTGCCGTGCCGCGCTAGCGTGTTGGCATGAAGCCGAACGCCTCAATCCACTGGCGCAAGAGCTCCTACAGCACCAACGGCGGCGAGTGCGTCGAAGTCGCGGCCTCCCACCCCACCGGCGTCCCGGTCCGCGACTCCAAGGACCTCGATGGCCCCATCCTCCTCTTTCCGACCCCCGCCTGGCGCTCCTTCGTCGCCGCCGTCCAGGCAGGCGAGTTCGACATCCTCTGAAGGGAGTCAGCCTGATGAGCCCCGATCTGCCCGGCGCCACCTGGTTCACGTCGTCGTACTCCGACAACGGCGGTGAGTGCGTGGAGGTTTCCGCGAGCTTCCCCGGTGCCGTCCCCGTTCGCGACTCCAAGGACCCTGAGGGTCCGGCTCTCGTCTTCCCGGCCTCCGCCTGGCGCGCGTTCGTTGCCGGCGTGCAGGCGGGCGACTTCGGCACCGTCTGACACAAGATCACAGCGGGGCCCCGACCGGTTTCCCCGGTCGGGGCCCCGCTGCTTGCCGTGCCGCGCTACCGTGTGGGCATGAAGCCGAACGCCTCAATCCGCTGGCGCAAGAGCCCCTACAGCACCAACGGCGGCCAGTGCGTCGAAGTGGCAACCACTCACCCCGCCACCATCCCCGTCCGCGACTCCAAGGATCCCGACGGCCCCACCCTCCTCTTCCGCGCCCCTGCTTGGCGCTCCTTCCTCGCCGCCGTCCAGGCAGGCGAGTTCGACATCCTCTGAAGGGAGTCAGCCTGATGAGCCCCGATCTGCCCGGCGCCACCTGGTTCACGTCGTCGTACAGCGGTAACGGCGGCAACTGTGTCGAGGTCTCGGCGAGCTTCCCCGGCGCTGTCCCTGTCCGTGACTCCAAGGACCCTGAGGGTCCGGCCCTGGTCTTCCCTATCTCTGACTGGCACGCGTTCATCGCCGGCGTCCAGGCGGGCGAGTTCGGCACCGTCTGACGCAAGTCCGCTGTTGGACTGCAACGGTGGTCGACCCGGACTCCGCCCTCTCCCGGAGGACGGGAAACCGGGCGTCAGCCGATGAGCCAGTGCTGAAGGGCACGGTGGACTTCGCGCAGTTGGGAGACCTCCACGTACTCACCGGGGGTGTGGGCCAACGACGGGTCGCCCGGACCGAAGTTCACGGCGGGCACCCCCGCCGCGGTGAAGCGGGCGACATCGGTCCAGCCGAGTTTCGCCTGCGGCGCGGTGCCGAGCCGCGCGAGCAGCGACGCGGCGGCGGGCCGGTCGAGCCCCGGCAGGGCGCCCGGCAGCACGTCGGTCACCTCGACCTCGTACTCGGGAAAGAGCCCCCGCACGTACGCCTCCGCCTCCCCGGGGGTGCGGCTGGGTGCGTAGCGCAGATTGACCGTGACCACGCACACGTCGGGGACCACGTTGCCGGCGACCCCTGCCCGCACCGCCACGGCGCTCAGCCCCTCGCGGTACACCAGCCCGTCGACGACCACCCCTCGGGGGTGTGCTCCGCCAGTCTGCGCAGCACCTCGCCCGCGAGGTGCGCCGCGTTGACGCCCATCCACGCCCGGGCCGTGTGCGCCCGCCTTCCCCGGACGACGACGTCCGCCGTGAGGAAGCCCTGACAGCCGCCCTCCACCGTGCCGTTGGAGGGTTCCATCAGGATGGCCAGATCGGCGTGGAGGAGGTTCGGGCGCTCGGCGGCGATCCTGCCCAGTCCGTTGCGGTCGTCGGACGTCTCCTCGCACGCGTAGAAGACGTAGGTGAGGTCCCGGACCGGAGCCGTGACGGTCGCCGCGGTGTGCAGGGCCACGGCGACGCCGCCCTTCATGTCGCAGGCGCCGAGCCCGTGCAACCGCCCGTCCGCGAGACGTGAGGGCAGGTTGTCGCAGGCCGGGACGGTGTCCAGGTGACCGGCGATCACCACGCGCTCGGCTCGTCCCAGTTCGGTGCGGGCGACCACGGAGTCGCCGATCCGCTCGACCCGCACATGGGGCAGGGCCCTCAACGCGCGCTCCACGCCGTCGGCGAGCGCCGCCTCCTCACCGCTCTCGGACGGTATGTCGACCAGCGCGCGTGTCAGCTCGACGAGGTCCGCGCCGGAATCGAGTGCGGTCCTGGTGTCGCCGGGGAAGGTCATGGCAGTGCTCCATCAGCTAGGGGGTGAGGTGTCGTTGATCAGCGGAACCGGGGGTGCCACACCTCACCCGTGTGCCCCTGGCCGTCGACGACGGTGATGTCGGGCCAGCGGTCGAAGGCGGAGCAGGGGTGGGAGATCCCGAGGTCGACCTCGTCGCCGATGTGCAGATCACGCGCCTCGGTGAGGACGAGGTGGTGGTCGTAGATCCGCTCCGCGGTCGCCGCGGCGGCGGGTCGCCGTGCGCCGTGCGGATCGCGGGCGGAGACGAGGACGGGCAGGCCGGCGTCGTAGGGCAGCTCGCGTTTGCCGGCGCCGACGACGGCTCTCCCCGGTTCCGGGGTGGAGAGCACGACCGCGCGCACGGTCAGCGCCGCCTTCAGGCCGGGCAGGTGGGAGACGTGCGCGTAGGTGCCGTGATCATGGGTGACGTAGCAGCCCGACCGCAGGACGGGCACCGCCGTCGGCAGGCCGTCGGGGTGGCGTTCGGCGCGGGCGAGGGCGTGGACGACCCGGTCGGGAAAGGCCGAGCCGCCCATGCTGAAGACGGGCCGCGTGGTCTCGAAGAGCGGGGTGAGGCCGCGGAACACCGCGACGGTCCGATCGCAGTGCTCGTCGACGGCCGCGAGGGTGGCGGTGTCCCTCAGGTTGGGCCGGACGCCTTCGTAGCCGGCGACACCGGCGAGCAGGAGTCCGGGCGCCGCCCGGACGGCCCGGGCCAGGCCGGCGGCCTCGGCCGGCCCCTTCACACCGGTGCGGCCCCCGTCCGTTCCGACGTCGACGAGGACGCGCAGGGGGGTGCGCGCGCCGGCCGTGGACGACCGGGCGAAGCCGATGCCGGCCGGGGAGTCGACGAAGCAGTACAGCTCCCGCTCCGGTGCCTCGTCGAGCCACCGGCGCAGCCGGGACAGGTCGTGCGGGTGGACCACCTGGTTCGCGATGATCACCCGCCGCGCCCCCCACTCCAGGGCGATGCCGGCCTGTGTCACGGTGGCGACCGTGACGCCCCAGGCCCCCGCGGCCAGCTGCCGTTCGACGACGGGGCGCGTCATGGTGGTCTTGATGTGCGGGGCCAGCTCGACCCGGTGATCGTGGCACCAGGCCGCCATGAGCCGGATGTTGTGCTCCAGCGCCCGCGCGTCGAGGCGGAGTTCCGGCAGCTGCGCGGACGGGTGGACGTCTCGTGGCATCTCGCGGTCCATGGGCTCCTCCGGGCACGGCAGCTGAGGGCCGTTGGGTGATGGGGGGCGTGCACGTGCGACGGAGCGCGGGTTCCGGCGCACGCGCGCCGATGGCTTCGGGGTCGCCGACACGCCCGACGGCGTGTCCGGAACGCGCTCGACAGAGGAATCCTCCCGACGTCGGGATGTATGGGGACATGTCCTTGCGGCCAACGTTGGGCGAGCGGACTTTGCCGTTTGGGACAAACCTTCCGGGCAGTCGTGGCTGAGAGCCTGTGGCGCATGGATTTCTCAACAACGTTGTCCGAGGTCGTGGGCTCGGCGGTACGCCCGGGCGACCCGGGACTGTCCGTCGGGATATACGCCGACGGGAAGCTGATCCACCAGGCATCGGCGGGGCTGGCGAGCGTGGAGTTCGGGGTGCCGGTCGACACCCGGACACGGTTCGACATCGCTTCCATGAGCAAGCAGTTCACCGCCGCGGCGGCGCTGCTGCTCTGCCGCGACGGGCGGCTGTCGCTGGACGACGACATCCGCACGCACCTGCCCGAGCTGAAGCTGGCGGTGCCGGTGACCGTCGGCCAGTGCCTGCGGCACACGGGCGGTCTGCGGGACTGGCTGGCCCTGGCGGAGATCGCCGGCCGCCCGCTGACGAGGATCACCCAGGACCAGACGCTGGCCTTCGTGGCCGGGCTGACCGAGGTCGACTTCGAACCGGGGACCGCGTTCTCCTACTCCAACACGGGGTACGTCCTGGTCGCCTCGCTCGTGCGGCGGCTCACCGGCCGGACCCTGGGGGAGTTCACCACGGAGCGGATGTTCGCACCGCTGGGCATGAACGAGACCGTGTTCCGCGAGGACAGCCAGGAGCCGTTGCCGCGATTCGCCTACGGGTACGACGTCACGCGCGGTGCCGTCCGGCGCGCTGACACCGAGGAGTCCGCGGTCGGTGACGGCGGTCTGGCCACCAGCGTCGCCGATCTGGCGCCGTGGTTCGGGTTCCTGCAGGACGGCCGGGTCCTGGGCGCCGACATCCGTGACGCGCTGGTGCGGCGGGTCGACTCCGGGGACGGCGAGGAGCGGCCGTACACGCTGGGTCTCTACCACACGACGATCGCGGGCCGTCCGGCGTTCGGCCACGCCGGCGGTGTCCCCGGGTACCGGTCGCAGCTGCTGTTCATGCCGGACGCCGGTCTCGGCGTGGCGCTGCTGGGCAACAACTCCTCGATCGACTCCCCGAAGCTGGCCACCCGGGTGCTCCGGCTGGCCGCCGGGCTGCCCGAGGACGATCCCGTCGAGCTGATGGCGGACCCGGTGGCCGCCGAGCCCGCCGCCCGGCTGACCGGGGACTGGCTGGATCCGCGATCCGGCCTCCCGCTCCGGATCGAGGCCGTGGGCGGCGGCCGGATCCGCGTCCACGGCGCGCCGCGCGGCGGCGAGTTCGCACCGGCCGTCGACGGCAGCTGGCAGGGCCTGGGGGACAGCGCCGACTTCCGGCTGCGGGTGTCGTCCGGCACGATCAGGATCGGATCGGTGTACCGCCCCGGCCGCGCCACGGAGTACTGGCGCTGTCCCCCCGCGGACGCCGGCGCCACGCTGCCACCGGCCGTCTACCGCAGTCCGGAGCTCGGCGTCCTGGCGACGGTCACCCGGGACGGCACGCTCGAACTCGGCCTGGAGTTCGTCGGGGCGATCGAACCGGCGCCGGACGGCGCGTTCCGCGCGGGCGGCCTGATCAGCCTGCGCCCCAGCGGCGACGACCTCCTGATCAGCACGGACGGTGTCCACCGGTTGCGCTTCGTCCGACAGCCCGACGACGCCGTCCCCCTGGGGCTTCCCCCCGGCCTCAACCTCGCCACCTGACGGCCCCCACCCGCTGTTCGCTCTCCCCCGACCGCCCCGAGGTGTCCCTCATCGGCGTCCTTTCCACCCGATCCATCTCCTGACGAGGACTCCCCATGACCCCAACCCTGCCAAGCCGCCGGAAAGCGCGCGGGCTGCTCGGCGGTGCCCTGACCGGAAGCCTGCTGCTGACCGGATGCGCCACGGCCGCTGGCGACCCGGACACGCTCACGATGGCAACCACGAGCCTGCCCAACGTGCTCGACATCGCCCACGGCTTCACCGACCCGGGCACCCTGGTGCAGTTCGCGATCCTGGAGTCGCCGGTGACGCGGGACGAGAACGGCAAGGTCGTCCCGCAGCTGGCGGAGTCGTGGACCGAACCGGACCCGGTCACGTACGTGTTCAAGCTGCGCGAGGGCGTGGTGTTCTCCGACGGCTCTCCGGTGACCGCCGAGGACGTCGCGTTCTCACTGGAGCGGCACACCGACCCGCAGGTCGCCTCCGAGGCGGCGAGCATGGTGGCCGCCGTCAAGTCGGTGCGGGCCACCGGCCCGGACGAGGTCACCGTCGTGCTGAAGGCCCCGACCCAGACGTTCCTGTCGAACGTGGCGGTGATGTGGCAGGTGGTGCCGAAGAAGCTCGCCGAGGCGCACCCGCAGGACCTGGGTACGCCGGCCTTCCCGACCCTGGGCACCGGGCCGTACAAGGTCACCGAGTTCTCCAGCACCAAGGGCATCACCCTGAAGCCCAACGAGAAGTACCGGGGCGCCAGGCCGGCCGTCGGCACGGTGAAGGTGATCACCATCACCGATCCGGAGACCCTGCGGCTGGCCGTCTCCTCCGGGGAGGTGGACGGGACCACCCAGGTACCGCCGCGTGACATCCGCAAGTGGGCCCCGCTGAAGGACGTCAGGACCCGGTTCTACGCCGGCAACTCGATCGCCTTCCTCTCCCTCAACGTCACCTACCCGCCGCTGTCGGACGTCCACGTCCGCAGGGCCGTCGCGCACGCGGTGAACCGGGAGGCGATGCAGCGGCTGGTGGTCGGCGCCACGGCGTCACCCGCGACCACGATCCTGACCCATCCCATGCTCCGGGCGCTCTACGGGGACGACTTCCGGAGCGTGACCGACCGGTGGCCCCGGTATCCGTACGACCTGGCCGCGGCCAGGGACGAGCTGGCGAAGTCCGCGTACCCCGATGGCTTCGAGCTGCCCGCCGACTACAACAGCGGCAACAACACGGCGGACGCCCTGCAGGTGCTCGCGGCGGACCTGGCCGAGATCGGCATCAAGCTCAAGCTCAACCCGCTGCCCGACGACACCTACCGCGCCAACCGGAGCCGGCACGAGGGACTCACCCTGGTACTGAACGATCTGTCCTACACCACCCCGGACCCGGGCGAGCTGCTGCCCGACCTCGTGTCCAGTGTCGGGGCGCAGCCCTACGGCTTCAACTTCGCCCAGTTCACCAGCCCGCGGATGGACACCCAGGTGGACAAGGTGCTCGCCCTGAAGAACGGCGAGGAGCGCAGCCGGGTGGTGACCGGGATCCTCACCGAGACCGCCGAGCAGGCCCCGTACGTCCCGCTGTACAGCGTGGACGCGGGGATCGCCCTGAACAAGAGGTTCACCGAGAACGTCGGAGTGTGGACCCTGAACGTCCTTGCCGGGATCAAGCCCGCGGAGTCCAGATGAACGCCGCCCTGTTGATCGCCCGGCGGCTGGTGTCCGCCGTCGTCCTGCTCGGGGTGATGTCGGTGCTCACCTACGGGTTGCTGTCCCTCAGCCCGGACGGACCCGTGCAAGCGCTGCTGGGCAATCGCCCGTCGACCCCGGAGACCGTCGCCGCGATCCGCGCGCAGTACCGGCTGGACGAGCCGTTCCCGGTGCGGTACTGGCACTGGCTGAGCGACGTGCTGTCGGGGGACTTCGGATCCTCCGTGTTCGCCAAGCAGCCGGTGCTGACGGTGATCGCCGAGCGTCTGCCGGTGACCGCCACGCTGGCCGGTTACGCGATGGTGCTGACCCTCCTCCTCGGCATTCCGGCCGGCATGGCGGCCGGGCTGCGCCGCGGCAAGCTGCTCGACCAGGGCGTCACGCTGGTCGCGCTCGTCGCGCTGTCCTTCCCGCCGTTCGCGCTGGGCCTGCTGCTGCTGTACGGCTTCGCCGTCGAGCTGGGCTGGTTCCCGACGTACGGGGGCGGGGACCTGTGGCACTACACCCTGCCGGCGATCGCGCTGTCGCTCGGTCAAGCGGCCGTCCTGATCCGCCAGACCCGAGCCGCCACCCTCGACGTCGGCGCCCAGGACTACGTCACCTTCGCCCGGGCCCGGGGCCTCGGCCGGATGCGGACCTGGGGGAGCTACTCCCTGCGCAACGCCGCCCTGCCCGTGCTCACCGTCGCGGGACTGCTGGCCGCGGCGAACCTGACCGGAGCGGTGTTCGTGGAACAGACATTCAGTTTGCCCGGACTGGGATCGCTCCTGGTGCAGGCGGTGAACCAGAAGGACATTCCCTTGATCCAGGCCTTGGTACTGCTCGGTGGCGCGGTGGTGATCGGCGTGAACCTGTTGGTGGACCTGATCTACCTGGTGGTCGACCCCCGGGTGCGGCACGGAGCCCCCGCGTGAGCGCGGCGACGACGACCCGGCCGGGCGTCCGCGAACACGGCCGGCGGCCCCGGATCGCCGGCGGCCGCGTCCTGACGACGACGGCGCTGTCGGCACTCGCCCTCATCGTGCTGGCCGCGATCCTCGGCGACTGGGCGGCTCCGCACGACCCGGCGCTGCAGAACGTCGAGCTGGGCCCCACCGGCCCGAGCGCGACCCACCTGCTCGGCACCGACGACCTGGGCCGCGACGTGCTGTCCCGGCTGCTGGCGGGCACCAGGACCGCGCTGGTCGCCCCGGTGCTGATCGCCCTCGGGACGACCCTGCTGGGGACCACCCTCGGCCTGCTCGCCGGCTACCACCGGGGCTGGCCGGACGCGGTCCTGATGCGGCTGAGCGACCTGCTGTACGCGCTGCCCGGGCTGCTCGTCCTGATCGTCCTGGTGGGCGTCGCCGGCGGCGGGACCACGATCGCCGTGCTCGCCCTCATCGTCCTGAACGCCCCGTCCGACATCCGGATCATCCGCAGCCTGGCCCTGGGCCAGCGGGAGCTGGCCTACGTCGACGCCGCCCGCACGCTGGGCCTGCCGGACCGCAGGATCGTCTTCCGGCACCTGCTGCCCAATCTGGCGCCGACCGTGACGGCCAATCTGCTGCTCAGCTTCGTCAGCGCGCTGGTGGCGCTGACCGGGCTGTCGTTCCTGGGCATCGGTCTGCCGGCGGGCACGCCCGACTGGGGCCTGATGATCCAGGAGAACCGCACCCTGCTGGACCTCAATCCCTGGGCGGCCGTGGCACCGGCGCTGCTCATCATGATCACCGCCATCGCCGCCACCCTGCTCGGCGACAGCATCTTCGAACGGCTCGACGCCGGGAAGGGCGTTCCGGAATGAGTGAGCTGCTCCAGGTACAGGGGCTCACGGTCACCCTCGGGGACCGGCGGATCGTCGACGACGTCGACCTGGCCGTCGCGGCCGGCGAAACCGTCGGACTGGTCGGCGAATCGGGCAGTGGCAAGTCCCTGACCGCCCGGGCGATAGCCGGACTGCTGCCCCCGCCCCTGCTGGCCCACGGCTCGGTGCGACTGTCCGGGGCCGAACTCGTCGGGGCGCGGGAGAAGGCGCTGCGCCAAGTGCGGGGCCGACGCGTCGGCCTGCTCATGCAGGACCCGTTCACCCAGCTGAACCCGCTGCTGACCGCGGGCGCGCACATCGCCGAGTCGCTTCCCCGCGGCGCCGGCCGCGACCGGGCCGAGATCGCCCGCCGGCTCGCGGAGGTCGGCATCGACGACCCGCAGGTGGCCCGGCGGTACCCGTTCCAGCTGTCCGGCGGGATGCGGCAGCGGGTGGCGATAGCGGCGGCGCTGGCCGGGGATCCCGAACTGCTGATCGCCGACGAGCCCACCACGGCCCTCGACGCCACCGTCCAGCACGAGATCATGCGGCTGCTCGCCGGGATCCAGGCGGCCCGGGGGATGTCCGTGCTGCTGATCACGCACGATCTGCGCGTCGCGTTCGCGCTGTGCGACCGGGTCCAGGTGATGTACGCCGGCCGGGTGCTGGAGACGGGCCGCGGCCGGGCCGTCGCCGCCGCCCCGGGCCACCCGTACACCGCCGGGCTGATCGGCGCGCTTCCGGCGGTGGAACGCACCGCCACGCGTCTGGTGTCCATTCCCGGCTCGGTGCCGCGCGCGGCCGACGTCACCGACCGGTGCGCGTTCGCCGACCGGTGCCCGCAGCGGCAGGACGACTGCCTCACCGGCCGGCCCCCGCTGCGCGAGATCGCCGTCGCCCACCGGACGGCCTGCCGGTACCCGGTTCAGCCGCCCGAGCCCCCGGCCGTCGACGAGCAGCCGGTCGCGGCCAGGCCTCCGAAGCCGTCGGACCGCCCCCTCCTGCTGGTCGAGGGACTGCGCAAGGAGTACGGCAAGGTGACGTCCTTGGACGGCGTCGACCTCTCGATCGCCCCGGGGGAGAGGGTGGCGCTGGTCGGCGAGTCCGGGTCCGGCAAGACGACCCTCGCACGGTGCCTGCTCGGCCTGGTCGAGGCGAGCGGCGGCCGGATCCTGCTGGACGGCACGGACACGACCCGGCCGCGACGGCTGTCCGCGGCCCAGCGGCGAACCGTGCGCACCCTCGTGCAGTGCGTGTTCCAGGATCCGTCCACCTCCCTCAACCCGGCGATGACGGTGGGCGCCATCCTGGCGGAGGCGGCCGGCCAGGCACGGCCGGAGGACCGTCTGCCCGTCGGCGAACTGCTGGAGCTGGTCGGCCTGCCACCCGCGTACTCCGGATTGCGGCCGCACCGGTTGTCGGGCGGTCAGAAGCAGCGGGTCGCGATCGCGCGGGCGCTCGCCGTGCGCCCCGCGCTGTTGATCTGCGACGAGCCGACCGCCTCGCTGGACGTGTCGGTCCAGGCCCACGTCCTGGAACTGCTGCGCCGCGTCAACAACGAGCTGGGCACCGCCCTGCTGTTCATCACGCACGACCTGGCCATGGCCCGGCAGATCACCGACCGCACCATCGTGCTCCTGCACGGCCGGGTGGTCGAAGCGGGCGACACCGAGACGGTGCTCGACAACCCCACCCACGCGTACACCCGCCGCCTGGTGGCCTCCGTGCCACCGGCGCCGACCGGAAAGACAGCCCATGCATGATCTGATCATCGCCGGCGGCGAGGTCCACGACGGATTCGCCTCCGCCCCCGTCACCGCCGACGTCGCCGTCACCGCCGGCCGCGTCACCGCCGTGGGCAAGGACCTCGGGGCGGCCAGACGGACCGTCGACGCGACCGGACTGGTGACGGCCCCCGGGTTCGTCGATCCGCACAGCCACTCCGACAGCGTTCCGTTCCTGCCCGATGCGCAGCCCTTCAAGCTGCTGCAGGGCGTCACCACGGAGGTCATCGGCAACTGTGGCTTCTCGATGGGACCGGCGGATCCCGCGACCGCCGGGCTGAGCCCGATCGAGCTGGGCGAGCGGACGTTCACGACCTTCGCGGACTACCTCGACGCCGCCGAGGCCGCCGGGCTGACCAACCACTTCGCCCCCCTGGTGGGCCACAACACCCTGCGGCTGGCGGTGGCCGGTCTGGAGCGGCGGCTGCCGCCGGGGGGCCTGGAGCGGCTGTGCGAGCTCACCGAGGAGGCCTTCGCAGCCGGGGCCCGCGGACTGTCCAGCGGTCTTGAGTACGTGCCCGGAGCGTACGCGGACCCGGCCGAGCTCACCGCCCTGGCCCGGATCGCCCGCCGGTACGACGGGGCGTACGCCACCCACATGCGCAGCGAGAGCGAGGGGCTGGCCGACGCCCTCGGCGAAGCGGTCGCGATCGCCAGGGCGGCCGGGGTCAGGCTGCAGGTGTCGCACTGCAAGGCTTCCGGACGGGCCGTCCACGGCGCGTCCCGGCTGATCCTGGACACCCTGGCCGAGGCCCGCCGCAGCGGCGTCGACGCACGGGGGGACCAGTACCCGTACCGGGCCTTCTGCACGGGCATGGCGGCAATGCTGCCTCCCGAGGCGTGCGAGGGCAACGTGGACGCGCTGCGCGCCAGGCTCCTCGACCCGCGGACCCGGGCGGCGCTCCGGGCGACGGCCGAGGGGCCGGGGACGGGGACCGGCGTCGGGTTGTGGCGGGAGGTCCACCCCGAGGACATGCAGATCCTCCGGCACACCGATCCCTCGGTGACGGGGCGCCGGCTCGCCGAGGTGCTGGCCGGACGGGAACCCTGGGACGCGCTGTGCGAGTTGCTGATCGCCGACCCGCACGCGTACGTCGTCTGCCACACCATGGACGAAGGCGATGTCCGGGCGATCATGGCCGATCCGCTGGTCGCGATCGGGTCGGACAGCGACATCCCGATCGGCCCGAACCACCCCCGGACCTTCGGCACCTTCCCCACCTTCCTCGGCGGCTATGTGCGGGACGGCGGCGTGGTGGACCTGGCCGAGGCGATCCGGAAGGTCACCTCCGCCACCGCGAGCCAGTTCGGGCTGTCCGACCGTGGCTGGATCGGCCGCGGCTCGGTCGCGGACCTGGTGGTCCTCGACCCCGCGCGGATCGGTCACGCCGGGACCTACGAGCATCCCGAGCTGAGGCCGACCGGAATCACCCAGGTGTTCCTGGCCGGTGAACAGGTGATCGCCGACGGTGAGTTCACCGGGGAGCGCCGGGGCCGGATGCTGCGATCGGAGCGGCGGTGACCGCCCCCGCCGGAACCCCCGCCGGAATCACCCTCGGGGTCGTGCTCGACAGCCTGGGAACCGATCTCCTCCGGCCGCTCGCGCTGCCACGAGGCCGGGCGGTCGCCGTCGGGGCGCCCACCATCCATGACACCGACGCCCCCGGGACAGGGCTGACCGACGCGATCGTCCTGGTACCCGGCCGACTGACCGCCGACGTCCTGGAGTGGGCCGCCGAGCACCACGCCAAGGCGGTGGTCACGCGCGCCGGCAGCACGGACACGGCGGCACTGACACGGGCGGCCGAACGGACCGGGGTGGCGCTCCTGGAGCGCAGTGCCGCGATCTCCTGGGGGCAGCTCTACACCTTGATCGACGCGCTGCGGGCGATCACGAGCCCGGTGTTCGAGCCGAACCGGCACCGGTCCACCGACCTGTTCGCCCTGGCCAACGACATCGCCGTGCGCGCCGGCGGCGCGGTCGCGATCGAGGACCTGTCCATGCGCGTGCTGGCCTACTCCACGGTCCCGGGCCAGCTGGTCGACGACCCGCGTCGTGACGGGATCCTCGGCCGCCGGGTACCGGACCACCCGACCCACGCCGAGGAGTACGCCGCCGTCCTGCGCTCCGACACCGCGGTGTGGAGCTACGAGCCGAAGGACTACTGGCCGCGCCTGGCCATCGCCATCCGGGACGGCGGCGAGGCGCTGGGCACCATCTGGGTGCTCCAGGGCGACGAGCCCCTGGCGGAGGAGGCGGCGGACGTCCTCGCCGAGGGCGCGCGGCTGGCCGCGCCCCACCTGGCCCGGGTCAGCCTCGCGGCGGATGCCGAGCGCCGGCAACGGACCGAGCGCCTGGGCTGGTTGCTCCGCGGCCTGGGAGTGACCCGGGAGCTCGCCGACTCGTTCGGGATACGCTTCGACGCCCCGGCGACCGTGCTGGTGATCGGCCGCTTCGGTGACCCGGCCGGTCACGCGCGGGGCGTGTCGCCGGACTCCGCCGCCGAGTACGTCGGCGACCTGCTGCGGATGGGGCTCTCCGCCTACCGGCTGGGCGCCGCCGCGGGAGCGCTGGACGGTCAGGCCGTGGCGGTGGTCGACACGGCGTCCGACGCGCCCGTGATCCAGCTGATCATCGCGACGGTGCTGGCCAGGGCGAGGGACACCCTGGGCGGCGGCTGGCGGGCGGGGATCAGTCGCACCCTTCCCGGCCTCGCCGACATCTCGACGGGGCTGAGCCAGGCCAGGCAGGCGCTCAAGGTGGTGTGCGGACCGTTCGGCAAGGCGGAGATCGGACGCCACGACGAGCTGGCCGCCCCGATATTCCTGGGGGACGTGTACGAGGCGCTCCGCTACCGTCCGGCCCTGGACGGGGAACCGCTGTCGACGGTGCTCGACCATGACGCCCGGCACGGGACGGAGTACGAGAAGACGCTGCGCTGCTGGATCGCCGGGCACTACGACGTGCCGCGGGTCGCGGACGCCATGACGCTGCACCCCAACACGTTGCGGCACCGGCTGCGCCGGCTGGCCGAGCTGATCGACATCGATGATCCGGACCTGCGGCTGGCGCTGGCGCTGCAGCTGCGGCTACGGACGCCGGACATCGGCACAAAGGAGGCCAGGTGAACTTGGGCCTGGACGCCAATGGCCCGGGGCGGTCCGCCGAGCAGACTCGTCACATGGTCGACATTCCTTCCGCCGTCCCGCAACGGGCGGACGTCCGAATCCAGTTGCTTCGGACCGTACCCGAACTCCAGCAGGCCGACGCGGTGCTGCGCGCCGTGTGGAACACCCCGGACCTCGCCGAGCCACCGTTGGCCCTGGACGTGATGTGCGCGCTCGCGCACACCGGCGGCTACGTCGCGGCGGCGTACCTCGGGACGGCGATGGTCGGCGTGACCGCCGGGTTCCGGACCGTCGGGGACAGCCTGCACTCGCACGTGGCCGGCGTGGTGCCCGGAATGCACGGGCGCGGGATCGGCGCGGCGATGAAGTCGCACCAGCGGGAGTGGGCCGCCGAGGCGGGCCTGTCGTCGGTCTCGTGGACGTACGACCCGCTGATCCGTCGCAACGCCTACTTCAACCTGCACCGGCTCGGGGCGGTCGCGGAGGCGTACCTGCCCGACTTCTACGGCCCGTTGGACGACGGCATCAACGACGGCGACGACTCCGACCGGCTGTTCGTCAGCTGGCCGGTGCACGGGACGCCGCAGGCACCGGCACCGGCACCGTTGCCGGACCTGGCCGTGGCGGAACCCGTGCTCGAAGCGGACGGCGATGGCGAGCCCGTACCGCGCGCCGCCACCGGTGACGTCCTGCGGTGTGTCACCCCGGTGGACGCGGAGTCCCTGCGGCGAAGGGATCCGGCCGCCGCCCGGCGCTGGCGGTCCGCGATGCGCGGGGCGCTCGGTGGCGCCCTGGAGAACGGTTACCGGATCGACGGGTTCGACCGGTCCGGATGGTACGTCCTGCGACGGAAGGAAACATCGGCATGAAGCTGCAGCAGGTGGAGTTGCGCGGGGTGGCCCTGCCCCTGGTCGCGCCGTTCCGGACCTCACTGGGAACCCAGGAGCACCGGAACTCGCTGCTGGTCGAGGTGACCACGGCCGACGGAGTCGTCGGCTGGGGCGAGTGCGTGGCCGACGACGATCCGACGTACAGCACCGAGTACCTGGCCGGGGCCCGGGAAGTGGTGCGTGAGTTCCTGCTGCCCCGGTTGTCCCGGGCTCCCGAGCTGACCGCGGCACTGGTGCCCGAGCTGCTCCGTCCGATCAGGGGCAACCCGATGGCCAAGGCGGCCATCGAGATGGCGGTACTGGACGCCGAACTGCGGGCCGCCGGCGTCAGCCTCGCCCAGTACTTCGGGGCGACGCGGACCGAGCTCGCGGTCGGTGTGTCGGTCGGCATCATGGACACCGTCGACGAGCTGATCAGCGCCGTCGACGGCTATCTGCGCGCGGGCTACGCCCGGATCAAGCTGAAGATCGAACCGGGCTGGGACACCGAGCCGCTGCGAGCGGTCCGGGACACCTTCGGCCCGGACATCGCCTTGCAGGTGGACGCCAACACCGCCTACGGTCCGGCGGACCAGCCCCACCTGCGCCGGCTCGACGCCTACGGGCTGACGCTGATCGAGCAGCCGTTCGCCCCGGACGACCTGCTCTCGCACACCCGGCTGGCGGCTCGCATGGACACCCCGATCTGCCTGGACGAGTCGATCACCTCGGCCCGGGACGCGGCCACCGCCATCCGGCAGGAGGCGTGCTCGATCGTGAACATCAAGCCCGGCCGGGTCGGCGGGTACCTGGAAGCCCGCCGGATACACGACCTGTGCCTGGCGAACGGCGTACCGGTGTGGTGCGGCGGCATGCTGGAGACCGGGCTGGGCCGGGCGGCCAACCTGGCGCTGGCCGCGCTCCCGGGCTTCACCCTGCCCGGCGACATCTCGGCCTCGGCCCGCTACTACACCCGCGATCTCACCGACCCCTTCGTCCTCGACGACGGCCGACTGACCGTCCCCACGGGCCCGGGGATCGGCATCGTCCCCGACCCCGACGCCCTGGAGGCCGCCACCACCTTCACGGAGCTCCTCACCGTCTGACCGTCCGTGGGCCCCGGGCACCGCAGTGCGGTGCCCGGGGCCGGGGGCAGGTGCGGGAAGCCGGTGGCTTGTGTGCGCGGCACCGAGCTCCTCCAGCGACAACGGCGGCCAGTGCGTCGAAGTCGCAGCCTCCCACCCCACCGCCGTCCCGGTCCAGGCACACGGCACCGCCCCCCGGCGCTCGCGCAGGCTCGACGAGCGGCCGTGGTCGGTACCGGGGCGGGCATAAACGCGGTGACCTGGGGCGTCGGCAGCTTCTAGGATCTGCGGCATGGCAACACGACTTGTACAGATCAACATGAAGGCCCACGACGACTCCGCGCTCGGCCGCTTCTGGGCGGAGGTGCTCGGGTGGGGTGTCGACAGCGAGGGGCCCGGCGTCACCAACCTCGAACCCGTGGGCTTTGACTACCCCGACCCCGTGGCGATCTGTATCGACATCGTCGCCCGCCCGGAAGCCAAGACGGTGAAGAACCGGGTGCACCTCGACCTGGCCACCACCTCGACCGCCCATCAGGCGGAGTTGGTCGCGCGCCTGAAGGATCTCGGTGCGACGCTCGCCGACGTGGGTCAGGGTGACGTCCCCTGGACGGTCATGGCCGACCCGGAGGGCAACGAGTTCTGCGTCCTGGAGCCCCGCCCGATCCACCAGGACACCGGGCTGATCGCCGCGGTGGTGGTCGACTGCACCGACCCGCGGGAGATGGCCCGGTTCTGGGGCCAGGCGACGGACTGGACGGTGCACGAAGTCGCCGACGACCACGCGAGCCTGCGGTCCGCCGCGGGCGTCGGCCCCTACCTGGAGTTCGTCCGCACCCCCGACACCAAGAGCGGGTGGAACCGCGTCCACCTCGACGTCCGCCCCTACCCGGGTGACGACCTCGCGGCGGAGGAAGCCCGACTGCGTGCCCTGGGTGCCGTGGGCCCCACCGACCCCGGGTTCGACCGGTCCGCCATCTCCTGGACGGTTCTGGCCGACCCGGAAGGCAACGAGTTCTGCCTCCTCGCTCCTCGCTGACCTTGAGTGACGGGCCCCGACCGGCTTTCGGTCGGGGCCCGTCGCGAGGGGCGTCGCGCTGCTACAAGTCCCACCGGTGTCCCCGAAGTTCCCGGAATCGGGGAACACGGAATTACCTCTCTGGGGGTACGGAGGCGCGCGGCGGCTCTGACAGACTCCGAACCTCCCGGAGGAGAGTCCCCGGGGTGGAATGGACAGGTGGGACCTTGCAGATGAAGGTACGTCTGATCGCGCTCCTCTTCGCTGTCGTCGGCGCACTGTTCGGCCTTGCCGCGCCCGCGAACGCCACAACCGCCGGCTACGTGGACCTGGAGCTGGGCGCCGCTCCGGGCTACTACGACAACGTCAGCGGCTGCACCACGGCGTTCGCCTACGGCGCGCCCTCCCGCGTGCTCCTCTGCGGCAGCCAGACCACCGTCGTGACCTGGGCGGACGGCCGCAAGGAGGTCACCGGGCTCGGCACCGACCATGCCGTCTGGACCGTGGAGCAGACCACGGCCGGAGGCTCCTGGGGCTCCTGGACGAGCCTCGGCGGCAGTGGGCTCGACCTCAGGTACGGGGTGGCCTGGCCCAACCCGTCCAGCGTCGGCGCGTGGACCGGCGACTACCAGTTCTGGTGCCGCACCAAGACCGACGGCTGGGGCCCCTGGCACCTCTGCTGATCCGCTGACCTCGGGCCTCCGGGCAGTGGGCCCGAACCCCGGGACGGTTCCGGAACTCTCCGGAACCGTCCCGGTCATATGCTCCTAGCTCAGATGCCGGGCGAAGAACCTGGCGCCGGCGTCGAGTTCGAAGTGCGGGACGCCGGTGTGCCCGCCCATGTTGGCGTGCAGGGTCTTCTCCTTCGACCCGAGGGCGTCGAACAGGTCCAGGGACGCCTGCCGGTCATTCCCTTCGTCGTCCCACTGCAGCAGGACCTGCAGCGGAACGGTGACCCGGCGGGCCTCCTCGACCATGGCGGCGGGCACGAAGCTCCCGGCGAACAGATTGGCGGCCGCGATGCGCGGGTCGACCACCGCCAGCCGGATGCCGATGGAGATGATTCCCCCCTCGTACCCGACCGGGCCGCCGATCTCGGGCAGTGCCAGAAGCGCGTCCAGGGCGGCCTGCCACTCCGGGACGGCCCTCTCGACGAGCGGGAGGACGAGGGCGTCGACGATCTCGCCGGTCACCGGCTCGCCCGCCTCCATCACCCGGCGCAGGTCGGCCCGGGCCTGCTCGGTGGCGGCCAGACGGGGCCGGTCACCGCTCCCGGGGAGTTCGATGGTGGCCGAGGCGAAGCCGTACTCCGCCGCGTAGTACCGGGCCCGCGCCGCCACCCGGGCGTGCACCCTGCGCAGCCCGAGCGGGGGAAGACCGATCAGGATCAGCGGCACCGGTGCGGATGCGGACGCGGAGTCGGGCGTCCACAGGACGCCGGGGATCCCGCCGAGGGTGAATTCGCGTTCGAGGACGCCGTCGTCGAGGCGCTGCTCGGAAGTGAACTGCATGGTCGTGCCTTTCGGGAGAGCTCTGGAACGGCGCTCCCGGACGACCTATCGCCTGACCGTGACCCTGGAGGAGAGCACCCATCTCGATACTGCGTTCACGGGTACCACCTCCTCGTTCTCTCGCACGGCCTCAGAAAAGGTAGCAGCGCTAGCAATACTTCGCCAAGCGATTAATTTCCTGCCGGCCGCTAGGCAGAGCCCGGCGGGAGCCCTCTCCGGAACCGAAGAGGGCCCCCGCCCCGAGCTACTGGCGCCGGGCCCTGCGCCTGCGGAGTTCCACGAGTGCCCAGCCGAGGGCCGTGAGCACCGCGGATGCGAGGGCCATCGGCACGACCTTGTCCTGGCCGGTGGCCGCCAGGTGCGCGCCGGGCGCGGCGTTCGGCGCGGCCGGCGCGCCTGACGGCGCGGGCGCGTCGGGCGTCGGCGCCGTGACCGGCACCACCGGCGCCGGCGTGGCCACCGGCGTGGCCGACGGCGCTGGCTCAGGCGTCGGCGTCGGCGTCGGCGTCGGAGCCGCCGTCGCCGGAACCGTCGTCGACGGCGTGGGGGCGGGCAGCAGCCGGTTGACCGCGGTCGCGGAGACCCCGGCGTCGAGGGTCCCGGAGTTCAGCACCAGCGGGCCGGACACCGGGTTCTCCGGAACCGCGTAGCCCCCGGGCGGGCTGATCTCCTGCCAGTAGTACGTTCCGGACTCCGCCGTGGCCGCGCAGACGCCGTCGGCCCCGGTCGTACAGGGGCCGCCGACCCGGGTGTCGGCCTTCGTCCCGGAGGTCTGCAGCCCGTCGCTGCCGTTGGTCTCCCGCCACAGCGCGAACGTCGCGCCGGCCAGCGGCGTTCCGTCCTGGTCGTGCTTGACCAGGCGTACCGGGCCCTCCTGCGGGCGGAAGCCGAGGTCGAAGGTGTGGTCGTTCTGCCCCGGTCCGCCGGTGGTCAGGGTCCGTTCCGGGTAGCGGGCGCCGTCCGGGACGACGCCCTTGGAGTCCACGAAGCGGTTGTCACCGGCTCCCGCCTCGGTCGGCACCCACTGGTACAGCGGCCCGCCCGGCGCGTAGTCCGCCGGATCGTCCATCCTGATCGTGTACGTGGTCCTCGGCTTGAGACCACCGGGCACGTTCGAGTCGTCGAAGTAGTACTCGCCGCGCGGCGTCGTCCTCGTCGACGCGACGAGCTTGCCGGACTCGTCGTAGAGGTTGACGGCGGCGCCGGGGACCGGCCGCTGACCCGGGCTCTGGACGCCCTTGCGCTCGGCGTCGTACCAGACCCGGTTGCCGATCTGCAGCGGCGCCTGGTCGCAGAGCACCTCCAGGTCGCCCATCGAAGCGCCCTTCCCGAAGGCCGGCCTGTCCTTCGGGTCGTTCATCCCCAGGCCGGACCCGGTCTCCCTGGTCCCGTCACGGTTGGTGAACATCGTGCCGACGGTCCACCAGACGTCGGTGGGGTCCACGGCCGAGACCGCGATGGAGTCCTCCACCTTCGACAGCGCCATGCCGGCGTAGGCCGCGTTCGGGTGGTTGCCCTGGAAGGTGCCGACGCTGAAGAACCTGGTCCCGCGCGGCGTCATCCCGCAGCCGGTGTTGACGTCCATCACGTACACGCCGCCGGACAGGCACGCCTTGTTGAGGTCACCGCCGGACGCGAAACTGTGGTAGGTCGTGGGGTCCCCGGTCCGTTGGAACGCCGTCGCCTTGTCGGTGTGCCGGTCACGGAACGCCAGCAGCATGGAGCCGTCGGTCTCGAAGACGATCTCGGCCAGCTCGGGCTCGGGGTTGGCGTAGAACCCGGTGCCGGTGCAGGCCTTGCCGTTCTGCTCGGCGGGGATGGTGTCCGTCCACGGGAACCAGCCGTCCCCGGGGCAGAGGCCGTTGGCCGTCTTGCTGCGCGGGTAGTCCAGCGGCTGGTCCAGCACCGGCTTGCCGAACGCGCCCGTGGCCGGGTCGAAGGGCAGGACGACCGCGCGCAGGTCCGCGACCTTCCCGGTCGACTCGCCCGAGCAGACACCGCCGAGGTAGCCGACGCCGTCCTGCAGGCCAAGACCGAACGGACGCCAGTCCACCGCCGAGGGGCAGCCCGGGTCCGGAATCGAGTAGGAGGCCTCCGGCGCCGCCGCGGTCGGCCCGGTGGCGTCGTAGCGGTACAGCCTGCGGTTGCTGAGGTTGACGACGAACAGGTCGCGGCCGTCCTCGGAGACCTTCAGGGCGCCCAGGCTCTGCTTGCCCGGCGCCGAGAGGAAGGCGTCGTCCGCGGCGCCGACCCCGTGCACCGCCGCCCCGGCGTCCGGGACGGTGGCGAACAGCGACGTCGCCTTGTTCGCGACATCGGTGACGTAGATCGCGCCGGCGCCGCCGGGGCCGTACGTGGTGTCCCGCTTGGCCAGCGCCGAACTGAACAGCCGCTTCCCCGGCTTGCTCCAGCCGATGCCGTAGACGGTTCCGGTCTCGGCGTCGGTGGCCAGGTCGGTGGTGTCCGTGTCGGTGCCGCGCGCGCTGTAGGGGAAGGTCACCAGCGTGCGCGGCTTCTGCGACTCGTTCGTCGCGGGCTGGCAGGCCGTGACCAGCGGCGCGTTCTTCTGGCAGTAGTCGGCGGGATTCCACAGACCCGTCGTGTACGCCACGTTCCGGCCGCCGGCGAGGTCGACGAACTCCTCGTTGCTGCTCAGCCGGTTCGGCGCGCCGTCCAGGCCCTGCCGCGAGGCGAACGCCGGGAACAGCAGGCCCGGCTTCGGGTTCACCACCTGCACCCGGTAGCGGCCGTTCGCGGACCGGGCCTTGCCCGGCGCCAGGGTGACCGTGCCGTCGGGGGCGGTCACACCGGTCACCTCGGCGCCCCCGTCATCGGCGAGCACCACGGTGACCCCGCCGATGCCCGGCTCCAGGGCCGGACTCCACACGCCGTCGGTGTCGACCGCCCGTACCACCCGCACCGTCACCGAGCCGTCGTCCGCCTGCGGATACGCGGCCGGAGCCGCCAGCAGCGAGCAGCCGCCGATCCCCACGGCGAGCACCGCCACCCGGCCCACCAGACGCCGACCGGTTAACCCCGGTCCCCGCCGACCCGGTCCACGCCCGGCGCCGTTCATCTCTTCACTTGTAGCTGTCATTCCCGCTCTCATCGTTCAGGCGATGATCCGCCTTGTGAACCGGATCTTAAGGGAGGCTCAACAAGTGCGTCACAACATCGCCGAATTGATGGCAAACCGCCCCCGGCGTACGGCCGGGGGCGGTTTCGGACCGGCGGCCTCGCGGTCAGCGGAACTCGGCGGTCAGCAGTACTTGAAGGAACTGATCCTGTCGTTGATCCAGCCCGGGACGGTGCGCCACTTCTCCCAGGGGCCGATCCTGAACTCCGCCCCGCCGTAACCGTTGTGCTCGTAGAAGCAGATGCTGCTGCCGGTGTTGTTCACCACCGACGACGCGATGTCCTGCATCCCGGTCCAGGAGCCGCCCTCGTTCTTGAGCTTCCCCATGTCGGCGATGTTCTGGTCCGACGCGAGCGCCGCGTACTTGCCGCTGGGACTGCCGGCGA
Source organism: Kitasatospora sp. NPDC097605 (assembly GCF_040302725.1). Classification (NCBI taxonomy): domain Bacteria; kingdom Bacillati; phylum Actinomycetota; class Actinomycetes; order Kitasatosporales; family Streptomycetaceae; genus Kitasatospora; species Kitasatospora sp. NPDC097605. Next base: position 169,238 of record NZ_JBEOSF010000002.1, on the reverse strand, counting down.
CGAAGTCGTAGTCGGACCAGAGGCAGATGAAGTTGCTGGGACACGCTCCGGACCCGGTTCCGATGGGGAGCGTGGTGGCGCTTGCGGCGGGCGCCGCTGCCAGGATCAACCCGGTGGCGGCGGCAGCGAGCAGTCCGAGCCTGGCCGTCTTCTTGGGCATGGTCATCACCATCCGTTCAATTCGCTCGGGGTCAGCAGTACTTGAAGGAGCTGATCCTGTCGTTGATCCACGACGGGAGGGACGGCCACTGCTCCCAGGGGCCGATCCTGAACTCGGCGCCGCCGTAGCCGTTGTGCTCGTAGAAGCAGATGCTGCTGCCGGTGTTGTTCAGCACCGACGAGGTGACGTCCTGCATGCCCTTGTCCCCGGTGGACGTGCGGCCCAGCTTGCCCATGTCGCTGATGTTCTGGTTCGACCCGAAGGACCCGAACTTGTGGTCGTAGACGAAGCCGCCCTGGATGAAGTTGCCCTCCGACCAGAGGCAGATGTAGCCGGCGGGGCACGACCCGGCACCGTGGCCGATGTTGGTGACGGTGGTGGCCCCGGCGGACGTCGCCGCGGCGACGACCAGCCCGGCCGCGACGGCGGTGCCCAGTCCGAGCCGCGTCAAGCTGCGCTTCGAGAACATGATCCCTCTTTTCCGAGTGGTGGTGTGGCGGGGCGGTGAATCCGCGGCCGGATCAGCAATCAGCAGTACTTGAAGGAGCTGATCCTGTCGTTGATCCAGCCCGGGACGGTGGCCCACTTCTCCCAGGGGCCGATCCTGAACTCCGCCCCGCCGTAACCGTTGTGCTCGTAGAAGCAGATGCTGCTGCCGGTGTTGTTCACCACCGAGGAGGCCTGGTCCTGCATGCCCTTCCAACGCCAGGACTTGCTCTCGTAGACGAACTTGCCCATGTCCGGAACGTTCTGGTCCGAACCCACGGCCCCGTAGTCGTACCCGCCCGCGGGATTTCCCCGGACGAAGTTGTAGTCGCTCCACAGGCAGACCCAGTTGGCCGGGCACTTGCCGGAGCCGGTCTGGATGTCGGTGAGAACGCTCGCGCTCGCGCTCGTCGTCGAGGCGACGATGGCACCGGCCAGCGCGGCGGCGCCCACCGCGAGCCGCAACCCAGTGCGCCGCAGGTCCCTCATGATCTCCTCCGCCTTCTCTCTGCTACCAGGGGTGTTGCTCCGGCGTTCCCGCTCCCGGAGCAACTCCACTGTGCTGCCGGCGGCCCCACCCGGTCATCAGTCATCTGACTGCGGCCGCAGCGACAGCTGTTGACGGAGGAACAGCGACTGCTTGGGCCGGCCCCGGCGAGTACTGCCCTTCTGGACCACGCCCGGCCGGTCGGGGCTCCTCCGCCGGGCGGGGGATCAGCAGGTGACCGGGGCCGTGACGGTGGCGGTCAGCGGCGGCAGGCCCGGTGTGGTGGTCCGGAAGGTGGCCGTCACGCTGGAGCCGCACGGGGCGGTGCGCGCGACGGGGCCGACCGTGAGCCCTCCGACGGGCACGGTGGCGGTCACGTCCTCGCGCTCCAGGACCTCGCCGTCGGTGATGCGGGCTTCCAGGGTGTAGGAGAGGGTCCGCGGGACTCCGCCGGAATTGGCGGAGTAGCCGGTGGCGGAGAAGAGGATGCCGTCGACCGTGAGACAGACCTGGTTCCGGACGAGGCTGGTGGGACCCCAGGCGCAGGTGGTCGGGGAGGAGATCGTGGCCGTGCCCGTGGTCTGCGCGGTGGCCTGGCCGGCGCCGGTGACACCGAGCCCGGACAGCGCGGCAGCGGCCGCCAGGACCGCGACGAAACGCTTCATCGAGGGTCTCTCCTTCGAGAGTCGACAACGAGGGTAGGGAGGCGTGACGCCATGTGACATGTCACGCTTCACTCCTCGGGATGCTTCCACGGCACTCCGCCCGCTACTCCTGACCGGCCTCGAATCCCGCCACGCCTACCGGATTTGACCGCCGGGTGGCTCGAATCCGCTCGCCCGGTGGCCTCGGTGCGTGCCCCCGTGGGTTAGGGTCCCGGGAAGTCGATCGACGAATCCAGCGGGGAGGCGGGGCCGTGACGGCGTTCGACGAGAGCGAGCGGCGGATCTGGTCGGGCAGCGCGAGGGCCTACGCCGACAGCTTCGCGAAGCTGTGCGCCCACCCGGTCCACCGGCTGCTCGACGCCGCCGGCGTTCGGGCGGGTGCGCGCGTGCTGGACGTGGGAACCGGGACGGGCGCCGTCGCGGTGGCCGCCTGCGCGCGCGGGGCGGAGGTGACGGCGGTGGACGCCGAGCCCGGCATGGTGGACCTGGCCCGGCAGGCCGCTCCGGCGGCGGCGTTCCAGGTGGCGGCGCTTCCGGAACTGCCCTTCGCCGACGGAGAGTTCGACGCCGTGGTCGGCAACTTCGTGCTCAACCACGTGGGCCGCCCCCGCCGGGCGCTCGCCGAACTGCGACGGGTGACCCGTCCCGGCGGGACGGTCGCCGTGACGATCTGGAGCTCCCCGCCGGCGCCCGGCCAGGCCCTGATCGGCCGGGCCGTCGAGGCGGCGGGCGTACCGCGGCCGTCCGACCTCCCCGCCCTCGCCCCGGAGGACGACTTCCCGCGCACCGAACGAGGACTCGCGGACCTGCTGGCCTCGGCGGGCCTGGCCGGGGCGGCGTGCGAGAGCGTGAGCTGGAACCACCGCACCGACCTGGAGGAATGGTGGAGCGGACCGGCCTCCGGCGTCGCCACGATCGGGAGGATCGTGGCCGGTCAGACCCCGGAGGTGCGGGCCGGGATCAAGCGGCACCTGGAGGCCCTGGGCAAGGAGTTCACCGGCCCCGACGGGCTCCTGCTCCTGCCCCACGTCGCCCTGCTGGCCTCCGGCCGCGCGTGACGCCGCACGCCCGCGGGCTCCTGTGTCGCGTCAACTCCGCGCGGCACGGCGGGAGATGTCGGCCCGCCGGACGGCGTCCTCGGCCCGGACGGGGTTCCCCTTCCCGTCGTAGGGGACGAGGCTGTACGTCCGCAGGCCGAGCTGGTCGAGGGCCTTGAGACCGGCCACGTTGCCGACCCGCTCGGCACCGACCCCGAGGGCGGCGCCGATGAGGTGCCGCATCGGCCACAGCCGCGTCCCGATCAGCACCCCGTGCGTGGCGACCTCGCCGGGCTCCCGGTCCCAGGTGGCGGCCGCGATCTGCTCCAACGAGAGCGACCGCTTCTCGGCGGGGTTCCGAAGCGATATCTCGACTGACCTCACGGTGTCCTCTCCCGAAGCGCGGCTCGCCCCGACCCTATCGCCTGACGCCGGTCCCCCGCCGGGCCGGCCGGCGTGCGGATCCGCGACGCCCCGAGGTCGGTTCACGGCAGGGTCGTCCCGTCCTCGGGGAGGGCGTTGAGGGCGTCGCGCAGCATCGCGCGGGAGGTGATGCCCAGCTTCGGGTAGATCTGGTACAGGTGGGCGCCGACCGTGCGGTGGGAGATGAAGAGCCGTTCGGCGATCTGCTTGTTGGTCAGGCCGGTGGCGGCGAGGTCGGCGATCTCCCGCTCCTGGGCGCTCAGGCCGGTACCCTGCGCGGCGCCGAGCCTGCGCCGGCCCCAGCCCGTCGCCCGCAGCTCCTTCCGCGCCCGCTCGGCCCACGGCCCGGCGCCCAGCTCCTCGAAGGTCGCCAGCGCGGCGGACAGCGGAGTGCGGGACTCGGTGGTCGTCCGGGCCCGGCGCAGCCGTTCGCCGTGGGCGAGTTGGACGCGGGCGTGGTCGAAGCGCCACCGCTCGCCGCCGGGGGTGCCGAGCGCGCGGGCGAACAGGCGCAGCGCCTCCTCGTCGTCCTCGCAGCACAGGGCGGCGCAGGCCTCCGTCAGCATGGCGTGCCGGGAGGAGACGGCGGCTATCCCCGCCTCGCGCATCGCCCGCACGTGCGCCGCCGCCTCCGCGCGCCGGTTGGCGCGGACGGCGGCCTCGACCAGGGGGCCGGCCACCCACAGGGCGTGCGGCGCGTGCGAGGCGAGGGTGCCGGCGGGGCTGACGGCGGCGGCGTGCCGGTAGGCCAGCGCGAAGTCCCTGCCGCCCAGGGCCGCGACGGCCGCGGCGTGGTGGGCGTAGTGCGCGGCGCAGGACGCGCCGTGCCGCGCGGCCCACTCGATCACGACGGCGGACGTCGCCAGGCTCTCCGCCGTGTTCCCGCGCGAGCCGAGGACGATCGCCCGGATGTACCGGAAGTACCAGGCGAAGGCGCTGTACTCGTGGTCCTCGCACGCCCGCAGCCCCTCGTCGGCGAGGTCCAGCGCCTCGTCCCAGCGCCCGGTGAGGTAGTCGTCCAGGCAGAGGTGGATGAGCGAGGAGATGTAGCGCCGCGCCGGCCCGCCGTCCCGCCCCGAGCGCACCACCTGCCAGGCCGCGTCGCGGACCTCGCCGAGACGGTCGAGGTAGAGGGCGCCGGTGCCGACCCGGGTGATCAGCACCGGGTCGGGCTCGCCCGCCAGCGAGGCCATGAGACCGTCGAGCTGACGGTGCGCCGCCGCCCCGGTGCGCGCCGGGTCGGAGAAGGTCCGCCCCAGCACCGCCAGCACGGCCGGCGGCCGCGGGGCGAGGCGCTCCACGGCCCGGTAGTAGGACTGCCACAGCTCGGGCCGGGCGCCGAAGAAGCAGACCACGGCCAGCACGTGCAGCGCGTCGACCAGCGCCCGGTCGTCGGCCCGGTACCCGTGGGATCCGGCCGCGGACTCGATGGCGCCGGTCAGCAGCCGGTGGGCGGTCGCGACGTCGCCCTCGCCGTTCAGCATGAGCATCGCCGACGCCGTCGCGGAGTGCAGGGACGCCTCGGGGGCGGCCTGCCGGGCGTCGTCCAGCAGCTTGCGGGCGCTGGAGAGGGCCCCGGTGGACTCGGCCCCCAGGTAGGCGGCCTCGGAGAGGCGCCGGCTGCGGTTCGGGCCCTCGGGGGAGAGCGACGCCGAGCGGATCAGCGTGCGCATGGCCCCGGCGGCGTCGCCGCGGCGCAGGGTCAGGCCGGCGGCGTGCTCCAGCAGCGCGGCGACCTCCTCGTCGGGCTCCACCGTCGCCTCGCCCAGGTGCCAGGCGCGGCGCTCCGGCTGGTCGGCGAGCACCTGGGCGAGCGCGCCGTGCGCGGCGCGCCGCTCGCTGCTCAGCGCCTGCCCCACCACGGCCGAGCGGATCAGCGGGTGGCGGAACCTCAGCCGCTGCCCGCCCTCCTCGATGTGCACCAGCCGCTCGCGCTCGACCGGCGCGAGGTCGTCCAGGCCGGACCCGCTCCCGGTCCGGCGGGCGGCCGCCTGCAGCACCCCGAGGTCACCGGTCCCTTCGAGGGCCGCCAGCAGGAGCAGCCGCCGGGAGGCGGCGGGCAGACCGGTGACCCGCGAGCCGAACAGCGTCTCCAGCCGATTGGTCAGCGGCAGCACGGCGGGGGAGTCCGCTGCGGCGGGCCGCAGCGCGGCCGGCAGCTCCAGGAGCGCCAGCGGATTGCCGCCCGCCTCGGCCAGCAGCCGCCGCCGCGCGCCGCGGGCCAGGCCGGGGAACCTGCTGCCCAGCAGCCGGCCCGCCGACTCGTCGTCCAGCGGCGGGAGGTCGTAGCCGGGCAGGGCGCCGGCCTCCTGGGGGCGCGGCTCGCCGGTGCGCGCCGCCGCCACGAAGCTGAAGCCCAGCCCGGCCACCCGCCGGGCGACGAAGCCGAGCACCGCCGTGCTGGCGCGGTCCACCCACGGCAGGTCGTCGACGACCACCAGCAGCGGCTCCCCGCCGGCCACCGTCTGGAGCAGCCGCAGCACGGCGTTGGAGACCAGCAGCTGCTCCGGCGGCCGGCCGCTCTCGAAGCCGAGCGCCACCCGCAGGGCGTCGCGCAGCGTGGAGTCGAGCTGCTCCAGGGCGCCCAGGAACGGGAAGAGGACCTGGTTGAGGCAGGAATAGCCGCAGTCGGCCTCGAACTCCACGCCCGCCGCTCTGAGCACCAGGACGCCGTCCGCCCGCGCGGACCCGGCCAGCGCGTCCAGGACGGCGCTCTTGCCGACGCCCGCCTCCCCGCCCAGCAGCAGCGCACCGCCGCCGCCGCCGATCCGCAGCCGGTCACGGACCAGTCGCAGATCGGACTCCCTGCCGACCAGCGGCTCCGCGGCGCCGAGCGCGCCGGACGCACGACCGTCCTCCACCGCCGTCCCCTCCCCATGGACCGCCCCGCCACAGCCGCGCCGGGGCAGCCCTCCAGCAGGCGGGGACATGCCTCCGCGCAGCCGTGAATGCCCTGGTCGCGACCAGTATGCCGGACGAGAATGCTGGATACGATCGTGAGCCGGGGGGTGCGGACCGCGCGGTCCCGGCCATTCGCCGGAGCGCTTCCGAGCACCCTCTCCCCAGGGCGGCCTCCCGTCCCGGGAGCCGCCGGCCCGATGTTCTGCCGGGACACCTTACGCGATCCGCCGGTTCGGTCAACCACCCCGTCTGACCTGCGGATTGGACTTGCCGGTCCATTTTCCGCCGCCTAACGTGCAGACCGTTTCCGCACGGACGAGACCGTGCCGGCAATCCCGCACGAGAGGCGTCACCATGCACGCGATCCGCATCGAGGAGCACGGCGGTCCCGAGGTCATGCGCTGGACCGAACTGCCGGACCCCGAACCCGGCCCCGGCGAGGCGCTGGTGCGCCTGGGCGCCGCGGGCGTCAACTACATGGACGTCGGCGCCCGCGCCCACGGCGGCCCCGGCTGGGCGGCCCCGGCCATCCTCGGCGCCGAGGGAATGGGGTACGTCACCGCGCTCGGTGACGGCGTCCGCGACCTCGCCGTCGGCGACCGGGTGGCCTGGTTCTACCACCCGGGCAGCTACGCCGACCTGCTCGCCGTCCCGGCCGCCGCGCTGGTCAGGGTGCCCGACGGCGTCGACGACGAGACGGCCGCCGCCGTGATGATGCAGGGCCTCACCGCCAGCCACCTCGGCACCGAGACCTACCCGATCGGCCCGGGCGACACCGCCGTGGTGCACGCGGCCGCGGGCGGCGTCGGCCGGCTGCTCACCCAGCTGGCCAAGGCCCGCGGCGGCCGGGTGATCGGCCTGGTCTCCCGCGAGGAGAAGGCCCCGGTCGCGAAGGAGGCCGGCGCCGACCACGTGCTGGTCCACAGCGGCGGCGGCTTCGAGGAGCGGATCAAGGAGCTGACCGGCGGGCGCGGCGCCGACGTCGTGTACGACGGCGGCGGCAGCGAGACCTTCCACTCCTCGCAGGCGGCGCTGCGCCCGCACGGCGTGCACGCCTACTACGGCCCCTTCATGGGCGTTCCCACGCTGCGGCCCACCGACCTGCCCAACAGCATCCTGCTGACCTACCCGGTGGTCCACCACCACGTCGCCACCCGCGAGGCCCTGGTGCGGCGCACCGGCGAGCTGTTCGACCTCGTCCTGGACGGCCGGCTCACCCCCCTCGTGACCGGCCGCCACCCCCTCGCGGAGGCCGCCCGGGCCCACGCCGACCTCGAATCGCGCCGCACCACCGGGAAGCTCCTGCTGCTGCCCTGACCGGCTCCGGCGACGGTTGAATGGGGTCACTGACGACCCCCGATCGGAGGACCCGTGCCACTCACCCGCAAGGGCACCGCGACCCGGCAGCGCATCGTCGAGGGCGCCGCCGACCAGATCCGCGAACAGGGCGTGTTCGCGGTGCGGTTGGAGGACGTGATGGCCCGCACCGCGACCAGCAAGAGCCAGCTGTTCCACTACTTCCCCGGCGGGAAGGACGAACTGCTGCTCGCCGTGGCCCGCCACGAGGCGGCCCGGGTGATCGCCGACCAGCAGCCCGAACTCGGCTCCCTGACCTCCTGGGACGCCTGGGAGCGCTGGCGCGACAAGGTCGTGGCGCGCTACCGCGCCCAGGGCAGCGACTGCCCGCTGCACGCGGCGCTCGCCCAACTCGGCGGCGCCACCGACGCCACCCGGCTGGTGGCCGGTGAACTCATCGCCGGGTGGCAGCAGTTGATCGCCGCCGGCATTCGCCGGATGCAGGCCGACGGCGGGATCGCCCCCGCGCTGGACGCCGACCGGGAGGCCGCCGCCCTGCTGGCCGGCGTCCAGGGCGGTGTGCTGATCCTCCTGGTCACCGGCGGCTCCGCCCACCTGGAGGCCGCCCTCGACGCCGGCATCGCCCGGCTGCGCGGGCCCGCTCCCGTGGCCAACGCGCATCTGTCGGTCCGCAGCGAGGGCGTCGGCTGGATCCTGCACACCGGCGACGAGAAGGTGGCGATCCAGGCCGACCTGAGGGTCCACGGAAACCTCCACGCGGACAGCTGACAACCACCGCTACGCTTCGCGCAGGCCCGACCCCGCTGCGTGAGAGACTGGCGCGGTCAGCGTGACCCTCGTGCAAGGAGAAGACATGGCCGAGCGCCAGAACGGCGTCGTGAAGTGGTTCAGTGACGAGAAGGGCTACGGCTTCATCACCCCGGAGTCCGGTCCCGACCTGTTCGTGCACTTCAGGGCGATCGAAGGGGGCGGCTTCAAGTCCCTCGTCGAGGGCCAGCGGGTGTCGTTCGAGGCGGTCCAGGGCCAGAAGGGGATGCAGGCCGACAAGGTGCGCGTCGAGGGCTAGCGAAGGAATCCCCGGCCGGGGCCCACGCACTCGCGTGGGCCCCGGCCGTGCGTGGCGCTTTCCGGGGGTGGGCGCGGGCGTCCCGGCTGCGCTTCCCGGAGGCCGGCCGGGCGCCGGCCGACGGGACCGTCGCCGAGAGCGCCGGGATCTCCGCCCGCCTCTGCGCCGGCATCCCCGCCGAGGACCTCGCCGCGGCCGGCCGCGTCCTGGCCCTGATCGCCGAGCGGGCCAACGCCGAGCCGGCCGCCACCGCCTGACCCGGGGCGACGCGAACCGCCGCCACCGACAGGTGTTTTTTCCTTGACAAATTTTTTTGTCGGCAGCACTCTGGAGACGTGCTGGACGTCGCTGTGATCGAAGACCCCGCCGCGGCCGAGGCGTCCCTGGACCCCATCCGGTCCCGGATCCTCGCCGCCCTGGCCGAGCCCGGCTCGGCCGCCATGCTGGCCGTCCGCCTGGGCCTGCCCCGGCAGAAGGTCAACTACCACCTGAAGGAGCTGGAGCGGCACGCACTGGTCGAACTCGCCGAGGAACGGCGCAAGGGCAACGTCACCGAACGGGTGTACCGGGCCACCGCCGCCTCCTACGTGATCTCGCCCGCCGTGCTGGCCGCCGTGAGCCCGGACCCGTCCCGCTCGCCCGACCAGCTCTCCGCCCGGTGGCTGCTGGCACTGGGCTCCCGGCTGGTGCAGGAGGTGGGCACCCTGCTCACCGGCGCCGCCCGGGCCCGGCGGCGGGTCGCCACCTTCGGCATCGACGCACAGGTGCGGTTCGCCTCCGCGGCCGACCGCACCGCCTTCGCGGACGAACTCGCCCAGGCGGTGGCCGTCCTGGTCAGCCGCTACCACGACGAGTCCGCCCCCGGCGGCCGCACCCACCGGGTGGTCGCCGGGCTCCACCAGATCCCCGCCACGGACACCGGCGCCGAGCCGGGACAGGAGAACGCACGATGACCCACCCGTTCGAGATCGAACTGGAGACCGTCCTGCCGGCGAGCCCGGACGAGGTCTGGGAGGCCATCGCCACCGGGCCGGGCCTGGACTCCTGGTTCATGGGCCGCAACGAGCTGGACCCGCGCGAGGGCGGCACCGCCGCCATGGAGATCGGGGGCCACCGCGAGGACGCGGTGATCACCGGCTACGAGCCCGGCAAGCGGCTGGCCACCCGCACCGCGACCGCCGAGAACGGCCGCTTCATGGCCTTCGAGTACCTCATCGAGGGCCGCGAGGGCGCCGCCACCGTGCTCCGCGTCGTCCACAGCGGCCTGCTCGGGGACGACTGGGAGGACGAGTACGACGCGCTGCGCCGCGGCTGGCCGTTCCACCTGCACACCCTGGGCGAGTACCTGGCCCACTTCCCGGGCCGCACCGGCGCCCCGGTCTTCGCCGTCGCCCCGGTGGCCGGGCGGCCGGCCGGGGAGCTCCGCGACGCGCTGGCCCGCGCGCTCGCCCTGGCGGAGCCGCCCGCCGTCGGCGCGCGGCTGCACGCCGAGCCGGCCGGACTGCCGCCGCTGGACGGCGAGGTGGTCTGGGCGGACGGCGAGCGCTTCTCCGTCCGCACCGGCGACGGCCTCTACACCTTCCACCACAGCACCGGGCTGGTGCTGATGTTCCACCACCTCTTCGGCCCCCGGCCGGAGGGCGCCGAGGCCGCCTGGCAGCAGTGGCTGACCGGCGTCCTCGCCTGACCCGGCCGCCGGCCCCGCACACTCACGTCACCACCGTTCACCACCGTTCACCACCGTTCACCATCGCTCACCATCGCTCACCGAGGAACCATCATGCGCACCCTGATCAGCACCGCGTTCGTCTCCCTCGACGGCGTCGTCGAGGCCCCCGGCGGTGAACCCGGCTACCGCAACTCCGGCTGGACCTTCAAGGACATCGAGTTCGTCCCCGAGGCCTACGAGATCAAGGGGCGGGAGCAGGAGGAGGCCGCCGCCATGCTGCTGGGCCGGGTCAGCTACCAGGCCTTCAGCCCGGTGTGGCCGGACATGGCGGAGTTCGCCCGCTACAAGGAGCTGCCGAAGTACGTCATCTCCACCACCCTCACCGAGGACGACCTGGTCGGGAACTGGGGTGAGACCACCATCCTGCGCTCGCTCGACGAGGTCGCCGCCCTGAAGGAGACCGAGGGCGGCCCGATCATCGTCCACGGCAGCGCGGCCCTCAACCAGGCGCTCTCCGACGCCGGCCTGATCGACCGCTACCACCTGCTCGTCTACCCGCTGCTGCTCGGCGCCGGCAAGCGCCTGTTCAGCGGCACCGACAAGGACGCCCAGAAGCTGCGGCTGGTCGAGCACGCGGTCTACTCCAACGGCCTGCAGAAGCAGGTCTTCGACGTCGTCCGCTGACGCCGCTCCCCGCCGCCGCCCGGAGGCCCACGCCGCCCGGAGGCCCACGGCTCCCGGAGACCCCGGGCGGTTCGGCGTCCCCGGGAGCGGTGACCGCCCCCTCGCGCCCCTTCGCGCCTCGTCCGCCACGCGCGGCGGGGCCGTCCCACCGCACCGCCTCCTCCGGCCACCCGGGCCGCCGAACAGCGCGGCCTCCCCGGCGGTGACCGTGATGCCGAGCAGCCCGTCGGCGGCCACCGACTCCTGCGGGGCGTCCCGGCGGCCCCGGTGGTGGCCGAACCTGCCGGTCCAGGACCCGTGCGGGCCCGGTCGGGCGAGCGTTCGTCCCGGCTCCGCGGGCAGTCGGTATCCCCTCGCCGACCGGACCTCCCGGCGCGCCTCGGGCCCACGCCAGGCCCCGCCGCTGCCCGTGGGCCCGTCGGGGTGGCAGCATGCGGGGATGAGCGATCGTCAGAACATCGTCGTGCCGCTGGAGAGCTACGAGCCCGCCGAGATATTCGGTGACACCCCGGACCCGTTCGGGGTCGCCGAGTGGGGGATCACCTGGCGGCCCAAGGAACACCACGTCGGGATCCGCGCGGAGCCGGACGGCAGGCTCGTCGCGCACGCCGGGCTGGTCGTGCTGCCGGTGTCGGTGGGCGGCCGGCGGGAGGACGTCGTCGGGCTGGGCGGTGTGGCCGTCGCCGCCGACCGGCGCGGCCACGGGCTCGCCCGCGCGGTGGTGGACGGCGCGCTGGCCCGCGCCCGCGACCTCGGACCGCGGCTGGCGATCCTCTTCTGCCGCCCCGACGTGGCCGGCCTCTACGCCCGCCTCGGCTGGCACCCGCTGGAGGGACCGGTCGAGGTGGAACAGCCCGCCGGCCCGACGGTGATGCCGCTGCGCACCATGTGGTTCCCCCTGCACGAGGGCGCGCGCGGGCCGGAGGGCGCCGTGCGGTTGCACTCCCTGCCGATGTGAGCGCCGGCGCGACGGGACGCCTGAACGGCCGGGATGTCAGTGCCGCGTGCGATGCTGGGGCCGTGGTGTTCGATTTTGAGGCCGAGCTCTGGATCTGGGATGCCCGGCGCGCCGACAGCTGGACCTTCGTCAGCCTGCCCGTCGAGGCCTCCGAGGAGATCCGCGACGTGGCCGCCGGCCCGCGCCGCGGCTTCGGCTCGCTACGGGTGCGGGTCACCCTCGGCGGCAGCGCCTGGCAGACGTCGATCTTCCCGGACAGCACCCGCGGCTGCTACGTCCTGCCCGTCAAGCGCGCCGTCCGCACGGCCGAGGACCTGGAGCCCGGCGACATCGCCACCGTCACCGTCGAACTCATCGACCTCTGACCGGCGGACCCACCGCTACAGCGTCCGCTGGTACTGGTGGGTCTCGTGGGTCGGCCGGTAGCCCAGGGCCTCGTTGACGCTCCGCATGGGGGAGTTGTCCTCGGCGGTGTCGGTCACCAGGCCGGCGAGCAACGGGTACCGCTCGCGCGTCCGGCGGATCGCCTCGGCCTTCATCCGCAGCGCCAGCCCGCGGCCGCGGTGGGCGGGCAGGACGGCGGTGCCGTAGTGCAGGCCGTCGCCGAGGCCGTCGGCCGGGACGACCAGTTCGGTGAACCCGGCCATCGAGCCGCGGGCTGCGGTCACGGCCGCGACGGTGTGCAGGTGCTCGCCGCGGTCCGCGACGGCCCGGGCCGCCGCCCGCAGCCGGTCGACGTCCCAGGTCATGGTGCCGTAGTCGACCTCGCCCATCGGCATGTCGTCCATCGCCCGGCGCGCGGCCGAGTAGGAGGCGGCGAGGTCGTCGGGGACGGCGCCGTCCCACGACACCAACCGGTACTCCTCGCAGCCCGCTCCGGCGTCCCCGGCCGCGCCCGCCGCCCCCGCCGCCGCCAGGTCCAGGCGTGCGTGCCGCAGGGTCAGCGCCTTGCGGAACCCGTGTGCCGCCAGGAACGCCGCACCCGCCGTCCCGTCCTCCGCCGGGGCCACCACGGCCCGCCGCCCCTCGGCCCGCGCCGTCGCCAGGGCGGCCTCCACCAGCCGCGAGCCGACGCCCCGGCGGCGCTCCACCGGGTGCACCCGCACCGCCAGTTCGGCCAGGTGCGGCTGTCCCGGGTCGGTGGACAGCCGCAACGATGCCGTCCCGAGGGGGTTCCCCTCCCCGTCCACCGCGAGCCAGACGAGCCGCCGACTGTACGGACCCTGGTCGGGACCGGTCAGAAGGGTGACACGAATCGACAAATTCTCTCCAGGTGCGGTCGGTGAGGGGTGCACCTAGCTGTACCCCGCTTGGGCAGCTACCCGCAATGGCCGCAGGCCCCCGGGACGGAAGAGTCGACGCCGAAGGAAGCACGCGATCGAGCGGACCGGAGGGCGGACGACATGCGGGGACAGAGGGAACAACGGCGGCGCGGGGCGTGGGCGGCGGAGGCGGCGGTGTTCCTCGCCGTCGCCTTCCCCGCCGCCGGCGCCCTGGGCGCGCTCCAGCCGGCCACCGGGATCCCGGACGAGGTCGTCCAGCTCACCCAGTTCGGCCCGGCCGCCGGGGTGCTGGTGGCGGCCCTGGTGTGGCCGGCGCGGACCCGGCGGCGGCTGGCCGGGGCGGGCGCGGGGACGGGCCGGGACGACACCGCCTGGGCGGGCCCGGGCCGGGCCGGGCGGTGGCTGCTGCTCACCGCGCCGCTCATCATCCTGCTGGCCGCCGGCGCCTACGCGCTGCTCGACGGCGACGCCCGGCTGACCGACCCCCGTGCGCTCGCCCACCCGTTCACGCTGATCGTGCTGGCGCAGCTGGTCGGGGCCTGCGGCGAGGAGATCGGCTGGCGCTGCTACCTCCAGCCGCTGCTGCGCACCCGCTTCGGGCCGCTCGCCGCCTCGGTGCTGGTGGGCCTGTTCTGGGGCGGGTGGCATGTGCAGGTGTTCGCGCAGCGGCCAGGGTACGCGGCCGGGTTCCTGCTGGCCACGGTGGCGATGTCGGTCGTCCTCGGGCTGGCGCTGGAGGGCGTGCGGGCGAACCGGCTGCTGCTCGCCGGCGGCTTCCACACCCTGGTCAACCTCGGGATGCTGCTGGCGATGGACGAGGAGGACGGCGCCGTGCCGCCCATGGTGCTGTTCGGCGGCGCCTGCCTGGTGGCGGCGGTGCCGTGGCTGCTGCGGGCCCGGAGGCGGGCCCGGCCGAGCGCCCGTCGGCGGACCGGGGCGTCCCCGGAGCGGCCGGAGTCAGCGCCGGATAGGATCCCGGCGGCGCGGTACGGGGCGCGCTGAGGTGACGGAGCGACGGGCGGGCATGACGGCGGGGCGGGACGGCGCGGGGGTGGCGGACACGGCGCGCGCCCAGCTGCGCGCGCTGGCCCGCTGTCAGCGGCTCTCGCTGTACTCCCTCGCGGTGAGCGCGGTCGGCGCGCTGGTGGTGGGGGTGCTGATGCTGCTCCCGATCGGGCTGGGCCGGCCGCTGCTGCCCGGCGCGGCGGAGGCGCTGCGCCGGCTGTCCGACCGCTACCGCGCCTGGACGGTGCGCTGGACGGGAACCGCGATCAGCCCGCCCGAGCCCCTGCCGCCCGCCGACGGCCCACGGAGCCGGCGGGCCGTGCGCATCCTCGGCGACGACGGCTTCTGGCGGGACCTCAGGTGGTCGTGGCTGGAGCCGTGGACCGGCGGGATGCTGGTCGCGGTGCCGCTCTGGCTCGTCGGGTTCGGGCTGTTCGGCGCGGTCGTCCAGCCCTTCGTCTGGCCGTGGCTCGGCCCGAGCAACTGGTACGCCTTCGTGCCCGTCGACTCCACCGGCTCGATGCTCGCCGCCGCCGTGCTCGGGCTGCTGTTCACCGCGGCGGGCCTGCGGCTGGCGCCCACCATGCTGGAGCTGCACGCCCGTTGGAGCCGGCGGGCGCTCGCCGCGCCGTACACCACCGAGCTGGAGCGGCGGATCGAGCACCTGACGGACACCCGGGCCGAGGCGCTGGACGCGCGGGCCGCCGAACTGCGGCGCATCGAACGGGACCTGCACGACGGCGCGCAGGCCCGGCTGGTGGCCGTCGGCATGGCGCTGGACGAGGCGACCCGGCTGCTGGACAGCGAGCCGGTCCGCGCCCGCGCGCTGCTGCGGGAGGTACGGGCCGGCTCGGCGCGGGCGCTCCAGGACCTGCGCGACCTGGTCCACGGCATCCACCCGCCGATCCTCACCGACCGCGGCCTCGGCGACGCCGTCCGCTCCCTCGCGCTGGACAGCTTCCTCGACGTGCACGTCACGGCCGACCTGCCGGGGCGCCTGCCGGCCCCGGTCGAGACCGCCGCCTACTTCGCCGTCGCCGAGCTGCTCGCCAACGCGGCCAAGCACTCGGGCGGCCGCGAGGTGACGGTCCGCCTGGCGCACGCGGGCGGCGTGCTGCGCGCCGTCGTCGCGGACGACGGCCACGGCGGCGCCCGCCCGGAGGGGGGCACCGGCCTGCGCGGCGTGGTGCGCCGGCTGAGTACCGTCGACGGAACCCTCGCCCTGCACAGCCCGCCGGGCGGCCCGACCACCGTGACCCTGGAGATACCGTGCGAGATCCCCTGCGAGATCCCCTCAGAGATCCCCTGCGCGTCGTCCTCGCCGAAGACCTCTTCCTGCTCCGGGACGGCCTGATCCGCACGCTCCGGGAACACGGCTGCGAGGTGGTCGCCGCCGTCGACAACGGACCGGCCCTGCTGCGCGCGCTGCGCGAACAGGAGCCGGACGTCGCCGTGGTCGACATCCGCCTGCCGCCGGGCTTCACCGACGAGGGCCTGCGCGCCGCCCTGGAGGCGCGCCGGTCACGGCCCGGCCTGCCGGTGCTGATCCTCTCCCAGTACGTCGACCAGCTCTACGCCCAGGAGCTGCTGGCCGACGGCGAGGGCGCGATCGGCTACCTGCTCAAGGACCGGGTCACCCACACCGCCCAGTTCGTGGACGCGGTGCGCACCGTCGCGGGCGGCGGCACGGTGATGGACCCCCAGGTGATCGCCAAGCTGCTGGCCCGCGGCGACGCCCGGGGCACCACCGCCGAGCTGACCCCGCGCGAGCACGAGGTGCTGCGGCTGATGGCCGAGGGCCGCTCCAACGCCGCGATCATGCACACCCTGCACATCGGCGAGAGCGCCGTCGCCAAGCACACCGCGAGCATCTTCGCCAAGCTCCGCATCGAGGCCTCCGCCGACGACAACCGCCGCGTCCTCGCCGTCCTTGCCTACCTCAAGCGCTGACGCGGCGTCAAAAATCCTTGAACGCTTGACCTTCACACTGATGTGAAGGTTCAGGATGGCGCCATGACCGACGATCGGAACGGACC
Source organism: Kitasatospora sp. NPDC097605 (assembly GCF_040302725.1). NCBI lineage: Bacteria > Bacillati > Actinomycetota > Actinomycetes > Kitasatosporales > Streptomycetaceae > Kitasatospora > Kitasatospora sp. NPDC097605. The sequence goes on along the minus strand of NZ_JBEOSF010000002.1, from coordinate 153,061 downwards.
CCGGAACGCCCCAGCGAATGACACCCGAGCCCCCGTCGCCGTCCTCGGCCTCGGGCTGATGGGACGGGCCCTGGCCGGCGCCTTCCTGCGAGAGGGCCACCCCACCACGGTGTGGAACCGCACCCCCGGAAGGGCCCCCGAACTCGCCGACGCGGGAGCCCGTCCCGCCGCCTCGCCCGAGGAGGCGGTGGCCGCCGCCGCCCTGGTGGTGGTCTGCGTGTCGGACCACACCGCCGTCCGCGACCTGCTCGACCGCATCGACGCCGCCGGCCCGGGCCTGCTCACCGGCCGCGTCCTGGTCAACCTCACCTCCGGCACCGCCGCCCGGGCCCGGGAGAACGCCGCCCGGGTGGCCGCCGCGGGCGGCGGGTACCTGGACGGCGCGATCCTCGCCGTGCCGCCGGCCATCGGCACGCCCGAGGCCGTCGTGCTGTACAGCGGCGCTCACGCCGACTTCGAGCACCACGCGCCCGCGCTGCGCGCCCTCGCGCCGGACGTCACCGCCCACCTGGGCGAGGACCACGGCCTGGCCGCGCTGCACGACTCCGCCGTGCTCGGCCTGATGTGGAGCGTGCTGAACGGCTTCCTGCACGGCGCCGCGCTGCTCGGCGCGGCGGGCGTGGACGCGTCGGCCTTCGCCCCGCTCGCCGCCCGCTCGACCGAGACGGTGGCCGGCTGGCTGGCCGGCTACGCCGCCCAGATCGACGCCGGCGCCTACCCGGCCGACGACGCCACCCTGGAGACCCACCTCGCCGCGATGGACCACCTCGCCGAGGAGAGCGCGGCCCTCGGGGTGAGCACCGAACTCCCGGACCTGGTCCGGACGCTGGCGGGGCGTGCGGTGGCGGCCGGTCGGGGCGGCGCGAGCTACGCCGCGCTGGTCGAGCAGTTCCGCCGCTCCGCCCCGTCCACCGGGGAGGGTGTCGGAGAATGACCGCCATGACGACGACCTTCGACCCCCGCGCCCTGCTCGCCGACAGCCGTCTCGGTGTGCTCGCGACCCTCAGGTCCGACGGGCGGCCCCAGCTCTCGCCCGTGATGCCGTACTACGACCGGGCCGCCGAGCGGCTCTACGTCTCGATGACGGAGGGCCGCGCCAAGACGGCCAACCTGCGCCGCGACCCGCGCGCCGCCCTGGAGGTCACCCGCGCCGACGGCCTGGCCTGGGCCACCGCCGAGGGCACGGTGACCCTGGTCGGCCCGTCGGCCGACCCCACGGGGCCCGAGGTGGAGGTCCTGGTCGACTACTACCGGCGCGCCGCCGGCGAGCACCCGGACTGGGACGAGTACCGCGCCGCCATGGTCGCCGACCGGCGCGTCCTCATGATCCTCGCCGTCGACCACGTCTACGGCGCGCAGCTCGGCTAGGTGTACGGACCACGGAGGCCGGTGACGGGGTTCACGGCGCGGTGATCTTGAAATGAGTGAGCGCCCTCCGGCTCGGTGTGGATCGCGACATCTGCGCCGGCACCGTCCACCGGGTCCTGGCCCGCCACCGGATCGCGCACCTGCCCCACCCCGCCCGCGCCAGGGGACGCCCGGTGCGGCGCTACGAACGCGCCGCACCGGGCGGGTTGGTCCACGCCGGCACACGAAGCCCGGCAACATCCCCGACGGCGGCGGCCACCGGGCCCTGCGCCACCCCACCGGCAGGAAGAACAGCACCGGCCCGCTGCGGCCCGCCGGGAGCCGTGGCGGTCAGGTGCGGGCGTCGGCCGGGGTGACCGGGCGGTGCATGGTGGTGACGGCGCCGAAGCCCAGGAGGGTGCGCAGGTACGGGGTCCGCTCGGTGCGGGCGGCCGTGAAGCCGTGGCGCTCGTAGAGGGCGCGGGCACGCGGGTTGACGTCGATGACGTCGAGCCGCACGCGGTGGCAGCCGTGCTCGGCGGCGACGGCCGCGATCTCGGTGAGCAGCCGGCCGCCGGTGCCCAGGCCGCGCCGCCGGGCGTCCACGGCGATGCCGTCCATGACCAGCTCGCCCGGCTCGGGCCTGCGTTCGAACAGGGCGAGGACGGCGAGCCGGGGGAGGCCGCGGAACGGGCCGTAGGCGGCGAGCACGTCGCCGGGGCCGCCGCCGGTCAGGCCGCGCCCGCCGAGCCGGTAGCCCGCCCGCCGACGACCTCCCCGCCGTGCACGGCGACGATGCCGCGGTCGTGGTGGAGGTGCTCGGCGATGAACGCGCGGCCGGCCTCGGGCGGGTCGAGCGCCGGGCCGAGCTTGCGGCCGAAGGCCTCCCAGTAGAGCGCGGCGACCCGCGCCTCGGCGCCGGCCGGCACCGCGCGCAGCAGCGTCGGGGCGCCGTTCCCGGCGTTCCCGTCCTCGATCCCCATGGCGGTGCGCCCCTCTCGTCTCGCTCGGGATTTGCGCGATCGAGCATATAACGTTCATGCTCGAAACGAGAGTTTCCATGGCGATAGTTCTGGAGGGGATTCCATGGAACAGACCCGCCCCGGGACGGCCACCGCCGTCGCGCCGACGCGGCTCGCGGACGTCGACGCGCTGCGCGGCTTCGCGATGTTCGGCATCCTGACCGTCAACATCACCTACCTCGCCTCCGCCTACCACGGCACCGGCGTCGACGAGCCCGGTTTCGGCTCACCGCTCGACACCGGCGTGCGGGCCGTGGTGGCGCTGCTGTTCGAGGCCAAGTTCTTCCTGCTGTTCTCGTTCCTCTTCGGCTACGGCTTCACCCTGCAGCTCGAATCCGCCGAACGGCACGGCGCCCGCTTCACCCCGCGCTTCCTGCGGCGCCTGGCTGGCCTGTTCGCGCTCGGCGTGCTCCACGCCGTGCTGCTCTTCCCCGGCGACATCCTCACCACCTACGCGGCGCTCGGGCTGATCCTGCTCGCCCTGCACCGGATCCGCCCGCGCACCGCGGTGCGCACGGCCGTCGCGCTGCTCGCGGTCACCGCCACCGCCTACCTGCTGCTCGCCCTGGCCCTGCGCGGCGCCGACGGCGGCGACCCGGCCGCCGCCGCGGCCGACGCGCAGCGCGCCACCGAGGCCCTGCGCGGCGGATTCGGCTCGGTCGTCGGCGCGCACCTCGACCAGCTGCCGGACGTGCTGTTCCTGCTGGTGTTCTTCCAGGCCCCGGCGGCCCTCGCGGCCTTCCTGCTCGGCCTGGCGGCCGGCCGGCACCGGGCGCTGGCCGACCTCGCCCGGCACGAGCGGCCGCTGCGCCGGCTGCAGGCCGTCGGCTTCCCGCTCGGGCTGCTCGGCGCCGCCGTCTACACCTGGTCGGCGCTCGGCCACCCCGGCCCCGCCGCCCAGGTGTTCGCGCTCGGGGTGGACGTCGTCACCGCGCCGCTGCTGGCCGCCGCGTACGCGGCCACCGTGCTGCGCCTGGCCGGCGGGCGGCACGGGCGGCGGCTGGTCGCGCTGCTGGCGCCGCCCGGGCGGATGACGCTCACCAACTACCTGACCCAGTCGCTGGTCTGCGTGCTGCTGTTCACCGGGGTGGGGGCCGGTCTGGTCGGGCGGGTGGCGCCGGCCGGGGTGGCGTTGATCGGCGTCGCGCTGTTCGCGGCGCAGGTGGTGTTCTGCCGCCGGTGGCTGGCCCGGCACCCGTACGGGCCGGTGGAGTGGCTGCTGCGCGCCCTCACCACGCTGTCCCGGCCGCGCCGGCACGGCGCGGCCGGGGCGGACCCGGGGGCCGGCGGCCCCCGGAGGCCGCTCAGCTGAAGTCCAGCGATCCCGTCCGGGTGCGCTTGAGCTCGAAGAACGCCGGGTGCCCGGCCAGCAGCCGGACGCCGTCGAAGACCTTGACGGCCTCCTCCCCGCGCGGGATCGCGTTCAGCACCGGACCGAAGAACGCGGTGCCGTCGACGTGGATGGTCGGGGTGCCGACGTCCTCGCCGACCGGGTCCATGCCCGCGTGGTGGCTGCGGCGCAGCGCCTCGTCCCATGCGGTGGTGTGCGCGGCCTCGGCCAGCTCCTCCGGGAGGCCGGCCTCGGCCAGCGCCTCCCGGACGAGCTTGTCGTCGGCCTCCCGGTCCTCGACGTGCAGCCGGGTGCCGAGCGCGGTGTAGAGGTCGCGCAGCACCTCGACGCCGTGCTGCTCGGCGGCGGCCACGCAGACCCGGACCGGGCCCCAGCCGGTGTCGAGCAGCCGCCGGTAGCGCTCGGGCAGGCCCTCGCGGCCCTCGTTGAGCACGGACAGGCTCATCACCCGGAAGGTGAGGTCGAGGTCGCGGTGCTTCTCGACCTCCAGGATCCAGCGGGAGGTGATCCAGGCGAACGGGCAGACGGGGTCGAAGTAGAAGTCCACGGTAGTGGTCACATTGGTCACCCGGCCGAGCGTAGGGGCCGGGCGGACCACCGGGAAGGGCCGGTCCGGCTCCAGTTTCCTGGGCCACTTCCCGGAGCGGGCGGCCGGGTGCGCGCCGGGACGGGCGCGGGGGCGCCCGCCGGGGCGCTCACGACGCGCCCGGGCCGCGAAACCATCCTCAGCGGTGATGCCCCGTCAGCGTCCCTGCTTGGAAGCCTCCCCCTCAGTGCTGAATCCCATCCGCCATTCGAGTGAATTCACGGTTCACGATCTTTTCGATCATGGGCGACTATGCTGCCGCCCCGTCAGGCCCTCGCGAAGCCCTCGCGATGGGCGGATCGGGACGAGGGCGGGAGCCGAGAAGATGATGGGACCGGCGCATTCGCTGTCCGGCGCGGCGGCGTGGCTGGGCGTGGGGGCGATCGCGGAGGCCATGGGCGAACCGATGCCCTGGCCGGTGCTGCTGACGGGGGCGCTCATTTGCGCGGGCGCCGCCCTGGCGCCGGACCTCGATCACAAGGCGGCGACCATATCCCGGGCGTTCGGCCCGGTGTCGCGCGTCCTGTGCGAGGTGATCGACAACCTCTCCTACGCCGTCTACAAGGCGACCCGCAGCAGGCACGACCCGCGCCGCTCCGGCGGTCACCGCACGCTGACCCACACCTGGGTCTGGGCGGTGCTCTGCGGCGCGGGCGCGTCGGCCGTCACCGTGTACGGCGGACGCTGGGGCGTGCTGGCGGTGCTCTTCGTGCACATGGTGCTGGCGATCGAGGGGCTGCTGTGGCGCCAGGCCCGGGTCTCCAGCGACGTGCTGGTCTGGCTGCTCGGCGCGGCCTCGACCTGGCTGATCACCGGGGTCCTGGACAAGCCCGGCAACGGCTCGCTCTGGCTGTTCGACCAGCCCGGCCAGGAGTACCTGTGGATCGGCCTGCCGATCACCCTCGGCGCGCTGGTGCACTGCCTGGGCGACGCGCTGACCGTCTCGGGCTGCCCGGTGCTGTGGCCGATCCCGATCGGCCGCAAGCGCTGGTACCCGCTGGGCCCGCCGAAGGGGATGCGCTTCCGGGCCGGCAGCTGGGTGGAGCTGAAGGTGCTGATGCCGGTGTTCATGGGCGCCGGCGGCCTGTGCGCGGTGGGCGCGCTCGGCTATTTCGGCTGAGCGGTCCGCCGTACGGTGACCCGCGAACGGGCCCCGCACCGGGAGGAGTTCCTCCGGTGCGGGGCCCGTTCCGCGTGGCCCGGCGCTCTCAGTGCCGATGCCCCGCGCCACCGTGCCCGGCCGGCGTCGCCTCCCCGCCGGCGGGCGCGGCCGTCGGCTCGGCGGTCGGTGCGGTCGGTGCAGTCGGTGCAGTCGGTGCAGTCGGTGCGGCGCTCGGCACGGCGCTCGGCGCGGGCGCCGGGGTTCCGCCCACCGGGAGGGTGAACGCGGCGGTGTGCACGGTGCCCTGGTGCCGGAAGTCCAGGAACAGCCGGTACTCGCCGCCGCTGGGCGCCGTGGTGGTGAAGGTGATCGCCGGACCGCCGGCCGTGGCGGCGCCCTCGGGCAGGTGGCCGTCGGGGTGGACGTGCAGGTAGGCGAGGTCGCCGGCGCGCAGCGCGACCAGGTGGCCGGCCGCGCCGAGGTACGGCTGGAGGTCGGTGACGGGCCGCCCGTCCCGTCCGACGTTCAGCGTCAGCTGCCCGGCCAGGCCCGGGGTGAGCTCGCCGTCCAGGGTGACCGTGTAGCCGTCGACGGTGACGGTCCGTCCGGTCGGCGGCAGCGCGGCCGGGCGCAGCTCGCCGGCGGCGTGCAGGTCGGCGCCCAGCGTCAGGCCCTCGGCGGCGCCGGCCGGGGTGAAGTCGGCGAACACCCGGTACTCCCCGGCGGCCGGCAGGGCGACGGGCGAGCTCCAGGTGCCGTCGGCGTCGCGCACGGGGTGCAGGTGCTGGAAGGTGGAGAGGTCGCGCGGGGCGACGATCAGGTGCAGCTCCTTCTCGTGCGCCGGGCGGTACTCGGTGACCGGGCGGCCGTCGGCGCCGAGGACCCGGAACCGCAGCTCGGCCGGGGCGCCGGCGGTGACGAAGGGGTCCTCCAGGGCCAGCGTGTAGCCGCGTTCGGAGACCTGCAGTCCGCCGGGGAGCCGTTCCGCGGCCGCCGGTGCGCCGACGGCGGCCGGAGCCGGCGTGTGTCCGGCGTGCGCCGCACCGGTGGGGCGCGGGGCGGGCGTCCCGTCGCCGGTGAGGTGGCCGGCACCGTACGCGGCGCCGAAGACGGTGGTGACCCCGGTGGCGAAGGCGGCGATCTTCAGGGCGGTGTTCATGGCGGACTCCTCGGTGCGCGGGCGTGGGGTGAGCGGGGGCGGACGGTTCAGGCCCGCATCAGGCGGGCGATCGCCTGCGTGGCCTCGGTGACCTTGGCGTCCGCTTCGGCGCCGCCCTTGGCGATGGCGTCCTGGACGCAGTGCCCGAGGTGGTCGTCGAGCAGTTGCAGGGCGACCGACTGGAGCGCCTTGGTGACGGCCGAGATCTGGGTGAGCACCTCGATGCAGTAGCTGTCCGTGTCGACCATCCGCTGCAGTCCGCGGATCTGGCCCTCGACCCGGCGCAGCCGGCGCTGGACCTGGTCCTTCTCGTGGTGGTAGCCGGGCATGTGGATCTCCAGGGGTCGTCGAGCCGGTCCTCCGACGCCCTCGATTAGATACCCCTAGGGGGTATGGAGTCAAGGTTGGTCGGCGGCAGTCCCGGGGTTGCGGGGCATACCCCCCAGGGGTATAAAGGGACCCGAAGGCAGTACCCCCACTGGGTATCGCCAATCCACTGCTCACCTCAGGGGGCCCCCATGTCCTGCTGCTCCAGCGACGGCACCTGCTCCACCGGCACGACCGTCACCGTCGACCCCGCCGCCGTCACCACCGTCTACGCCGTCGCCGGGATGACCTGCGGCCACTGCGAGCAGGCCGTCGGCAAGGCGGTCTCCGCCCTCCCCGGCGTGACCGCCGTGCGCGTCGACGTCCCGGCCGGCCTGGTCACCGTCTCCGCCGCCGCGGAGCTGGACGAGGCGGCCCTGCGCGCCGCCGTCGACGACGCCGGCTACGAGCTCACCGGCCGGGCCTGACCGCCCGGCGGGCCCGGGGCCCGGCACCCCGGCCGGCGCCCCGTCCCGAACCCCCTGGGGGTATCGGGCCCCGGGATCCCGACCCGCCCCACCGCCTCACCGCCTCACCGCCTCACCGACGCGACCCACGAGGAGCCCAGATGACCACCCAGGCACCCGCCTCCACCGAGGTGGAACTCCAGATCGGCGGCATGACCTGCGCCTCGTGCGCCGCCCGGATCGAGAAGAAGCTCAACCGCATGGACGGGGTCACCGCCACCGTCAACTACGCCACCGAGAAGGCCAAGGTGAGCGTCACCGGCGCGATCGAGGTCGCCGACCTCATCGCCACCGTCGAGGCCACCGGCTACACCGCCGCCGTGCCCCGCCCCGCCGTGACCGGGAGCGCGTCCGAAGGGGAGCCCGCCGAGCCCGCCGACGAACTCGCCCCGCTGCGGCAGCGGCTGATCACCGCGCTCGCCCTGGCCGTCCCGGTCATCGCGATGGCGATGGTGCCCGCCCTCCAGTTCGACAACTGGCAGTGGCTCTCGCTCACCCTCGCCGCCCCCGTCGTCACCTACGCCGCCTGGCCCTTCCACAAGGCCGCCTGGACCAACGCCCGGCACGGCGCCGCGACCATGGACACCCTGGTCTCGCTCGGCACCGGCGCCGCGTTCCTCTGGTCGCTGTGGGCGCTGTTCCTCGGCCACGCCGGGATGCCCGGCATGCGGCACGGCTTCGAGTTCACCATCGCCCGCTCCGACGGCTCGTCCAACATCTACCTGGAGGCCGCCGCCGGCGTCACCGCCTTCATCCTGGCCGGCCGCTACTTCGAGGCCCGCTCCAAGCGCACCGCGGGCGCCGCGCTCAAGGCGCTGCTGGAACTCGGCGCCAAGGACGTCACCGTGCTGCGCGGCGGCGCCGAGGTCCGCGTCCCGGTCGCCGAGCTCACCGTCGGCGAGCTGTTCGTGGTCCGCCCCGGCGAGAAGATCGCCACCGACGGCGTGGTGGTCGAGGGCGCCTCCGCCGTCGACGCCTCGATGCTCACCGGCGAGTCCGTACCCGTCGAGGTCGGCACCGGCGACGCCGTCACCGGTGCCACCGTCAACGCCGGCGGCCGCCTGGTCGTGCGGGCCACCCGGGTCGGCGCCGACACCCAGCTCTCCCGGATGGCCAAGCTGGTCGAGGACGCCCAGAGCGGCAAGGCCGCCGCCCAGCGGCTCGCCGACCGGATCTCCGCCGTCTTCGTGCCCATCGTCATCACCCTGGCCCTGGCCACCCTCGGCTACTGGCTCGGCACCGGTGAGGGCTGGACCGCCGCCTTCACCGCCGCCGTCGCCGTGCTGATCATCGCCTGCCCCTGCGCCCTCGGCCTGGCCACCCCGACCGCCCTGATGGTCGGCACCGGCCGCGGCGCCCAGCTCGGCGTCCTCATCAAGGGCCCCGAGGTGCTGGAGAACACCCGCCGGGTCGACACCGTCGTCCTGGACAAGACCGGCACCGTCACCACCGGCCGGATGACCCTGCTCGCCGTGCGCACCGCCGCGGGCGTCACCGAGGAGGAGGCGCTGCGGCTGGCCGGGGCCGTCGAGCACGCCTCCGAGCACCCGATCGCCGCCGCCATCGCCGCCGCGGCCGCCGAGCGGCTCGGCCCGCTGCCCGCCGTCGAGGGCTTCGAGAACGTCCCCGGCCTCGGTGTCCAGGGTGTGGTGGACGGCCACGCGGTGATCGCCGGCCGCGAGTCGCTGCTCGCCGAGTGGTCGCAGCACCTGCCCGCCGCGCTGGCCGAGGCCAAGCGCGCCGCCGAGGCCGGCGGCCGCACCGCCGTCGCGGTCGGCTGGGACGGCGAGGCACGGGCCGTGCTGGAGGTCGCCGACGCGGTCAAGCCCACCAGCGCCGAGGCGATCGCCGAACTGCGCGCCCTCGGGCTCACCCCGGTCCTGCTCACCGGCGACAACCGGCTCGTCGCCGAGGCGGTCGCCGCCGAGGTCGGCATCCCGGCCGAGGACGTGATCGCCGAGGTGCTGCCGCAGGACAAGGTCGCCGTCGTCCAGCGGCTGCAGGGCGAGGGCAAGGTCGTCGCGATGGTCGGTGACGGCGTCAACGACGCCGCCGCGCTCGCCCAGGCCGACCTCGGCCTCGCCATGGGCACCGGCACCGACGCCGCCATCGAGGCCGCCGACCTCACCCTGGTCCGGGGCGACCTGCGCTCGGCCGCCGACGCCATCCGGCTCTCCCGCAAGACCCTCGGCACCATCAGGAGCAACCTGTTCTGGGCCTTCGGCTACAACGTCGCCGCCCTGCCGCTGGCCGCCGCCGGCCTGCTCAACCCGATGATCGCCGGCGCGGCGATGGCCTTCTCCTCGGTCTTCGTGGTCGGCAACAGCCTGCGGCTGCGCACCTTCCGCTGACGGCCGGCCCACCTTCGCCGACGGCCGGCCCGCCGACCGCGGGAGCCTCCGGAACCACCCGGTTCCGGAGGCTCCCGCGCGTCCGGGGCTCCCGCCTCACCGTCGCACTGGCCCGATGAGGGGACACCACCGAGGCGTTCCCGCAGGTCGGCGGCCCGGTCGCATAGCCTGTCGCCCTGCCGCCCCGCCCCCGGCCGGACGGCTTTCGGGACCGTGGACAAGGGGTGCAGGGTGGCTTCCTCGGGGACGGAGGGCCCGGGCGCAAGCGCCCCGGGACGCGGCCGGCGGTTCCGGGCCTGGCTGCTCGAAGGCCTCTCCGACATGGCCAAACAGCACCCCGGCCCGCACGCCCAGCTCCCCGCCGAACAGGGCCGCCCCTGGTGGCGGGTGATGTGCCTGACCGGCCTCGACTACTTCTCCACCCTCGGCTACCAGCCCGGCATCGCCGCCCTCGCGGCCGGCCTGCTCTCCCCGGTCGCCACCGTCGTGCTGGTCGTCGTCACCCTCTGCGGCGCCCTGCCCGTCTACCGCCGGGTGGCCGTCGAGAGCCCGCACGGCCAGGGCTCGATCGCGATGCTGGAACGGCTGCTCTCGTTCTGGCAGGGCAAGCTCTTCGTCCTCGCCCTGCTGGGTTTCGCCGCCACCGACTTCATGATCACCATCACCCTGTCCGCCGCCGACGCCACCGCCCACCTGGTCGAGAACCCGCACCTGAACAGCGCCCTGGCCGGCCGGCAGGTCCTCATCACCCTGGTGCTGATCGCCCTGCTCGGCGGCGTCTTCCTCAAGGGCTTCAGCGAGGCGATCGGGCTGGCGGTCTTCCTGGTCGCGATCTACCTCTCGCTCAACGTGGTGGTCGTCGTCACCGGCTTCTACCAGGTCCTCCGGTCCCCGCACGTGGTCGGGGACTGGGCGGACGCGCTCACCGCCGAGCACGGCAACGCGTTCGCGATGATCGGCGTCGCCCTGGTGGTCTTCCCGAAGCTGGCGCTCGGCCTCTCCGGCTTCGAGACCGGCGTCGCCGTCATGCCGCACATCGAGGGCGACCCGGACGACACCGAGGAACGCCCCACCGGCCGGATCCGCGGCGCCCGCAAACTGCTCACCACCGCCGCCCTGATCATGAGCGTCTTCCTGATCACCACCAGCATCATCACCACCCTGCTGATCCCCGAGGAGGCCTTCGAGAAGGGCGGCCAGGCCAACGGCCGCGCGCTCGCCTACCTGGCCCACGAGTACCTCGGCAACACCTTCGGCAGCGTCTATGACCTCTCCACCATCGCCATCCTCTGGTTCGCCGGCGCCTCCGCGATGGCCGGCATGCTCAACCTGCTGCCCCGCTACCTGCCCCGCTACGGCATGGCCCCGCACTGGGCGAAGGCGGTGCGGCCGATGGTCATCGTGCTCACCCTGATCGCCTTCCTGGTCACCTGGATCTTCGACGCCAGCGTGGACGCGCAGGGGGGCGCCTACGCCACCGGCGTCCTGGTGCTGATCAGCTCCGCCGCCATCGCCGTCACCATCGCCGCCCGCGCCGCCCGCCAGCACGGCTGGACCATCGGCTTCGCGGTCATCGCGGGCGTCTTCCTCTACACCACGGCCCTCAACATCGCCGAACGCCCGGACGGCGTGAAGATCGGCGCGTGCTTCATCGCGGCCATCATGCTCGTCTCCTTCCTCTCCCGCCTCAAGCGCGCCTTCGAACTGCGGGTCACCGACATCGTCTTCGACGAGGCCGCCGAGCGCTTCGTGCGCGACTACACCCACCGGCCGCTGCGGCTGATCGCCAACGAGCCGAAGAGCCGGGAGCTCACCGAGTACCAGGCCAAGAAGCACCAGATCCGCGCCGACAACGACATCCCCGCCGAGGACGACCTGGTCTTCGTCGAGGTGACGGTCCGTGACCCGTCCGAGTTCGAGGCGGTGCTCACCGTGCACGGCGAGGTCCTGCACGGCCGCTACCGGGTGCTCAGCCTGGAGAGCTCCAGCGTGCCCAACGCGCTGGCCGCGCTGCTCCTCACCGTCCGCGACCGCACCGGCCAGCAGCCGCACATCTACTTCGAGTGGACCGAGGGCAACCCGTTCGCCCAGTTCCTGCGCTTCTTCCTGTTCGGCCAGGGCGAGGTCGCGCCCGTCACCCGCGAAGTCCTCCGCGAGGCCGAACCGGACCGCTCCCGCCGTCCGCGGGTGCACGTCGGCTGAGGGGTTGTGCCGACGGGTCGTCAGCTGCCTAACATGGCGGACCCGTCCCGCCGTCCCGCCGTTCGTAGAGGAGCAATTCCCGTGCGCCATCGCAGGTTCGGCTCGATCGCCCTGACCGGTGCCCTCGCACTCGTCGCCCTCGGCAGCGCCCCGGCCGGCGCGGCCGCTCCGCCGGCCACCCGGCACGGCGTCGAGGTGTTCGGGGAGGACGGCTCGATCGGCCGGGCCACCGCGCCCGCCGCCTCCCCGTACCTGGCCGGCGGGCGGCCCGGACTCGCACCCGTCCCCGGGGACGGCGAGGTCACGTCGATCCAGCGCGGCGGCGATCCGGCCGGCAAGGTCGACGTCGTCGTCATCGGGGACGGCTACACCGCCGCCGAGCAGGGGAAGTTCCGCGCCGACGCCGCCGCCAAGTGGCAGGAGCTGAGCGCCGTCGAGCCCTACGCCACCTACCGGGGCCTGTTCAACGTCTGGGCGGTCGCCACCGTCTCCGCCGAGTCCGGCATCACCGGCGACCCGGACCGCGACACCGTCCGCGACACCGCCCTCGGCTCCTACTTCTGGTGCGAGGACATCGAACGCCTGCTCTGCGTCGACACCAAGGCCGTCGAGACCTACGCCGCCAAGGCCCCGCAGGCCGACCTGGTGCTCGTCGTCGCCAACACCGCGAAGTACGGCGGCGCCGGCTACAACGTCGCCTCCCCGCTCGGCTACGACGGCATCGCCACCGTGGCGGGCGGCAACCCGAGGGCCGGCCAGATCGCCGTGCACGAGACCGGCCACTCGCTGGGCAAGCTCGCCGACGAGTACTTCTACGACGGGGACGACGTCTACCCGGCCGAGCTGGGCGAGCCGGACGAGCCCAACATCAGCATGTCAACCGCCGACCGGCTCGCCCGCGACCACGCCAAGTGGTACCGCTGGCTCGGCCGCACCTCGCCCGACGGGGGAGTGGTCGGCAGTTACGAGGGCGGCGGGTACTACCCCAAGGGGCTGTACCGGCCCACCGGGAACTCGATCATGCGCTCGCTGGGCCGGGAGTTCAACCTGCCCGGGCGGGAGGCGATGATCGCCGGATTCTACCGGCACGCCGTCCCGCTCACCAGTCCCACCCCGGCCGGCACCCCGCTCACCCGCGCCGACCGCCTCACCGTCGACCTCCCGGTCGCCGGCACCATCCTCACCTGGTCGGTGGACGGCCGCGAACTCCCGCAGCTGCGCGGCCGTACGGCGGTCAGCCTGGCCACCGTCCCCCTCCCCGGCCCGCCCGGCCGCCCCCACACCCTCACCGCCACCGCCACCGACCCCACCCCCGCCGTCCTCGACCCCGCCCTCCGCCCCCACCTCACCACCGCCCTCACCTGGCCCGTCACCCGCTGACCCCACCCACCGACGCCCTGCCCACCCGCGCGGGGAGCGGGAAGTCGGCCTGCCCGACTTCCCGCTCCGGCCCACGCCGTGCGCCCTCGCCCGCCCGGGGCGCGAGAAGCCGGCGGGTCCGACTTCCCGATCCGGGGCGGGCTTCCTCCGGCTGTGCGGTCGGCGGGTCGGCTTCTGTTCGTCAGGCCGCCGTGAGGACGGCTTCGTCGTAGGGGGTGACGGTGGTGAAGCCGAGGCGGCGGTAGAGGGGGAGGGCGGTGGGGTGGTCGGCGCGGACGTTGAGGCCGATGTGGGTGGTGCCGCGGGCGGCGAGGAGGTGGCAGAGGTGGGCCGTGCAGGCGGCGGCGAGGCCTCGGCCGCGGGTGTCGGGGTGGGTGGTGACGTTGCCGATCACCGCCACTCGGCGGCCGGGCGAGGAGACGTGCACGCCGGCCGCCGCGATCAGCCGGCCCGCGTCGTCCCGGATCCCGACGTACGGGCCGGTGGTCAGCATCCGCTCGTCGAACCAGTTGCCCGGGTACCCGGCGGCGAACAGGGCGAGCAGGTCCGGCAGGTCCCCCGGGGTGAGCGGCCCGACGCCGCGCCCGAGGTGGGGTGCGAGGGCGGCGCGGTCGGTGAGCGCCATCCGCAGCATCGCCGTCCGGTGCTCGGCGCGGTAGTCCGGTGCGAGGGCGTCGACCCCGCCGGGGGTGAGGTGGGCGAGCAGCCGGCGCGGCAGCACCGGACGCATCGCCCGCAGCAACCCGGCCAGCGCGTCGGCCCGTTCGGGCCGGGCCAGGCCGAGCAGGGTGGGCACCTCCCCGACCGCGTACAGCAGCGCCACCGGGCCGTCCGCCGAGGCGGTGTACCAGGCGGTGTGCGACCAGAACGGCTCGTCCAGGTCGCCGAGTTCGAAGAGGTGCAGCTCAGGGTCGCGGCCGAACCGGTCGGCGAGCACCGCCCGGTCGTGCAGCGCGGAGAGGGAGGGCACCCGCCCAGCCTACGCCCGTCCGTCGGCGCCCCGGCCGGCCGGGCCGAGGAGCGCGCGCAGGCGGCCGGGCGGCAGGCCGGCGGTCCGGTGCACCACCCGGGTCAGATGGGCCTGGTCGGTGAAGCCCAACTCCTGGGCCAGCGCGGCAAGTCGCGTCTCCCCCTCGGTCAGTCGCTCCAGTGCGAGGGTGACCCGCAGCCGGTTGCGGTAGCGGGCGATCCCCTCGCCGGTGGCCGCCCGGAAGATCCGGCTCAGGTGGTACGGCGAGCAGCCGACCGCCCGTCCGAGCTGGTCGAGCCCGAGCCCGAGGTCGGCCGCCAGGGCCGCCCGCGCGGCGTCCACCAGCCGCCGCCGCTCGGCGTCCCGGGCCGGCCGGCCGCTCTCGATCCTGGCCGCCGAAGCCAGCACCGACAGCACCTCGCCCGCCAACGCCAGGGTGCGTTCGGCGAGTTCGAAGGAGTCCGCGCCGTCGCGCGCCCGGGCGACGAGCAGCCGGTGGGCCATCGCCGTCCCGGGCGTGGTGAACGCCATCCCCTGCGGCACCTCCGGGTCGCCGCCGAGCAGTTCGGCCACCTGCGGCTCGGAGAGCACCAGCTCGGTGTAGACGTCACCACCGCACGGATGTGCGAACTGCTGCTCGCAGCCCATCCGTTCGACGTACACGCAGGCCGGGTCCAGCACCTGCTCGACCCCGTCCGCGCGCCCCTGGAACATCCCGCGCCGCACCAGCACCAGCCCGAACACCGGCGCCGGCCGCACCTCCGTCCACCCGTGCGGCGGGTCGAGGCAGGACACGTCGGCGACGTACAGGTCGTCCCCGTCCAGCAGGCACGTACGCTCCACCGCCATGCCCGCACCCTACCCGCGCGCCCACCCGCTGTCGCCGGCCGCGCCCCCGTTCAACCGGTGTGCAGGACCCGGAAGTTGCCGAGGTCCGCCGGATCGCGGTCGACGACCTGGACCGGCGGCCACACCCACTGCAGGACGCCGACGCCCGGCGTGCGGGAGAACCGGATCGGCCCCCGGGTACCCTCCACGGCGACCCGCTCCCAGTCCACGCCGCCGGGGGAGCGCAGCGCCTCGGCGAGGACGGTGACCGTGTCGTAGCCCTCGAAGGCGACGAAGGACGGCGCCTCCGCCAGCCGCTCGCGCAGGGCCGCCCCGACGCGGGCGCCGAGCGGCCCGAGGTGCTCGGGCAGGTAGCGCAGGAACGGGATCGCGGCGCCGTCCCCGCCCAGCAGCGTCCGCCACTCGGGGAACTCCGGCTGCCCGGCCGGCGCGCCGATCAGCAGCCCGGCGAGGCGCGGGTCGCGGCGGACGGACCGGACGATCGGCACGGCCGGCTCGGGGTGCCCGACCAGCAGGAGGAGGGCCGTCGCACCGCTGTCGACGAGGGAGTCGCCCAGGGCGGCGGGGGCCAGGGCCCGCGCGTCGAGTTCGACGACGGTGCCGCCGTGCGGGGCGAGGTGCTCCCGCAGGATGCCGGCCCCGGACGCCCAGTAGACGCTGGGCTCGGTCGCCACGGCGATCCGGCGGTGGCCCGCGGCGAGCAGGAAGTCCGCGTAGGTCCGCCAGCCGTGGGACTGCGCCGGGGCGAGGCGGGCGACCCGGTCCGTCGGTGCGTCGGTGAGCGCGTCCAGGACCGCCGACGAGCAGAGGAACGGCAGGCCGAGGGCGTCGGCCCTGGCGGCGGCGGTGCGGGCGACGACGCTGTGGTACTCGCCGGCCAGCGCGGCCACCCCCAGGTCGGCCAGTTCGTCGACGGCCGCCTCGGCCCGCCGGGGATCGGCCGCGGTGTCCCGCACCACCAGTTCGAGCGGCCGCCCGGCGATCCCGCCGGCCTCGTTCACCTCGGCGGCGCCCAGTTCGAGTCCGGCGAGCAGGTGCCGGCCCGCCTCGGCCCAGCCGGGCCGGGTGAGCGGGACGAGGGCACCGATCCGGACGGGCGCGCCGTCGGTCCGCTCAGGCTCAGGTCGCGATGGTGACGTGCTCATGCGTCGGCGTCTCCCGTGTGGCGAGTCGGTGGTGACGGGCCCGGACCGCGGGGCGGCGAGGCCCGTGATCATGCCGGACATTGCAACCACGGCGGTCCGCGGATGGCAAGCGATTATCGGCGGCTCGCCCGGGCGGGAGCGGATCGCACAAGAAACGACAATCCGTGGGGGCGGGCGCGGCGGGAAGGTGGGGGTGGCCGGCGCCCCGGACGGGGGTCGGGGCGCCGGCCCGGCCCGTCGGCCCCCGTGCCCTGCCAGAGGAGTACCGGTGAACGATCCGACCCTTCCCTCCGCCGCTCCCTCCGCCGCTCCCTCCGCCGCGCCCGGCCGCCGCACCGTGCTGCGCGGGGCGCTCGCCCTCGCCGGCGCGGCGGCGCTCGGCCCGCTCGCCGCCACCACGGCCGCCGCGACGGCCGCCGCGACGCCGTCCGCCGGGGCCGCCGTCGCCGTTCGGCGGTTCGGCCGCTACGAGGTGCTGGCGCTGCTCGACGCGCACGGCCCTTCCCGGGCACCCGGCAGGCCGCCTTCCCCGACGCGACGGCCGCCGACTGGGAGCACGCCCGGCGCCTCGACCCGGCGGCCTTCGGCGCCGGCGACACCTGGGAGCTGGACTTCCGCTGCTACGCCGTCCGCCGCCCCGGCGGCCGGGTCACCCTGGTGGACACCGGCATCGGCCCGGTCGGCAGCCCCGCCTCCGGCTGGGCGCCCGTCCCCGGCGAGCTGCCCGCCGTGCTCGAACGGGCCGGGATCGCCCCGGCGGACGTCGAGGCGGTGGTCCTGACCCATCTGCACGAGGACCACTACGGCTGGTCGGTCACCCCCGAGGGCGTACCGGTGTTCCCGAACGCCCGCTACCTGGTGCAGCACGCCGAGGTCGCGGCGCTGGGGCCGACCAGGACGGCGCGCACCTATGTCGTCGAGCCGCTGCTGCGCGCCGGGCGGCTGTACGAGGTCGACGGCCGGACGGTGCTCGCCGGCCACGGCCGCCCCGGCGGCGCGGTCACCCTGCTGCCGACCCCCGGACACACGCCGGGCCACCAGTCGGTGCTGGTCGAGGGCGGCGGCGAGCGGCTGCTGGTGACCGGGGACGTGCTGGTCCACGCCGTCCAGCTGGCCTCGCCGGCCGTGCGCTACGCCTATGAGGCCGATCCCGCGACGGCCCGCCGCAGCCGCGAGCAGCTCCTCGACGACGCCCGCCGCACCGGCGCCGTGCTCGCCACGGCGCACCTCAACCGCCCCTTCGTCCGGCCCTGGGCGGTGGACGGGCTCACACGCTGACGCCTTCCCGCAGGCTCTCGGCGGTCGCCCGGTGGAGCGGTCGACCAGGACGGACGGCCGGCTGGTCGGGGGCGTGGCCCTGGAGGATGCCGCCGATCTCCGCCCGGGCGGCGGCGAGCGCGCCGTCCAGGCCGGTGGGCGGGCCGATCGGCTCGACGATCACCTCGCGGCGGACGACAGCGGCGGTACGCCGCGCCGGTCTCGGCGGCGGCCCGGACACGGCCGTGGTGATGACGGTCGGCGACACCCACAAGGGCCGGACGGAGCCGGCGCCGGGCCGGCTCGGCAAGGTCGCCCCCTACCCCCCGGTGCGGGAGGGCGCGGGGGAGGGCCCGCACCGGGGCGGGCGGATCGCGGCCGTCCGGAAGACCCGGCGCCGGCGGCTGATGGAGGCCGTCTTCCTCACCGCCCAGCCGGCCACCCGTCCGGCCGCCGCAGCCCCGGCCGCCGCAGCCCCGGCCGCCGCAGCCCCGGCGGCCGCGACCGGCGGCCCGCCCGGCGCTCTGGCGGGAGGGGCGGGGGTGTGGTCCCATCGGCGGGGAGGGGCGGGTGGGGGCCTGCCGGAGCCGAGAGGGGCCGGTCCGCATGGGTGAGCAGCCGTTCCGCACCGCGCAGACCGGGGACGCGCCGGTCGTCCCCGCCCCGGACGGGGCCCTCGTCCGGCCGCTGCTGGTGCTGGACGGGCTCGGCAGCCAGGCCGTCTTCGAACTCGCCCCCGGGGAGGTGACCCGGGCGGTGTCGCACCGCACCGTGCAGGAGCTCTGGCACGTCACGGGCGGCAGCGGGCGGATCTGGCGGCGGCAGTCCGGCCGGGAGAGCGTGGACGTGCTGCGGGTGGGGACGGCGGTCTCGGTGCCGCTGGGGACGGCCTTCCAGTTCCGTGCCGACGAGGACAGCCCGGGCCCGTTGCGGATCGTCGCC
Organism: Kitasatospora sp. NPDC097605; assembly: GCF_040302725.1. Taxonomy (NCBI): domain Bacteria; kingdom Bacillati; phylum Actinomycetota; class Actinomycetes; order Kitasatosporales; family Streptomycetaceae; genus Kitasatospora; species Kitasatospora sp. NPDC097605. The sequence goes on along the minus strand of NZ_JBEOSF010000002.1, from coordinate 134,565 downwards.
GTCACCATGCCGCCCTGGCCGGACGGCTCGACCACGGAGGCCCGCCCCGAGCGCGGTCCCTGGCGGCCCACGGTGGGCTGAGGGAGTCCGCGACCCGGGGCGGGGCGGTGTCAGAGCGGCAGGACCAGTTCCTGGCCGGGCTGGATGAGGTCCGGGTCCTCGCCGACCAGGGCGCGGTTGCGCTCGTAGAGGGCGGGCCAGCCGCCGGGGATCCCCAGCTGGTCGGCGATGTTCTCCAGGGTGTCGTCCGGGCGTACCGTCCAGGTGCCGGCGCCGTCGGCCCCGCCGGTCGGCGGGGGCGCGGCGGGCGTCGTGGCCGTGGTCTCCTCGTCGTCGACGGGCGCCTCCTTGGTGACCGGCGCCTTCTTGACGGCGGGCGCCTCGTTGCGGACCGGCGGCCGGGTCTTGACCGGCGGCCGCTCGTTGGTGCGGGCGGCGCGGGTGCCGCAGACCGGCCACGGGCTGAGCCCGCGCCGCTGGGCGAGCGTGTCGGCGACGGCGATCTGCTGCTCGCGGCTGGCCAGGTCGGCGCGCGGCGCGTAGGCGAGGCCGCCGTTCGCCCGCCAGGTCGGCTGGTCGAACTGGAGGCCGCCGAAGTAGCCGTTGCCGGTGTTGACGTGCCAGTTCCCGCTGCTCTCGCAGGCGGCGACCCGGTCCCAGTCGACGGCGGCCCCCCGACCGGTGCCCGCCCCACCCCCCTGACCCGGTGGCGCGGCGTGTGCCGCGGGGGCGGCGAGGACGGCGGCGGCCAGCGTGCAGACGGCGGTGGGAAGCAGGCGGCGCAGGTGCGCGGTGGGGGGCATCGGCGGCTCTCAGGTCCGGGGACAGGGGCGTAGGCCGCTCGGGAGCGGCGCGTTCCCACCGACGCACGCCGGGGGCGCCGTTCCACCGCCGACACGTCGGACGGGTCACCCGACCGGCCCCGCACCACCACCCGACCGGCCCCGGCCGTGGACCCGGCCCCGGAGAGACGACGGCCCCCCGGCGGGAACGCCGGGGGGCCGAACGGGACGCGTGTTCGAAGAAGCGGTAACGCCGCAGGTCAGCGGGCCTGCTCGCGCTCGGCCGCGGCGGCGGCCTGCTTGCGCCGCTTCTCCTCCTTCTCGTGCTTCTCCTTGACCCGCACGCTCTCCTTGCGGACCTCCGACTGGATCGTGCGCTCGCGCCGGAGCCACTCCGGGTTCTCCTCGCGCAGCGCCTCGATCTCGTCGGTGGTGAGCGCCTCGGTGACGCCGCCGCGCGCCAGGCCGGACGCCGAGACGCCGAGGCGCGCGGCCACCACGGAGCGCGGGTGCGGGCCGTTGCGGCGCAGGTCCTGCAGCCACTGCGGCGGCTCGGTCTGCAGGGCGGTGAGCTCCTCGCGGGAGATCACGCCCGACTGGAAGTCGGCGGGGGTGGCGCCGAGGTAGACCCCGAGCTTCTTCGCCGCCGTCGCCGGCTTCATGGTCTGCGTGGTCTTCTGCTTGAGCGATGTCATGGTCACCAGGGTAAGCGAGCGGCCGACGCCCGCCGTCACGGTCGGTAGCCTTGGTCGGGTGACAGAGATGCAGGTGACACCCTCGTTCCGGCTGGCCTACGTCCCGGGCGTGACCCCGGGCAAGTGGGCGCGCGTCTGGTCGGAGCGGCTGCCGGACGTTCCGCTCGCCCTGGTCGCGGTGGACGCCGCCGCCGGTGAACCGGCGCTGCGGGCCGGCGACGCGGACGCGGGACTGGTGCGGCTGCCGGTCGACCGGACCGGTCTGAGCGCCATCCCGCTGTACACCGAGACGACGGTGGTGGTGTTCCCGAAGGACCACTGGCTGGCGGCGGCCGAGGAGGTCACCCTGGAGGACCTCGCCGAGGACGTGGTCTTCCACCCGCTCGACGACACGCTGGAGTGGGAGCGGCTTCCGGGCCGGCCCGCCATCGAGCGCCCGGCGACCACGGCGGACGCGATCGAGCTGGTCGCGGCCGGGGTCGGCGTGCTGCTCGTCCCGCAGTCGCTGGCCCGCCTGCACCACCGGCGCGACCTCACCTACCGGCCGATGACCGACGCCCCGCAGTCCCGGGTCGCGCTGTCCTGGCTGGAGGAGCGGACCACCGACCTGGTCGAGGAGTTCATCGGCATCGTCCGAGGCCGCACGGTCAACAGCTCCCGCGGCCGGGGCCAGGCCCCCGCCGCGCCCGCGACCCCGGCGAAGGCGAAGCAGCAGGGCGGCCCCGGCAAGGGCGCCGCACCGAAGGGCGCCGGCAAGGCCACCGGCAACCGAACCGGCGGCAGCCGCCCCCGCGGCGGCTCCGGTTCCTCCTCCACCGGCTCACCCGCCCGCCGCGGCCGCCCCAAGCGCCGAGGCTGACACCACGGCCTGCCCCTGTGGCGTGGGAAGTCGGCGGATCCGACTTCCTGCGCCACAGGAGCGCGAGCGGGTCATGGTCAGGGCTGCCCGGGGACGAATCCCGCAGGACCATCGCCGCCACGGATACGGGCGTGGAGCCGGTCGATGCGTTTGCGGCGCGGGCCCACCGGCACCCCGCTACCGACGGCGCGCCGGGAGCCGCGAACGACACCCCGCCCAGGTGGCCGATTTCCCGCGCTGGTCTCCGGCTGGGACCAGTGCCCCCTGCGTCCGCCCATGCGTGGGAAGCCGGAGCGGCCGACTTCCCGTGCGGCAGGCGTGCGCCCTCTCGTGGGGGTGGCGGTCGAGCGCGGAGCCGCCGGGGCGGAGCCCGAGGCGGCGAGGGTGGTGCGGGGCCCGGGCCGGAGCGACTGGAGCGGCTGGAGCGTTCGGGTGTGCAGGGCCGGGTCCGGACGGGGGCGGGGTGTTGCGGAGACCCGTATCCGCCTCAGTCGGGGGCAGGTGTGGTGTGCTCGCCCGGGGGCCGGTGGGTGGCTAGGGCGTTCAGCAGGGCGGCGCCGCGTTCGGCGTCGTCCACGCTCACCGCGAAGTCGGTGCCCTGGTGGGGGTGGATCACCAGGCACTCGCCGCGGCGTAGCATCACCGTGGTGCCCAGGCCGCTCAACCGGTAGCCCCAGCCGCCGACTTGGGCGGGCGTGCGCTGTTCGGACCGGGCCGAGGCGATCTCCTCCGGTGCCCAGTGCCGGGCCGGCAGGCCGAGCGGGCCGAATGCCACGGTGAGGCCCCGCTCGGTGACCCGGGCCTGTACCGACGAGCAGCCGGCTCCCGCCAGCGCGACGACCCCCAGCGGGGCGGCGAGCGCCCAGGCCGGAGCGCCCAGCCCGGCGAATCCGGCCAGCGCCGATCCTGCCGCGCCCAGGCCGGCCACTGCGGCCAGCAGGCCCAGCCAGGGATTGGCCGTGCGGGAGAGCCAGACGGCGCGCTGCCCGTCGGGGAGTTCGAGCCGTGGTCCGCCGGCGGCGGTGGCGGCGCGCGGCTCCGCTCCGGCCCGGCGGGCGAGCCGCCAGGCCACCAGCCCGGCCCCGGCCGCCGCCGCCAGGGCCAGCGCGACCTCGGCGCCCAGCGGGCGGGCCTCCTGCCAGGTGGGGCGGTCCAGGTTGGCCGAGACGATCGACCCCTGGGCACCCGTCAGCAGCACGCCCCAGAAGGCCAGTCCGGCCGCCGCCCAGAGCCGCGCCTGCTCCCCGCCGCGGCACCGGGCGACGGCTCCGGCGGCGGCCGCCGCCGCCCACATGCCGGCGGGGAACAGGGCCGCCGCCGTCAGCGACGTCGAACCGTCCGGGTGTGTTCCGCTCCAGTGCGTGGCCACGGGCTCCGGCAGCCGGGTCCGGGCCGCCCAGGGCAGTCCGAGCAGCAGCACGAGCACCCCGGACACCCCGACGGCCCAGCACGCCACTTCCCTGCCGCGCCGACCGTCCGACCGCGAACCCTTGCTCACTCCAGTCCCCTGATCATCTCGACGACTTCCTCCCGGCCGAAGCCCGCGTGTGCCGCGTCCGCGACCAGCCGCCGTATCGCGTCCAGGAGTTCGGCGCGCCGGTCGGCACCCTGCCGGACCGTGACGCCGCGCCCCCGGCGGAACTCCAGCACCCCTTCGTCGCGCAGCGCCCGCAGCGCCCGCAGTACCGTGTTGGCGTTCACCCCGAGCGCGGCCGCCAACTCCCGTGCCGGCGGCAACCGTTCCCCGGGCGCGACCTCCCCTTCCCCGACGGCCCGTCGAATCGCCCCCGCGACCTGCTCGTGCAACGGCCGCGCGTCCCCGACCTCCAGCTTCAGCAACATGGTGCTAGTGACGGTAGCACCATCCTCATGGGCCGTTCCCGGCATGGTTGGATCCGGGTATGACGGACTGGTCCCGCCTCAGCCATGCCTACGGCTCCGCCGACGACATCCCGGACCTGCTGGACCGGATCGCCTCGGCCCCGACCGCCGAACTCTGGAACGACCTGTGGTCGGCGCTGTGCCACCAGGGCAGCGTCTACCCGGCCAGCTTCGCGGCCCTGCCCTGGCTGGCCGAGCGGTCCCGGTGCGGGGATCGGGAACAGGAGGTCCAGGCCGTGCACCTGGCCGGCGCGATCATGGCCGGCGCGATCGTGGCCGGAACCGGGCAGGAGCACGGAGCGGGGGACGTCCGTTCGCTGTTCGCCGCGGAGACCGCCACCCTGCTGGAAGCGGTGAACCGGCAGCTGCGGGCCGCAGTGAACCCGGCCGACTACGTCCATCTCCTGGAATCCATGCTGGGCTTCGAAGGCGTTCACGGCTGGAGCGAGGACCTGGCCTGGGGGATCGTCACCGAGGAGTACCGGATCTCCTGCCCGGGCTGTGAGGCCGACCTGTTCATCGCCCTCGGCGAGCGCGGGTTCTTCTCGACCGCCGAGGACTACGCGCTCTCCGACGACGACGTCGAGACGCGCCCCCTGCGCCCCGCGGCCCCCGCCGAGCTGGACGGCATCGGCCGGCGCCTCCATGAGCTCGCGCTCGCCGACGGCCGGAGCGAGGTCGCCCATGTGCTGACCCATGTCTTCGGCCACGCGACCTGCCCCGTGTGCGAGGCCGACTTCCCGGTCGCCGACCGGATCGCCGCCGACTGGTGAACCGGGCCGCCGCCGCGGGCAGGCGGTCAGTCGCGCAGCGCACGGCGGGCGGAGGCGGTGAGGACGGCGGCGGCGAGGAGGACCAGGGCCACGGCGGTGACGAGGAGCGGGGACGGGCCGGCGGGATGCCCGGCGCGGCGGACCGCGCCCATGAAGTCGACGCCGGCGACCTGGTTCACCACCAGGTACCAGAGCGGGAGGTAGAGGGCCTGGAAGAGCCGGTGGGTGCGGGAGAGGGTGCCGAGGGCGAGCGCCAGCGAGGGGATGAACAGGGCGCCGGCCGACCAGGCGGCCACCCCTGCGGTGTCGCCGGCCGCCGCCAGGCGGACCAGGACGCCCGCGCCGGCCAGAGCGGTGAGCAGGACCCCGACGGCCCACTCGGCGAGCAGCCGGGCACGGGCGGCCGGGTAGGCGCCGAGCAGGGCCTCCAGACCGTACTCGGCCGAGCGGCTGCCGAGCCGCGACCAGAGCAGCACCGGCCAGATCCAGGCGGCGGGCAGCACCGCGCCCGCCCCGGTGCCGGGCGGGACGGCGAGGCCGGCCGCGACCAGGCCGGCGGCGGCGAGCCACCACCAGCGCGAGGCGTCGGCGAACAGCATCCGCGCCTCCCCGAGCAGCAGGCGGCCGAAGCCCGGTCCGCGCCCGGACCCGGCGGAGCCGGGGGCGAGCGGGGCGAGCGGGAGCACCGGGGGAGCGGCCGCCACCGGCGCCGCCTCACCGGCCACACCGCTGCCGAGCGGCGGCCGCCGCTCGCCCGATGTACCGCGCGCCGGATCGAAGCGGGCGAACCAGAGCGCCGGCAACGCGGTGAGGGCCACCGCGAGCAGCACCAGCAGCAGCCGCTGGGCGAGGAACCCGCCACCCAGGCCCGCGCCGTCCCACCGGAACGGCTCCAGCGAACTCTCCACCCTGGTCAGGCCGAGGCTGAACTCGTCGCCCCCGAGGCCGACCCCGCGCGCGGCCAGGGTGTCGCGCAGCGAGGCGGCCACCGGGCCGAGGCCCAGCCCGCCGAGCGGGGCGCCGGGCCGCTCGCCGGCGATCAGCAGGGCCGGGGCACAGGCGAACCAGACGACGTTGCCCAGCCCGCCGCGCAGCAGCGGCACCGTCTCGAACAGCACGGCCAGCGCGGCCGTCGCCGCGAGCAGCGGCAGCGTCAGCACCAGGAAGGGCGTCAGCAGGGCGACCGGGTCGAGCGAGCGGTCCTCGCCCCGGACCAGTTGCAGCGCGGGCGCGGTGAGCGCGAGCACACCGAGCATCGACGCGAGGACCAGCAGGTTGCCGAGGAACTTCGCGAGCAGCAGCTCGACGGACCGCAGTGGCGTCGCGGCGAGGAGCAGGCCGACACCGGTCTCCTCGTCGCGCCCGAGCCCCTTGCGCACCACGTAGAACCCGCCGAGGGTGAGCCAGAGCGCGCCGGCCAGGGCGGTCGCGGTGCCGACGTACGCGCTGTTGTACTCGCCCCGGTAGCGGCCCAGCGCGAGGATCGCCCAGTGCCCGTCGGCGGGCGGGACGGCGAGCAGGCCGAGGCCGACGGCGGCCAGCAGCGTCACCGCGTAGGCGGGGCGGCGGACCCGGTCCCGGAAGTCGCCGAGGGCGAGCCGCCAGGGACGGGCGAGCACCCCGGCACGGGCGGCGGCGAGGGCGTTCGCGGTCATCGCCGCACCTCCGGACGGTCGTTGGCGGCGGCCGGCCGGACCAGGCCGAGGTACGCGTCCTCCAGGTCCGGCGCGACCGGCACCGCGTCGGCGGACGGCGCGCCGTCCGCGAGCAGCCGCAGCCGCATCCGTCCGTCGCCGGTGCGCACCATCCGGCTCACCACGTACCGCGCCTGCACGGCGGCCACCGCCCCCGGGTCGACCAGGACCTCCCAGACCCGGCCGGCCTGGCCGCCCAGCAGCTCCTCCGGGCTGCCCCGGCGCAGCAGCCGCCCGCCGGCGACGACCGCGATGTCCCCGGCCACCGATTCGACGTCCGAGACGATGTGGGTGGACAGCAGCACCACCCGGTCCTCGGCGAGCGCGCTCAGCAGATTGCGGAAGCGCACCCGCTCCTCCGGGTCGAGCCCGGCGGTCGGCTCGTCGACGACGATGACGCGCGGATCGCCGAGCAGCGCCTGGGCGATGCCGACCCGGCGCAGCATGCCCCCGGAGTACGCGCCGAGCGGCCGCCGCACCGCCTCGGTCAGGTTCACCAGGGCGAGCAACTCCTCGATCCTGGACCGCGCGGAGCGGGCGGAGAGGCCCTTGGCGGCGGCCAGGTAGCCGAGGAACTCGCGCGCGGTGAGCTGCGGATGGACCCCGAAGTCCTGCGGGAGGAAGCCGAGTTCGCGCCGGAGCAGCTCGGGTCGGGCGAGCACGTCGGCGCCCCGGTAGGTGACCCGGCCGGCGGTGGGCCGGGTGACGGTGGCGACGATCCGCATCAGCGAGGACTTGCCCGCGCCGTTCGGCCCGAGCAGGCCGAGCAGCCCGGGGCCGAGCCGCAGCGAGAGGCCGTCGACGGCGCGTTTGCCGCCGCGGTAGACCTTGCTGACGTCGGTCAGTTCGAGGTGGGGTGGATCATCGGGTCGGACGTGGGAGTGGATGTCGGGTCGGCTCATGCGCTCTGTCTTCCGGCCGGTGGGTGGACGGTGGTGAGGTCGGTGGGTGATGTCGGTGGGTGACGTCGGTGGGTGACGTCGGTGGGTGACGTCGACGAGCCTCCCCGATCGGCGGCCCGCCGCCATCTGCCGTTCGGCAGAGATCGGCCCTGACGAAGGACAGGGGTTGGCGCGCGTCGACCCTTGACAGGTGGTTCGGGTACTGGATTACTTGGCCAGGTCGAAAGCCAACCGAATGATCGGTCGGTATTGGCGGAGGGAGGCGCGATGAGCGGCGGAACGGCGGCGGACGCGGGCGGAACCGCGGCGCGTCTCGGCGAGGCGCCGCCGGACGGACTGCTGGACGCCGGCGAGCGGATGACCCGCGAGGAACTGCGCGCGCACCAGCTCCGGAACCTGCGCTCCACGCTGCGCCACGCCTACGACAACGTCGAGCTCTACCGCCGCAAGTTCGACGCGGCCGGCGTCGCCCCCGAGGACTGCCGCACCCTGGCCGACCTCGCCCGCTTCCCCTTCACCACCAAGGCCGACCTGCGCGACACCTACCCCTTCGGCATGTTCGCCGTCCCGAAGGAGGAGGTCCGCCGGATCCACGCCTCCAGCGGCACCACCGGCCGCCCCACCGTGGTCGGCTACACCCAGCACGACCTCGACGTGTGGGCCGACGTGGTGGCCCGCTCGATCCGGGCGGCCGGCGGGCGGCCCGGCCACACCGTGCACATCGCCTACGGCTACGGCCTGTTCACCGGCGGGCTGGGCGCGCACGCGGGCGCCGAGCGCGCCGGCTGCACGGTCGTCCCGGCGTCCGGCGGCATGACGGCCCGCCAGGTCCAGCTGATCCAGGACCTCCGCCCCGAGATCATCATGGTCACCCCGTCCTACCTGCTCACCCTGCTCGACGAGTTCGACCGGCAGGGCGTGGACCCGCGCACGACCTCGCTGCGGGTCGGCATCTTCGGCGCCGAGCCGTGGACGGAGGAGATGCGCGCCGAGATCGAGCGGCGGATGGACCTGCACGCCGTCGACATATACGGCCTCTCCGAGGTGATGGGGCCCGGCGTCGCCCAGGAGTGCGTGGAGACCAAGGACGGCCTGCACATCTGGGAGGACCACTTCCTCCCCGAGGTGGTCGACCCGCTGACGGACGAGGTGCTGGCGGACGGCGAGAGCGGAGAACTCGTCTTCACCTCGCTCACCAAGGAGGCGCTGCCGGTGATCCGCTACCGCACCCGCGACCTCACCCGCCTGCTGCCGGGCACCGCCCGTCCCGCCTTCCGCCGGATGGCCAGGGTGACGGGACGCAGCGACGACATGATCATCCTGCGCGGGGTCAACGTCTTCCCGACCCAGATCGAGGAGGTCCTGCTGCGGGTGCCCGCCGTGGCGCCGCACTTCCAGCTCCGGTTGACCCGCCGGGGCCGGCTGGACCACATGACGGTGCGGGTCGAGGCGCGCCCGGACGCCGCTCCCGAGCAGCGGGACGCGGCCGCCGCGGCGATCGTGCGGGGCGTCAAGGACGGGGTGGGCGTGAGCGTGGACGTCGAGGTGGTGGACCCGTACAGCCTGGAGCGCTCGGTGGGCAAGATCCGCCGGATCGCGGACCTCCGGGAGGGCTGAGCGCGGGCGGGCGTCACTTCTCGACGAGCACGACCTCCTCGATCGGCCGGGTCATCCGGACGGTGTCGCCGGTGACCTCGACCAGGTGCTGCAGGCCGCGGATCGCCTTCTCCCGCTCCGGCACGTGGAACTGCTCCCCCTCGCCGGCCAGGTATACCGGGAAGCAGTCCAGCGCCGGGCCGAACAGCCGGACGTGGTCGGCGAGTCGGCGGAACAGCTCGGGCAGCAGCACCTGGTGGTCGGTGATCGAGGCGAGGTCGTCCACCCTGACGCCGTCGGTGGTGAGGTCGTGCTGCCGGACGCTGCCGGACGCTGCCGGGCGCCTTGGCGGCGCGGGCCTGCCGGGCGACGGCGGCCAGGTCGACGCGCAGCACCTCGGGCAGGTTGCTGTAGAGGGTGGGGTGGACCAGCCCGCTCGCGAGCAGGTGGTGGTTGGCGGTCTGCCGCAGCAGGTCCACGGGTGACGGTGATCCGGTCGCCGCTCTTCGCGCCGGAGGGCGGCTGGCCGCGCCCGACGAGGCAGACGGCCCGGCCGAAGGTGTCGGCGCCGCCGGCCCGCACGAATCCCGGCACGGTCTCCGGGGTTGCGGCGGTCACCTTCTCGTCGGCGTTCTGGACGACGCCGGTGAAGCCGAGCCAGGAGATCAGCGCGTCGCGGGCCGCGTGCGCGCCGAGGTCGAGCGGCTGGTGGACGGTGCCGGGGCCGGCGCCCTCGTCGTGCGTCTCCAGCGCGTCGATCGCGTCCATCCGGACGGTGCCGCCGCCGTGACTGTTGCGCGTGACGCGGTGCCGGCCCGGCACGTCGTGCCGGAAGCCGGGGTTTTGCGGAGTGAAGTGGACGGTGTCGCCGCCGGGTTGGCTGTCGAGGATCCGGTAGGTCCCCGTGATGACGAGCATGGACACGGTCGCCTCCGCGGATGGGTCTGGCGCCGGTGGACCGGGGCGCGCCGGACGGCCCGGCGGTGTTCGCGGCGGGCGCGCGCGGTGGTCGGGCTCCGGCGGGCCCATTCTGACGGCGGGAGGCGGCGGGGTGGGGGAAACGGGCGCCAGTGAACAGCGGGGGCGCGTTGGCGGCAGGCGGCGTGAACCGCGTGGGGCGGGGCGGGTGAACGGTGGTCGCGCGCCCTCTACGATGAGGCCATGAGCGGGAGCCTCCAGATATCAGGTGCACACGCCTCGCAGCATTCCGGCGCGGACGAGCGGCTGGACGTGGCCGCCGGCATCCTCTCCCTGCTCGCCGACCGCACCCGGCTCGCGCTGCTCCAGCGGCTGAGCGAGGGCGAGGCGGACGTGACGACGCTGACCGAGGCCGCCGGTGCGGCGCGCCCCTCGGTCAGCCAGCACCTCGGCAAGCTGCGGCTGGCCGGGCTGGTGTCGACCCGCAAGGACGGCCGGCGGGTGGTCTACACGCTGCGGCACGGGCACCTGCGGCGACTGGTCCACGAGGCGCTGAACGTGGCCGACCACCAGATCAGCGGGCTGCCTCCGCACGACTGAGCGCTCTTCGCCGCGCCTGCGGGCCGCCGCCCCGTCCGGTGCCGGAAGGGGCGGTTTTTTGTCCCAAACACGTGCACAGGTATGCACATGTTGCCCTATTCTGAAGGGGTGGCGCCCCGGACGGGTTGCCGCGGCCCGCGCCGAGTCCGAACGGAGTCCCCCGATGCTCTCCGTCCTCCGCAACCGCACCTACCGGCACCTGTTCACCGCCCAGGTGGTCGCCCTCGTCGGCACCGGCCTGGCCACGGTGGCGCTGGGCCTGCTCGCCTACGACCTCGCCGGGCCCGACGCCGGCTCGGTGCTGGGCACCGCACTGGCGATCAAGATGGTCGCCTACGTGGGGCTCGCCCCGGTGGTGGCCGCGCTGGCGCACCGGATCCCGCGCCGGCGCCTGCTGGTCGCCGCCGACCTGGCGCGCGCCGGGGTGGCGCTCGGGCTGCCGTTCGTCGGGTCGATCTGGCAGGTCTATCTGCTGATCTTCGTCCTGCAGGCGGCTTCGGCGATCTTCACTCCGGCGTTCCAGTCGGTCATCCCCGAGGTCCTGCCCGAGGAGCGCGACTACACCCGGGCGCTGTCCCTCTCCCGCCTCGCCTATGACACCGAGAGCCTGGTCAGCCCGGCCCTGGCCGCCGGACTGCTGGCGCTGGTCGGCTACCGCTGGCTGTTCTGGGGGACGGTGATCGGCTTCCTCGCCTCGGCGGTCCTGGTCGTCTCGGTGGTCCTGCCGGGTGGGCTCGGTGGTACGACGGCCGGGCCGATCGGGGCGCAGCCGCTGTCGGCGCGCTCGCTGGCCGGGATCCGGCTCTTCCTCTCCGTGCCGCGGCTGCGGGCCCTGCTCGCCCTGGACCTCGCCGTCGCCGCCGGCGGGGCGACGGTGATCGTCAACACCGTCGTCTACGTCCGCGACCAGCTCGGCCGCCCCGCCGGTGACGTGCCGCTCGCGCTCGGCGCGTGCGGCGGCGGGTCGATGGTGGTCGCCCTGCTGCTGCCCAGGGTGCTGGACCGGGTCGCCGACCGGTCGGTGATGCTGCCCGCCGCCTTCGCCGTGGCGGGCCTGCTCGCCGTCCTGACCGCGGTCACCGCGGCGGGGCGGACGGCGGACGGCGGCGGATGGCGCTGGCCCGTGCTGCTCGCCCTGTGGGCCGGGTTCGGCGCGGCCGGCTCGCTGATCCTCACTCCGGGCGGGCGCCTGCTGCGGGACGCCGTGCCGCCGGCCGACCTGCCCGCCGTCTTCGCCGCCCAGTTCTCGCTGTCGCACGGTTGCTGGCTGCTCGCCTACCCGCTGGCCGGCTGGCTCGGCGCCACGGCCGGCCTCCCCGCCGCCAGTGCCGCCCTCGCCGCCCTCGCCCTCGCGGCGGCGGCCCTGGCCACCCGCACCTGGCACACACCTGCCCCGGCCGTCGCCCACCCCCACCCCCAGCCCCGCCACCACCACCCGGCCGCCCGCTGACGCCTTCCGGCCTGCGCGGGTGTGGCCGTCGCTGCGCTCCGGCCTTCCGGCCTCAGAAGCCGTTGTCGGACCGGTCTTGGTGAGCATGGGTTCGAATGCGGCGGCTCGGTCGGGCGGTCTTCGGTCCGTGCCTGCATGAGGGCGGGGCCTTTGGCGCAGCTCGGGGTCGTCGAGACCTTGAGCGCACCAGGAGGTCCTACCGACGGCATCCCGGCGCCTCCACCGCAGAGACGACACAACGCCTCGTCTCTGCCGCCGAACACCGACCCTATGCCTGACCAGCGCAAACGCGGCCGTCACTCTCGGAAGGACAACGGCTTCCAACTGCCCGGACGGGCGTGTCAGAGGTCCGGTCCAGGTTCGGCCCGTGAACCACGGCAGCTCCAGAGCCAGGGCGTCCCGCGAGCCTGACTTGCCGTCCTACCAGGTGGTCCTGGCGGAGACTGATCGGGGTTCGCTCCGGACGGGTTTCGGGAACGGCGGAAGCCGTCCCGAGGTCCTGGCGCGGTTGCTGGCGCTCGATCCCAAGGTGCAGGTCACCGCTTTGTCGGAACTGGGGGAGCTGGTCGGCCACAGAACAGCGTCGACGAAGCCACCGCCCCCGTCGCCATATATGGCCGGTATCCTCGCCCACCCGGCGGCCATGACCCTCCGGCCGTATCGCAACCTCCCCGTCTGCCCGACCTTGTTGAACTGGTTGGCTTCACGGCCTACGACGCCTCCGATGAGATGGTCGACCGCACCGAGCGGTACTTCCCTGGCTTCCTCACCCCTGACACCACGCCGGCAGCCTTCCGGGACCTGCGCCCGATGCTCGATCGAGCCGTCGCGCCTTTCCTGCGGGACAGCCACGAGGACGTGCGCGAAGCCGCCGGCCTCGCCGCGCCCGTCCTCGCCGAACACCCCGCGCTTGCCCGGCATCGCGATCACCTCGCCGTGCACGCGCGCCGCATCCTGGAGACCAGCAGCGACGACCCTGGCCGGCGCGTTGCCCGAGGGGCCCTTGAAGCATGGGGCCACGACGTCACCGACATCGAACCTTTCCAGGGGGAGCCCTGGGACCGTGGGCCGCACCGCGATGGCCGCGGCGATCTCGAACCGCCCGTCTGACCGGCCGGCCAGGTGGCGGAGCCGGGTTTCGGGTGGGCGTGTTGAGTCTTGTGTGACGCCACCCCCTCCGGCCGTCCTCGAATCACCGGGGCGGCGCCGCGTCGACGGAGCCACGGTGGCGCGGGGCCGTGGTCCTCCCGGGGCTCACGGGCTGCCGGGGCGGCGAGGGTGGGTCTCGTACATCCGCACGGCGACGACCGCGCCCGCTGCGGCCGTCAGGCCGGCGACGGCCCAGACGGCGGTGGTCACGCCGTAGGCGTCGGCGAGGGCCCCTGCCAGGAGGGCGCCGACGGCGAAGCCGCCGTCGCGCCAGAGCCGGTAGACGCCCACGGCGCGGGCGCGCCAGGCCGGGTGGGCGATGTCGCCGATGACGGCGAGCAGGGTCGGGTAGACGAGTGCGGTGCCGGCGCCGAGCAGGACCTGGGCCAGGGCCCACACCGGGAAGGTGGTGCCGGCGGCGACCAGGCCGATCGCGACGGCCTGCAGGAGCATGCCGGCGGTGATCAGGTGTTTGCGGCCGATCCGGTCGGACCACCAGCCGCTCAGGATCTGGCCCAGCCCCCAGACCGCCGGGTAGAGGGCGGCGAGCAGGCCGATCCGGGCGACCGACAGACCGTGCGCCGCGAACAGCAGCGGGAAGATCCCCCAGGCCAGGGCGTCGTTGAGGTTGTTGACCATGCCCGCCCAGCTGGCCGAGGACAGGGCCCGGTCGGTGAGGCTGGTGGTGCGGGCGACCTGGGCGGTGGTGAGTGCGCCGTGGTGGTCGGGGTTGGCGGGGGAGGGGTGGAGGGCGGCCTCGGCGCGGGCGTGGTCGCGGGTCTCGCGGACGGCGAACACGGACAGGCCGAGGCCGAGGGCGGCGTACGCGATGCCGAGCAGGAACGGCTGCGGGCGCAGTCCCCAGTGCGCGGCGATGGCGCCGGTGCCCATCGCGGTGGCGGCGACGGCGAGGTAGCCGGCGGCCTCGTTGAAGCCCATGGCCAGGCCCCGGCGGGCGGGGCCGACCAGGTCGATCTTCATGATGACGGTGGTCGACCAGGTCAGGCCCTGGTTGACGCCGAGCAGGACGTTCGCGAACACCACCCAGCCCCAGGTCGGCGCCCAGATCAGCAGCAGCGGCACCGGGAGGGCGAGCAGCCAGCCGGCGACCAGGACCGGCTTGCGGCCGTAGCGGTCGGAGAGGGCGCCGGCGAAGAAGTTGGTGACGGCCTTCGTCGCGCCGAACGCCACGATGTAGGTCAGCGCGGCGGTGTAGGCGGAGAGGTGGAAGGTGCGGTCGGCGAGCAGTGGCAGGACGGTGCGCTCCTGGCCGAGCATGCCGCCGACCAGGGCGTTGACCGTGACCAGCAGGGTGAACTGGGCGAGGTTGGCGCGCAGCCCGAGCCGGATTCCGGAGTGGACGCCGGAGCCGGGGGCGGGCTTGGTGCGGGGTGCGGCGGCGGTCACTTGCCGTCCTCCAGAATGGGCGGGATCCGGGTCGGTTCGCTCGGGCGAGCGAGCGGGTGACAGGCTCGCCCCGCTACTATTACAATATTCCATGGATTTATGGAGGATTCCATGGGAGATCCCACACACAAGGCCGCGCTGTTCGATGCGCTGGCCACCACCGGCAAGGCGCTGTCCAATGGCAAGCGCCTGGAGCTGCTGGACCTGCTCGCCCAGGGCGAGCGCAGCGTCGACGCCCTCGCCAGGGCCGCCGGGCTCGGGCTGACCACGGCCTCCGCGCACCTGCAGACCCTCAAGCAGGCCGGGCTGGTGGTCACCCGTCGCGACGGCGTGCGCATCCACTACCGCCTCGCCGGGGACGACGTCGCCGCTCTGTACACGCAGCTCCAGCAGGTCGCACTCGCCCATCTGGCGGCCACCGGGCAGGCCCGCGCCGCCTACCTCGGGCCGCAGGACACCGACCATCTCACCCGGGAGGAACTGCTGGCGCGGGTGAGGGCCGGCACCGCGACCGTCATCGACGTGCGGCCGTCCGAGGAGTACGCCGCCGGGCACATCCCCGGCGCGCTCTCCGTCCCGCTCGACCAGCTGGAGGCCCGGCTCGCCGAGCTGCCCGCCGGGGCGGAGGTCGTCGCGTACTGCCGGGGCGCCAACTGCGTCCTCGCCCATGACGCCGTCCGGCTGCTGGCCGCGCGCGGGCGCAGTGCGAAGCGGCTCGCCGACGGGATGCTCGAATGGCGGCTGGCGGCCCTTCCGGTCGAGGCGGGTGCCGCGTGACCGCCCCCGCCGCCGGGGCCGATGAGTCCGCGGCGGTCGTCGTGGACGGCACCGGCATGCTCTGCGTCACCCTGCTGCTGCACCTGCGCAAGCGCATCGCGGGCCACCCGGCCGGGACGACGGTGCACATCGTCAGCACCGATCCGGCGGCGCCGCTCGACCTGCCGGCCTGGTGCCACCTCACCGGGCACGACTACCTCGGGCCCGTGCCCGACCCCGAGGGGCGGGACGTCTACGCGCTGCGGCTCGCGGCGGACCCGACGCCG
Organism: Kitasatospora sp. NPDC097605; assembly: GCF_040302725.1. Taxonomy (NCBI): domain Bacteria; kingdom Bacillati; phylum Actinomycetota; class Actinomycetes; order Kitasatosporales; family Streptomycetaceae; genus Kitasatospora; species Kitasatospora sp. NPDC097605. The sequence continues at coordinate 118,816 of NZ_JBEOSF010000002.1, read as the reverse complement.
ACCCGGCCCGACGCGCCCTGGCATCCGGTGGCGGACTGAGGCCACGCCGTCCGCCGCGCCGAACCGGCCGAGCTGACCCGACCCGGCCGACCTCGGGCCCGGTGGCGTGCATGTTGGTTCCTGTTCGATATTGTTTGGTCATGTGGTTGAAGGGAAGCCCCATGAGAGGGAGCACGTCATGCCCGCGACGGTGACCGACCCGGCCGGGCCGGCCGGAACGACGACCAGGACCGTCACCGAACTCGCCGACGGCCGCGAACTGATCTACTACGACCGGGGCGCGCCGCCGGCCGGCCGGACGGTCGCCGACCGGCGGCCGCTGGACGCCGCCGTGCCCTCCTCCGAGGTCCGGCTCGACCCGCTGACCGGCGCCTGGGTGACCATCGCCGCCCACCGGCAGGCCCGCACCTACCACCCGCCCGCCGACGAGTGCCCGCTCTGCCCCAGCCGCGACGGCCGGCTCAGCGAGATCCCGGCGGCCGACTACCAGGTCGCCGTCTTCGAGAACCGCTTCCCCTCCCTCGCGGGCGAGCCCGGTACCCACCCCCTGGCGTCCGCCGCCGACGGCGATCCGCTGCTCGGCCGCCGTCCCGGCGTCGGCCGGTGCGAGGTGGTCTGCTTCACCGCCGACCACGACGCCTCCTTCGCCGACCTGGACGAGGACCGCGCCCGCCTGGTGCTCGACGCCTGGACCGACCGCACCGCCGCGCTCTCCGCGCGGCCCGGCGTTCAGCAGGTGTATTGCTTCGAGAACCGCGGCGCCGAGATCGGCGTCACCCTCGCCCACCCGCACGGCCAGATCTACGCGCTGCCCTTCACCACCCCGCGCACCGCCCGGATGCTGGAGCAGGCCGCCCGCCACCGCGCCGCCACCGGCCGCAACCTCTTCGAGGACCTGCTCGCCGCCGAGCGGACCTCCTCGCGCGTCGTCCTCGCCGGGGAGCACTGGACAGCCTTCGTGCCCTTCGCCGCCCGCTGGCCCTACGAGGTCCACCTCCACCCGCACCGCCGGGTGCCCGACCTCACCCGTCTCACCGGGGCCGAGCGCGCCGAGTTCGCCGGGATCTACCTCGACCTGCTGCGCCGGTTCGACAACCTCTTCACCGACCCGGCCCCCGCCTCCGACCCCGCCTCCGCCTCCGACCCCGCCGCCGGCGTCCGCCGGGTCCGCGCGCCCTACATCGCCGCCTGGCACCAGGCGCCGGTCGGCCAGGAGGCCGAATTCGCCCTCCACCTGGAGCTGTTCACCGTCCGGCGGACGGCCGACAAGCTCAAGTACCTGGCCGGCACCGAGTCCGGCATGGAGGCGTTCATGAACGACGTCGCCCCGGAGGACGCCGCCCGGCGCCTCCGCGAGGCAGCCCCCACCGCCGCCCCCACCGCCCCGACCGACGGAGGACCGCAGGGATGACCACCACCAGCACCGCTCCCGCCGACGCCTTCGAGGAGCTCTACGGCCACGCCCCCGAGGGCGTCTGGGCGGCCCCCGGCCGGGTCAACCTGATCGGCGAACACACCGACTACAACGACGGGTTCGTGCTGCCGATCGCGATCCCGCAGGCCGTGCGCGCGTACGCCCGGCGCCGCTCCGACGGGGTGCTGCGGCTCGTCTCGACCCGGGTGCCCGGCGAGACCGTGGAGCTGGACGTCGCCGCGCTCGCCCCGGGCGGGGTGGCCGGCTGGGCCGGGTACCCCGCGGCCGTGGTCTGGACGCTGCGAGCGGCCGGGCACGAGGTGGGCGGTGCCGATGTGCTGCTCGACAGCGACGTGCCCGGCGGCGCCGGCCTCTCCTCCTCGGCCGCGCTGGAGTGCGCCGTCGCGGCCGCCTACAACGACCTGTACGAACTCGGCTTGAGCGCCGTGGAGTTGGCCCTGCTCGCACAGCGTGCCGAGAACGAGTTCGTCGGCGTGCCCTGTGGGATCATGGACCAGATGGCCTCGATGGTCTGCCGCGCCGGGGCCGCCCTGCACCTGGACGCGCGCGACCTCTCCGCCCGGCACGTGCCGCTCGACCTCGCGGGCGCCGGCCTGACTCTGCTGGTCCTCGACACCCGGGTGCAGCACGACCTCGCCGACGGCGCCTACGCCGCGCTGCGGGCCGGCTGCGAACGGGCCGCCGCGCTGCTCGGGCTGCCCGCGCTGCGCGGCCTCGCCCCCGCCGACCTGCCCGCGGCCTACGTCCAACTGCCCGCCGACCTGGTGCCGTTGGTGCGGCACGTGGTGACCGAGAACGACCGGGTCGAGCGGGCCGTCGAGGAGCTGGAGCGGAACGGTCCGGCCGCGCTCGGCCCGATCCTCACCGCCGGCCACGCCTCACTGCGCGACGACTACCGGACGTCCTGCCCGGAGACCGATCTCGCGGCCGACACCGCCGTCGCCGCCGGGGCCCTCGGTGCGCGGATGACCGGCGGCGGCTTCGGCGGTTCGGTGATCGCCCTGGTGTCGGCGGAGAAGGCGCAGGCGGTGGCCGCGGCGGTGGTCGAGGCCTTCGCGGTGGCCGGGTACGCCGAGCCGCACGTGTACCGGGCGATTCCGTCGGAGGGGGCCCGCCGGGAGGCCTGACGCCCCCGGCGGGCGGCCCGGGTCCGGTTGCTCAGCCGCCCCCGGCGGGCGGCCCGGGTCCGGCCGCTCAGCCGCAGAACTCGGCCTCGGCCAGGGGGAGTTTGTCGCGGAACCAGTCGGCGTTGGCGTTGAGCGCCAGCACGTGCCGCCCGTCCCGGGTGGCCAGCGCCAGCGTCGACGACCCGTGGATGCCGCCGTCGTGCCCCCAGACGGTGACACCGCAGGAGAGCGTCCCGGAGCCGAGGCCGAGCCCGCCGCTGTCGTGCGGCCCGGGAGCGGTCATCTCCTCCAACTCGGCCGGGGGGAGCAGCCGTCCGCGCAGCAGGGCGGAGAGGAACCGGGTGAGATCGGCGGTGGTGGAGACGATCTCGCCCGCCGAGCCGGCCATCGAGGGGTTGAGCTCGGTGACGTCCAGGGGCGTCGCCGAGCCGCCGAACAGCTTCGAGTAGCCGCGCGCGTGCGGCCGGGGAAGGCCGGTCGCGGTGCCGGGCACGCTCGTCCCGCTCAGCCCCAGTGGCCGGATGATCCGCCGCTCGACCTCCTCGCCGTACGGGTGGCCGGTCACCCGCTCGACGACCATCCCGGCCAGCAGGTAGTTGGTGTTGGAGTACTGGTACGCCGTGCCCGGTGCGAAGACCGGGGGATAGGAGAGCGCGATCCGCACCAACTGCTCAAGGCTGTAGGTGTCGTAACGCCTCGTCAGGAAAGCCGGGGTGAAGAGCTTGGCGCCCATCCCGGGGTCGTCGCCGTAGTCGAAGAGGCCGCTGGTGTGGTCGAGCAGCCGGCGGAGGGTGATGGCCGAGCCGTCGTTCCCGTTCCCGCTCACCAGGCCGGGCAGCCACCGCTCCACGGTGTCGTCCAGGTCGAGCCGGCCCTCGGCCTGGAGCTGGAGCACCACCGTCGCGACGAAGGGCTTGGTCACGCTCCCGATCCGGAACCGCTCCCGGGTCGACCGGGGTTGGCCCGTCGTGGTGTCCGCCACCCCGACCGAAGCCGACCACCGTCCGTTCCGGTCCAGGGTGGTGGCGATCATTCCGGGCAGGTCGCCGGACCGGACGGCCTGCTCCATCGCGGCCCTGGTGGCCGTGTGCGAGCGGCCGCCGGGGGCGGCCGTCGCCGGGGCCGCTACCGCTGCCGTCAGTGCGCCGGCCACTGCCACCGCCGCCGCAGTTCGTCGAACCGCCCTGCCGTTGTGCGTCATTCGTTCCTCCGAGCTCGGCCTGACGCTCGCCCCCCGCCGCACCAGCCTCCGCCCGGAGTCGGGAGAAGGGGTCATCCTGCGGGCCGACCGGTCCCGGAGATTCCCCGGAGTGTGCCGGGCAGGCCTCGGCCCCCACCTCGACGGAGGCGGGGGCGAAGGCGGGGGCGAAGGCGGGGCGAAGGCGGTGGAGTACGACCGGCCCGCTCAACTGCTCTTGGCCGTACGGATGGTGAGCGCCGAGGCGAGCGCACCGAGCAGGGCGAGGGCGGCGGCGCCCAGGAAGGCGGCGGAGAAGCCGTCGGTCAGCGCGGCCGGGTCGCCGAGCTCACGCGAGCCGTGGGCGGCGGCCAGGGCGGTCATCGCGGCCAGGCCGAGCGCGGAGCCGATCTGGTAGCTGGTGTTGACGATGCCGGAGGCCAGCCCGCCCTCGGCCGGGTTCGGCACGGCGAGCGCGGTGCCGAGCGAGGGGATGAAGGCGAGCGACATGCCGACGGCGGCGAGCAGCGAGGCGGGCAGCACATCGACGGCGAAGTTGCCGTCGGGGCGGGCGAAGGAGAGCCAGACCATGCCGCCGGCCAGGGCCAGCAGGCCGGTGACGATGAGCGGCTTGGGGCCGAACCGGGCGATCAGCCGGGGCGCCAGCACGATCATCATCAGCATGATGGCGGCGGTCATCGGCAGCAGCGCGGCACCGGAGGCGAAGGCCTTGAGGCCGAGCACCTGCTGGAGGTAGAGGTTCAGGAAGAACCACATCGGGATCCAGGCGGCGGCCATCAGCAGTTGGGCGAGGTTGGCGCCGGCCAGGTCGGGGCTGCGCCAGATGCCGAGGCGCATCAGCGGCTCGCGCCGTTTGGCCTGGAGGGCGACGAAGGCAAGGATCAGCAGCACGCCGCCGGCCAGCACCAGCCAGGTGCTCGCGGAGCCCCAGCCGGTCTCCGGGGCGCGGACGACGGCGTAGACGGAGACGGCCAGGCCGGCGGTGACGGTGAGCGCGCCGAGCCAGTCCACCGAGCCGCGGCGGGCGGGGGCGGCGGGCATCACGCCGGGGACGGCGAGCAGGACGCCGAGGGCGACCGGGACGTTGACGTAGAAGACCCACTCCCAGCTGAGGTACTGGGTGATCACGCCGCCGAGGAAGACACCGGCGGTGCCGCCGGCCGGGGCCGCCGCGCCGTAGAGGGCGAGGGCCTTGCCGAGTTCCTGCGGGCGGGCGCCGAACAGGCTGATCAGAAGGGTGAGCGCGGCCGGGGCGATCAGCGCGGAGCCGGCGCCCTGGACGGCGCGGCCGGTGAGCTCCAGCCCGGGGTTCCCGGCGAGGCCGGCCAGCAGCGAGCCGGCCGCGAGGACGGCCCAGCCGGTGGCGAACAGGCGCTTGGCGCCGAACAGGTCGGAGAGCCGGCCGCCGAGCAGCAGCAAGCCGCCGAAGGCGACGACATAGGCGTTGAAGACCCAGGACAGGCCCTCCTGGGTGAAGCCGAGCGCGGACTGCATCTCGGGCAGGGCGACCCCGATGATCGAGGTGTCCATGATCACCATGAACTGGGCGAGGGCGATGAGGCCGAGCGCCGTCCAGCGGCGGGGCGAGGGCGCCGCGGGCGCCGCCGCCGGTGCCGCGGACGCGGCGGTGAGATCGGACATGACCACGTTCTCCTATACCGGGAGGGGGTATCTCTTCGAGGCGTGGGAAACGTACCCCCGGGGGGTATAAGACCGCAAGGGTGGTCCCGCCGGACCCGGGGTCCGGGCGGGCCTGGTCCGGCCCTCCGGCGGCCGCGAGGGTGGAGGCATGACCAACGCGAACGAGCACACGCACGGCACGAACGAGCACAAGAACGGCACGAACGCCCACGCGCACGGCACGAACGAGCACCCCCACGAGGCCGCCCGGGAACGGGACTTCGACGGCCGGACGGTGCTGATCACCGGCGGGACGAGCGGCATGGGCCTCGCCACCGCGCGACTGCTGCTGGACCGCGGGGCGAGCGTCGTGATCACCGGCCGCGACGACGCCCGGCTGCGCCGCGCCGAGGCCGAACTCGACGCGGGGGCGCGGCTGTCGGCCGTCCGCGCCGACTCCGCCCGGCCGGCCGACCTGGCCCGGCTGGCCGCCCGGATCGGCGAGCGCCACGGCCGCCTCGACGGCGTGTTCGCCAACGCCGGCGTCGGCGTCTTCGAGGCCCCGGACGAGGTGACCGAGGAGAGCTTCGACCGCACCGTGGACGTCAACTTCAAGGGCGTCTTCTTCACCGTCCAGCACGCCCTGCCGCTGCTGGAGAAGGCCGCCGGCGGCGCGTCGATCGTCCTCAACGCCTCCTGGACGCTGCACCGCGGCCTGCCCAACGCCCCGGTGTACGCGGCGACCAAGGCGGCCGTGCACAACCTCGCCCGCACCCTCGGCAACGCCTTCGCCGGGCGCGGCATCCGGATCAACTCGGTCAGCCCCGGCTACATCGTGACCGAGATGTTCCACGAGGTGATCACCGAACCGGCCCAGCAGGACGCGGTGCGCGGCGCGGTGCCGCTCGGCCGGCTGGGCGAGGCGGCGGACGTCGCCGAGACGGTCGCCTTCCTGCTCTCGCCGCGCGCCTCCTACATCACCGGCCAGGACCTGGTGGTGGACGGCGGCGTGGTGGCGGTCGCGAACGGCTGGTGACCGCCGCCCCCGCAGCCTGGTCCTGCCAGGGCCAGGCTGCGGGGGCGCCGACCGGCCACAATGGCCGCATGCCCACCAGCCCCGCCCGCGTCGCCGGCACCGCCGGAAGCCTCGCCGAGTTCCTGCGGACCCGCCGCTCCCGGCTCCGCCCCGAGGACGTCGGCCTGCCGGACCTCGGCGGCCGCCGCCGGGTCGCCGGCCTGCGCCGCGAGGAACTCGCCCAACTCGCCGGCGTCAGCGTCGACTACTACACCCGGCTCGAACAGGGCCGGGTCGGCAACCCCTCGGACTCCGTGCTCGACGCGGTCGCCCGCGCGCTGCGCCTCGACCCCGAGGAGGCCGGCCACCTGCACCGCCTCGCCCGCACCCGCCCGGACCGCGGCCGCGCCGCCCGGGGCGCCGGAAGCCGGGGCGCCGGCCCGCAGAAGGTCCGCCCGACGATGGCCCGGCTGCTGGAGGCGATGCCCGACGTGCCGGCCGTGGTGATGGGGCGGCGGATGGACGTCCTGGCCTGGAACCGGGCCGCCGTCTCGCTCCTCGGGGACTACGGCGCGCTCGCCCCGGCCGAGCGCAACATCGCCCGGATCACCTATCTCGACCCGGCCTCGCGCACCCTCTACGACGACTGGGTCGGCTGCGCGCGCGAGAACGCCGCCTTCCTCCGGCTGGAGGCCGGCCGCCGCCCCGACGATCCCCGGCTCGCCGAGCTGATCGGCGAACTCTCGGTGCGCAGCCCGGAGTTCCGCCGGTGGTGGGCGGAGCACCCGGTGCGCGACAAGACCTCCGGGCGCAAGGTGTTCCACCACCCGCTGGTCGGCCGGATGGAACTCGTCTACGAGACGCTCCGCTCCGCCGACGACCCGGACCAGGCGCTGATCACCTACGCGCCCGACCCGGGCAGCCCGTCCGAGGACGCCCTGCGGATGCTGATCGCCTGGGACGCCGACCGGCCCGGCCCGGGCGACCCGGACGCCCCGGGCCGGCCGAGCACCCCGGCCCGCTCCGCCCGCGCCCGCGGGTCGGTTACCGACGGGCACTGACGCACCGCAAAGTACGGTCTTCTGTACGGGAGTTCACCCGCTTACGGTGATCCGGTACCTGTCGGAGACCCGGTGTTGGGCGGATCACGCCGGATGACTCGGAGCACCTATGGCCATCCTCAAGACCTACGCCCGGCTCTGGGCCGACGGCCTGGACCACTCGCTGCCGCTGCTGCGCACCCTCACCGGGGCCGAGCCGGACCTGCTGTTCCGCTTCCACGAGATCGAACTCGCCGCCATCGGCGACTTCCTGGTGATCGCCGGCCCGCCCTCCGAGCGGGCCAAGTACGCGCACGCCTCGGCGACCGTCGTGGTCTCCGACCTCGACGAGCTGAGCGAGGCCCTGGAGGCCGCGGGTGCCGTCGTCACCACCCCCGAGACCGCCGCGCCGACCGGCCGCTTCCTCTACGCCCGGCACGCCGACGGCGCGGAGGTCGAGTACGTCGAATGGGTGCCCGAACTGGTCCGCCGCATCGTGCACCGCGAGCCCTGAGCGCTGCCCCGGACCGCCGCGGCCCTTCCGGACCCGGGCCGCCCGGGACCATGGTCCCGGCGGGTTCACCCGTCCGGCCCTGGCGGTCCTCCCGGCCGTGGCGTGGGATGGAGGTGATCGGGGTCCCGGGAGGTCGGGAACGGCCCCGCCGGCACGAAGGGCAGGAGCAGAACATGAAGGCCGCCGTCGTCCACGACTTCACCCAGCCGCTCGTGATCGAGGAGCGCCCGGTGCCCGAGCCCGGCCCGCACCAGGTGCGGGTGCGGATCGAGGCCTCCGGTCTCTGCCACACCGACATCCACGCCGCGCGCGGCGACTGGCCGGTCAAGCCCAACCCGCCCTTCGTCCCCGGGCACGAGGGCGTCGGCATCGTCGAGGCGGCCGGCGCCGAGGTCCGGCACGTCCGGGTCGGCGAGCGGGTGGCCATCGCCTGGCTGGCCGACGCCTGCGGGCGCTGCGACCACTGCGTCTCCGGCTGGGAGACCCTCTGCACGCGGCAGCACAACAGCGGCTACTCCGTCGACGGCGCCTACGCCGAGTACGCCCTCGCCCACGGCGACTACGTCGTCCCGGTGCCCGACGCCATCGACCCGCTGGACGCGGCCCCGCTCTCCTGCGCCGGCGTCACCACCTACAAGGCCCTCAAGGTCTCCGGCGCCGGGCCCGGCACCCGCGTCCTGGTGTCCGGCATCGGCGGCCTCGGCCACCTCGCCCTCCAGTACGCCCGGATCGCCGGCGCCGAGACCATCGCCGTCGACGTCACCGACGACAAGCTCGCCCTGGCCCGCGAGCTCGGCGCCGACCACGTCCTGGACGCCCGGATCCACGACGTCGCGGCCGAGGTCCAGAAGCTCGGCGGCGCCCACGCCGCCATCGCCCTCGCGGTCAGCAACGCCTCCTTCCAGACCGCCTACGCCGCGCTGCGCCGCGGCGGCAGCCTGGTCCTGGTCGCCCTCCCCGCCGAGGGCAAGCTGGAGCTGCCCGTCTTCGACACCGTGCTGAACGGCACCAAGGTGATCGGCTCGATCGTCGGCACCCGGGAGGACCTCGCCGAGGTCTTCCAAATGCACGCCCTCGGCCGGACCCGGGTGATCCGCGAGACCCGCCGGCTCGACGACGTCAACGCCTGCTTCGACGAGGTGCTCGGCGGCAAGGTCTCCGCCCGCCTGGTCTTCGACATGCGCTGACCGCGCGCCAGCACGGCACGGACACGGCGCTCGGCCCCGACCGGAATCCTCCGGCCGGGGCCGGACGCGTTCCCGGAGACGATCGCGGGGAACGATCGTGGAAACGGATTGCCAGGGTCGTTCGCGCGCACTAACGTTCGACCGCGCACCGATTCGCCGGGGTGAGGTCCTGTCACCTGACGGGCGGTCGGAATGCGCATCCAATCGGACAATTCCCCCCTTGCCCGCCGGCCGCCCGCGCGTCGCACGGCGGTCAGCCCTGGGACGAGGGGGTTCCTGCTGCGAAGGCGAACTGACACCCATGCGTGAATCCCGTCCCCTCAGATGGCTGGGGGGTCCGCTGGTGAGAGGCCTGGCGCCGCTGTGCGCGGCCGGTCTCGTGCTGGCCGCTCCCGGCGCCGCGTTCGCGGACACCCGGACCACGACGACCGACTCCGTGCCGGCCATCCCCAGCGGGATGACCACCAGCCCCGCTCCCCAGAACCCCGACGGCAACGCCTGCGGCGGCGGCACGCCCGGGTGGATCGGCCGGACGACGACACTGCAGGACGGCACGTCCAACGTCCTGCTGTCCGCCGTCGCTCCCGCGCAGCCCGGCTCCCTGTTCACGGTCGGGTTCCACCTGTGGGACACCACGGCCGGCGAAAGCGCCGACGCCACCGGCGGGGCCTGGCCGACCAGCCAGCCCATCGGTCCCGGCAACACCGGCCAGGCCTACGTCGGCCGCGCGCTGGCGGACGGCCACCAGTACGGCTGGAACGCCCGGACGACCGCCGGGGGCGTGAACAGCCCCGCGACGGCGAACTGCGCCTTCAACGTCGACCTCACCGCGCCGACGCTCGCGTCCATCGCGCCCTCCACGGTGTTCCCGCCGACGGGCAGCGGTGCCAAGCCCACCGGCCATGCCGGGGACCGCGGCGTCACCGTCCGCGTCACCAGCAAGGAGCAGGCCCCGGCCGGCTGCGCGCCCGGCAGCGGCTGCCTGGCCGGCGGCGTCCGCGAGTTCCAGTACGCGCTCGACGACACCGGCTCGCCCACCGGCACCGGACGCGCCCCGGCCGTCCTCGGGGCCGACGGCACCGCGTACGCCGACATCCCGATCAGCGTCGGCGCCGCCAACTGGGGAAGCCACCGGCTGAACGTGCGCGCGGTCGACGCGGCCGGCAACTCCGAGCCGCAGTGGGCCACCTACGACTACTACGTCCCCGCCCGGCCGGCCACCGCGCCCGTCGCGGGTGACGTCGACTTCGACGGCGTCCCCGACGCCCTGGTCCCGGCCGCCGACGGTTCGCTGACCCTGGTCCGCGGCGGCACCGGCACGCCCCGGCCCGAGACCGCCTCCACGGCGGGCCGCAGCCCCCGGAACGACAGCTGGAACAACTACCTGGTGGCCCACCGCGGTGCGGTCATGGGCAGCGGCGACTCGCTGTTCGCGTACAACAAGAGCACCAAGCAGCTCTTCGTCTACGTGAACGACGCGAACGAGGTCTCGAACGGTGTCGACGGCCACTTCACCGGGCTCTCCGTCCAGGTGGGCGAAAGCAGCGCCTGCGACAGGGGCATCGACGGCACCTGGGGCCACATCACCCAGATGACGGCCGTCCAGCGCGGAACCGGGGGCACCGGTCTCGTCACCGTCGAGCAGGGCCACCTGCGCTACTACCCCTCCAGCAACATCTGCTTCATCGGCGGCGGCGTCGAGCTCGGTGCCGCCGGAGACGACTGGAGCGGCTTCACCCTGATGTCCCCGGGTGAGGTCAACGGCGCGCCGACGCTCTGGGTGCGCGACTCCGTGACCGGGGCCGTCACCGCGCTGACCCTGCCGCTGGACGCCGCGGGCAAGCCCGTGAGCGGCTTCACGCCCCTGGCGGCGCCGGCCCACAAGCCCCTGGTGTGGGGCGTGAAGTCCGCCGACGGCAAGGACCTCTGCGCCGACATCGACCACGGCTGGACCGGCAACGGCACCGCCGCCCTGCTGTGGACCTGCGCCGACCAGGGCGGCAGCCCCAATCAGCAGGTCACCTTCGGCACCGACGGCTCGCTGCACGTCCTCGGCAAGTGCCTCGACGTCACCGGCGGAGCCACCGCGAACGGCTCACCCGTCAACCTGTGGGACTGCAACGGCAGCCCGGCCCAGCAGTGGGTCATGGGCCCCCACCCGCACACGCTGAAGAACCCGAACGCCGCTAAGTGCCTCGACGCCGACATGAGCGTCGGGCAGGGCGCCCGCCTGGTGATCACGGACTGCGGCAAGACGGCGAGCGAGGAGTGGACGTACCCCGCCGCCCGGTCCGTGCTCCCGCTCGGGCTCGCCGCGGGCGTCTTCCCCACCGTGGACTCGCCCGGTGACATGAACGCCGACGGCTACCCCGACCTGGTCGCCACCGTCTTCGACGGCCGCCTGGTCCGCTTCGCGGGCACCGCCCCGTCGGGCACCCAGCCCCGGTTCGCCGCACCGCAGGAGATCGTGGAGCAGAAGCCCGGCCACAACGTCGCCTCCGCCTACAACCCGGGCCGCTGCCTGGACAACTACGGCGCGTCCGCCGGTGGCAGCCTGCGCTTCCACGACTGCTGGAACGGCCCGAACCAGAAGTTCGCCTTCGCCCCCGACGGCACCCTGCAGACCGGCGGCCGCTGCGTGACCGTCCAGGGCGACCAGACCACCTGGGGTACGCCGGTGGTCATCGCGGACTGCCAGGCCGGCGGCGGCCAGACCTGGACCTACCGCGCCGACGGCACGATCCACAACCCCGCCTCGAACGCCTGCCTGGAGCTGCCCGGCTGGAACGACGCCAACGGCACCCCGCTGGGCATCTGGGGCTGCAACGGCAACGCCAACCAGCGGTGGACGCTTTCCGCCAACACCGCCTGACCCGCTCCCCGCAACGAGACCGCGGGCCCGCGACGCTTCGTGCGTCGCGGGCCCGCGGTGCGTTCCCGGGACGGGCGATGCCGACGGCGGACCGAAACGGCAACGGGAAACCGCCGCCCGGGACGTCAATCGGCTGGCCGTCAACTTCTCCCCGGTCCTAGCATGTTGGACGGGGAGCAAGGGGGAGCGATGAGCAACGACCTGTTCACGACGCTCGACCGGGCCGCCGGCCGCACCGTCGCCGAGCCCGGACTGGACACGCTGGTGGGGGGACTGCTGGCCCAAGTGGCGAGCGGCACCCGGGTGGTGCGCGCGGTGGCCCACCCGCTCGGCTTCTACTGCCTGCCGGTCCTGCGCGACGGCGCCCTCGGCGTCTGCGTGCACGTCTTCGACCCGGTGACCGCCGCCGGGCAGCGCGAGATCCACTGCCACAGCTGGGAGTTGAAGAGCAGCGTGCTCTACGGCCGGATCGGCAACCTGCGGATCGGGGTGCATGACGAGCCCGAACGGCCGACCCACCGCGCCTACGAGGTGCACAGCGACGCCGCCGCAGGGGTGGACGAGGTCCGCCCCACCGCGCGACTGGTGCGCTGGGAGGCGCTGGCCGAGGAGACCAGCGGGCGCGGCGAGACCTACACCCTGCGGGCGGGGGAGTTCCACGCCACGGTGCTGCCGGACGGCACGCCCACCGCCACCGTCGTGCTCGGCCGCACCGTCCCGGGGCCGGTGGACGTGGTGCTGGGGCCGGTGGACGGCGCCGCCCGCCGGGTGGTGCGGCGGCTCTGCGACGCGGACCGGACGGCCCGGATCGCGCAGGAGGCGGCCAGGAGGATCGGTGGACACCTGGACGGCTGACCCCGGCGACGGGGCGGGGGAGTTCGCGCGGGAGTGCCGGGTCGCGGTGCGCGCCGCCGAGGACGCGGGCGCCCTGCTGCGCTCGCGCTTCCACGGCGCCTTCCGGGTGGACGCCAAGGGCGCGGACGGCGACGTGGTCACCGAGCTCGACCTGCTGGCGGAGGAGCTGGTCACCCGCCGGCTGGCCGAGCGCTTCCCCGCCGACCGGATCCGCGCCGAGGAGGGCGGCGAGCGCGCGGGCCCGCCCGGCGCCCGGCGGACCTGGCTGGTCGACCCGCTGGACGGCAGCAACAACGTGGCCATCGGCCTGCCCGCCTACGTGGTCGGCATCGCGCTCTGCGTGGACGACGAGCCGGTGCTCGGCGTGGTGCACGACCCGGTGGCCGGCCGGACCTGGCGCGCGGTGCGCGGCGCCGGCGCGTACGGCCCGACCGGGCGGCTGCGGGCCCCCACCGGCCCGCCCGGCGCCGCCCGACCGGTGCTCGGCTGGACCCAGGGCCACGGCGTACCGGCCGGCGACCCGGTGGCGCGCGCCCTCAAGGACGGCCTGGAGAGCGGCGCGCGCCGGGTCCTCCAGCTGTGGGCGCCGCTGCTCACCTGGTCGCTGCTGGCCTGCGGGCTGATCGACGGCTTCGTCGGCTACCGCGCGGAGGAGATCGACCTGCCGGCCGGCCTCCTGCTCGCCACCGAGGCCGGTCTGGAGGTCCGCACCCTGGACGGTGGCCCCTTCGACGCCCGGATCGGCCGGCCGGACACCGCCCGCAGCTACGTCGCCGCCCGCCCCGAGGTCCTCCCGGCCCTGCTCGCCCTGCTGGCGGAGTCCACCGGCCCGGCCGGGTCCGGGTTGGCCCCCTGATTGCTCCACATCCGGCCGTTCGCCGGTCACGCGCCGGCGGTCAGGGCCAGGGCGGCCGTCGCGAGGGCGACGGCGCCGAGGGCCAGGACCGTGCTGGTCGCGGCGACGCCGCGCAGGGGGACGCGCAGGCCCGCGGAGCGGCAGCGTTCGTACCAGAGGAGGGTGGCGAGGGAGGCCCAGGGGGTGATCAGGGGACCGACGTTGGTGCCGATCAGCAGGGCCAGGAGCTGGGTGTGGTTGCCCTCCGGGACGGCGGCCTCGCCGGCCAGGTACACGGGGAGGTTGTTCAGCAGGTTGGACAGGCCCGCGCCGACCGCCGAGGCCCGGAACAGGCCGAGGGTGCCGCCGTCGGCGCCGATCGCGTCGGCGAGCAGCCGGTGCAGCCCGTGCGCGTCCACGGTCTGCACCACCAGGAACATGCCGGGCACCATCACCAGCAGCCGCCACGGCACCAGCGAGGCCCGCAGCGCCTCCGGGCGGCGCGCCGCGAAGGCCGCCACCACGACGGCCGCCGCCGCGCCCGAGGCCGCCCAGAGCGGGACCACCGCCGCCAGGCTGGCGGCCAGGAAGCCGGCGCAGGCCAGCGCGCAGATCCGGAACAGCACCCGGTCCCCGGGCCGGTGCGCCTCGGGCGGCGCGTACGTCGCCGCGCCGCGCCGTCCGCGCCGCCAGTAGAAGCCCCACAGGCAGGCCATGGTGACCAGCAGCGCCGCCAGCTGCGGCGCCCACATGGCGCGGGCCAGGCCCGCGGGGGAGAGCGCCACCCGGTCGGCGGCCAGCAGATTGGTGAGGTTGGAGACCGGCAGCAGCAGGCTCGCCGTGTTGGCCAGCCAGACCGTGGTCATCGCCAGCGGGAGCGGGGCGATGCCCACCCGGCTGGCCAGCGCCAGCATGACCGGGGTGAGCAGCACGGCGGTGGTGTCCAGGTTGAGCACCGTCGTGGTGAGCGCGGCGAAGCCGACGCAGAGCAGGAACAGCGCCGGATAGCTGCCCCGCCCGGCCCGCGCCACCCAGGCCGCCACCACGTCGAAGACACCGGCGGCGCTGGTCAGCTCGGCGAGCACGATGACCGAGCCGAGGAAGGCCAGCAGCGGGGCGATCCGGTGGACGGCCGCTCCGGCGGAGTCCGTCGGCAGGAGCCCGGTGGCGAGGAGGAGCAGGCCGATGGCGAGGAGTCCCCCGGCGAGCAGGTCCAGGGGATGCAGCCGCTTCACGGCGGGCCAGTACGCGAACACGGACGTCAGGGTCGCATACGAGACGTTGCCGGTCGAGGCCGCTGGTCGCACGGAAGGCCGCAGTCCGCTCCCGCGTTCGACGGGTCGCGATCGAAAACCACCCGGATCCATTGCGGTGAAACAGGGTTGAGCCTCTCCGGATCGGTCATAAGCTCCTCCCATGGGGGCTCTTGACGCGACCCCGGGTGGCCCCGGGCCGATCGACTTCTTCATCAGCTACTCGCCGGCCGACGAACGCTGGGCGTCCTGGATCGCCTGGACCCTGGAGGAAGCCGGCTACCGGGCCTTCCTCCAGGCCTGGGACTTCGTGCCCGGAACCAACTTCGTCGACTTCATGGACCGCGGCGTGACCGAGTCCGCCGCCGTCATCGCGCTGCTCTCGCGCAACTACGAGCGCTCGCGCTACGGCCGGATGGAATGGCAGGCCGCGCTGCGCGCCGACCCGGACGCGCCGGAGCGACGGCTGGTGACCGTCCGGATCGAGGACATCCCGGTGGACGGCCTGCTCGCCACCCTCACCTACATCGATCTCGTCGGCGTCACCGAGCCCGCCCGTGCCCGCGAACTGCTGCTCACCCGGGTCGCCCAGGCGATGGACGGCCGGGCCCGCCCCGACCTCGTCCCCGGCTACCCCGGCAACGGCGCCGCCGCCGGCCCCGCGACCGGCACCGCCGGCTCCGGCGGCCCGCTCCAGGATCGCAGCCCGGTCCCCGCCCCGCGCCAGGTCGGCGGCACCGGCCGGGCCGGACGCCGCCGCCCCACCGTCCAGCCCGAGTACCCGCAGGCCGCCGGCCGCCCCGGCGGACGCGAGGCCGTCACCGTCCTGCACCTGGCCGGACCCGCCTTCGGAAGCGGCCACGACCCCGTCCACCTGCAGGCCGCCATCTGGGGCGACCTCGTCGAACTCGCCGACGCCGGCGCCCCCGCGCCCGAACTCGTCGTCGTCACCGGCGACCTCACCGCCACCGGCAGCCCCCGCGAGTGCGAACAGGCGCTCTCCTTCCTCACCGGCATCCGCGCCCTGCTCGGCCTCGAACCCCACCGGGTCGCCCTGCTGCCCGGCGGCCAGGACGTCAACCAGGCCGCCTCCCGCGCCTACTTCGCCACCTGCGAGGCCGACGAACTGCGCCCCGCCCCGCCGTACTGGCCCAAGTGGCGGCACTACGCCCGGCTGTTCCAGGAGTTCTACCAGGGCCTCGACGTCGTCTTCGACAGCGCCCAGCCCTGGACCCTCTTCCCGGTCCCCGAACTCGGCACCGTCGTCGCCGCCCTCAACTCCTCCATGGCCTGGACCCACCGTCCCGAGGACCGCTACGGCTGGCTCGGCCCCGAACAGGCCGCCTGGTTCGCCCAGGCCCTGCGGCCCTACGAGAACGACGGCTGGCTGCGGATCGGCGCCGTGCGCCACCCCGTCACCCCGGGCTCCGGCGCGCGCTCCGCCAACATCGCCCCCGCCCGCGCCGCCCACGCAAGCGGCGCCGAACCGCTGCGCGACGCCGATCGCTTCACCCGGCTCACCGCACCCCGCCTCCACCTGCTGCTGCACGGCCCGGACGACGGCCGCACCGCCCAGCGCACCCTCACCACCGCCGCCGGCGACCTGCCCGTGCTCGGCGCCACCGCCCCCGGCGCCCACCAACTGCTCCGACTCACCCGCGAAGGCCTCACCCGCTGGCCCGCCCCCACCGGCGAACGCCAGCGGCTCACCGTGCCCTGGCGCCGCGCCGAGCGCGCCTTCCCCGCCCCCGAACCGGCCCCGCACGCCGGCCCCCCGCAACTGGAGGAGGTCCGCGAACCCGCCGACACCGACCACGAGACCCGCGCCCTCGCCACCCCCGAGGACGCCCTGCTCGCCCGCGTCGCCGAAGTCTGCCGCACCCGCCACCCCGGCGCCCAGATCCGCCCCGTCGCCGGCACCGCCACCCAGCTCTTCGTCACCTGGGCCGAATCCGGACTCGTCCGCCAGCAGCGCGTCGCCGCCTGCGTCGGCACCCCCACCGAGGAAGAGGTCGAACGCTTCGCCGAATCGGTGCACGCCGACGGCACCGCCCTCGACGCCGAACTCGTCCACGACGGCCCGCCGCCCACCCGCGAACTGCGCGACCGGGCCCGCCGCCGCGGCGTACGGCTGCGCAGCTTCCTCGAATTCCAGGGCCTGATCGACCTGCGCGGCCACGTCGCCGCCCAGACCGAACGGCTCGCCACCGACAGCCAGTACCACCCCGACCTCTACCTGCCCCAGCGCTACCGCGACGCCGAACGCCCCGCCGCCGACGAACGCGACGGCCTGGTCGACGAACTGCTGCGGCTGCTCGACTCCGACCACGGCCGCTTCGTCCTGCTGCTCGGCGACTTCGGCCGCGGCAAGACCTTCGCCCTGCGCGAGCTCGCCCGCCGGCTGCCCGCCGAACTCCCGCACCTGGCCCCCCTGTACATCGAACTCAGCGCACTCGACAAAGCGCACTCGCTGGACGGCCTGGTCGCCGCCCACCTCACCGAACACGGCATCGACACCCTCGACCTGCGGGCCTTCCGCTACATGCTCCGCCAAGGCCGCGTCGTCCTGCTCTTCGACGGCTTCGACGAACTCGTCAACCGGGTCAGCTACGAACGCGCCGCCGACCACCTCCAGGTCCTCCTCGACGCCGCCGTCGACAACGCCAAGATCGTCGTCACCAGCCGCACCCAGCACTTCAGCTCCCACGAACAGGTCCTCACCGCACTCGGCGAACGCGTCGGCCTGCTCCCGCAACGCCGCCTCATCGCCGTCCAGGACTTCACCCCCCACCAGATCCGCGGCTACCTCGGCAACCGCTACGGCGACCAGGAGGCCGCCGCCCGCCGGATGCGCCTGCTCGAAGGCATCCCCGACCTCCTCGCCCTGTGCCGCAACCCCCGCCTGCTCAGCTTCGTCGCCGACCTCGACCACGACCGGCTGCGCGCCGTCGCCGGCGCCGGCCGCGCCCTCAGCGCCGCCGGCCTCTACCAGGAGGTCTTCACCGCCTGGCTCCGCTTCGAGGAACAACGCGGCCACGGCGGCCCCGGTGCCGCCCCCGGCCTCTACCTCGACCAGCTCTGGCAGGCCGTCACCATGCTCGCGCTGCGCCTGTGGGAGAGCGGGCGCAGCTCCATCCCGCTGGACGAGATCGTCGACATCGCCGGCGTGCTCAGCGGCCTGGCCGAGAACCGCATGCCCACCCCGCAGGTCGCCCACGCCGTCGGCTCCGGCAGCCTGCTGGTCCGCTCCGACGAAGGCATGTTCCAGTTCATCCACGGCTCCGTCGTCGAATGGCTGGTCGCCCGCGCCGCCGCCGAGGCACTGGAACGCGGCGACACCGCCCTGCTCGCCCGCGGCCCGCTGAGCCGCCTCGCCGTCGAGTTCCTCTGCGACCTCGCCGACCACCAGGTCTGCCAGAACTGGGCCCGCTCCGTCCTCGACGCCGCCGAGACCACCTCCGAGACGGTCAGGCTCAACGCCGTCAAGGTCCTCGACCGGCTCCGCGTCCCCGCCCACACCGACCTGCGCGGCGCCACCCTCGCCGGCGAGGACCTCTCGCACCGCGACCTGTCCGGCGTCGACCTCTTCGGCGCCGACCTGCGCGGAGCCCGGCTGCTCGGCGCCAACCTCGCCGGCGCCGACCTGCGCGGCGCCCGCCTCGCCGGCGCCCGCCTCGACTCCGCCGACCTCGGCGGCGCCGACCTGCGCTTCGCCGACCTGCACGGCGCCCGGCTGATCCGCACCGACCTGCGCGGCGCCAAACTCCGCGGCAGCCACTGGCAGCGCGCCGCCCTGATCTCCGCCGTCACCGACGACCAGGTCCTCGCCGCCCCCGAACTGCGCGCCGCCGCCATCGCCCCCGGACTGCCCGTCGAAGCCGGCTTCAGCCCCTCCGAGGTCGGCGTCCCCTACGGCTTCGACGTCCGCTCCACCCGGCTGCCCGAACCGGTCGCCTTCAGCCGCGACGGCCACCTGCTCGCCGTCGGCTCCGAGGACGGCAGCGTCCTGGTCTGCGACGCCGTCAGCGGCGTCGCCCTGCGCACCCTCAAGGACCACATCGGCCGCGTCTACGTCGTCAAGTTCGCCGACGACATCCTCGCCACCGGCAGCGCCGACGGCACCGTCCGGCTCTGGGACCCCGTCTCCGGCGAATGCCGCCACCGCCTCGACGTCCACCCCGGCGGCGTCTGGCCGGTCTCCCTCTCCCGCGACGGCCGGATGGTCGCCACCGGCGACCTCAACGGCGTCGTCACCCTCTGGGACACCGCCACCGGCGAGCCCCTGCACCGCCTGCCCGGCCACGCCGCACCCGTCTACACCGCCGTCTTCAACCCCGACGGCACCGTGATCGTCACCGGCGACCAGGGCGGCGGCGCCCGCCTGTGGTCCACCGTCAACGGCCGCCGCCTCGCCGTCCTGCCCGGCCACCGCGGCACCGTCTACCGCTCCGCCTTCAGCCCGGACGGCACCCTCGTCGCCACCGCCGACGGCGGACCCGACGACGGCACCGGTGGCACCGTACGGATCTGGGAAGTCGCCGGCCGCCGGCTGCGCCACAGCATGCCCGGCCACGCCGGCCGGATCTACACCCTCGCCTTCCACCCCGACGGCGACCTGCTCGCCAGCGGCGACACCGAAGGCCAGATCCGCTTCTGGAACCCCCTCGACGGCACCTCCGCCGGCCGGGCCGAGGACTCCACCGGCAAGATCTACCAGGTCACCTTCGACGAGAACGGCACCCGGTTCGCCGCCAGCGACAGCGACGGCGGAGTCCGGGTCTGGCGGGTCGGCGCCGCCGAGGGCGCGGGCACCGTCGGGGCGGCCGGCGTCCGCGAGGTGGTACCGCTGCGCCGCCAGCCCCCCGAGCACCGCGGCTCCGTCTGGGCCTGCCGGTTCCGGCCCGGCTCGGGCCGCGGTGGCGCCGAGAGCGACCCGCTGCTCGTCACCGGCGGCAACGACGGCCGGGTCCGGCTCTGGGACCCGGCCAGCGGCCGCAGCCGCCAACTGCTGCGCGGCCACGGCCGGCGGATCAACTCCCTCACCTTCAGCGGCGACGGCACCCTGCTCGCGGCCGGCGGCAACGACGGCGCCATCCGGATCTGGGACCCGGCCACCGGCCGCCGTGTACGCGAACTCTCCGGCCGCAGCAGCCGGCTGGTCTCCGCCGTCTTCAGCCCGGAGGAGGCCGTGCTGGCCACCGCCACCAACGACGGCGACCTGTGCCTGTGGAACGCCCGCACCGGCGAGTACCTGCGCGAGATGGACGTCGAGACCGAGCACGTCTGGGCGGAGGCGTTCAGCGCCGACGGCTCCCTGGTCGCCACCGCCAACGACGACGACACCGTGCGCATCTGGTACCGCCGTACCGGCGCCCACCTCACCACGCTGCGCGAGCACCGCGGCCGGGTCCGCTCCATCGCCTTCAGCCCGGACGGGCGGCAGCTGCTCACCGGCTGCGACGACACCAAGGTGCGGATCTCCGACATCGCGACCGGGCGGGTCGAGGCCGAACTCGGCGGCCACACCGACCGGGTGTACGCCGTCGCGCCCTCCCGGGACAGCACCTGGCTGGCCAGCGTCTCCTGGGACGGCACCGCGCTGATCTGGGCCGACCGCGCCGTCCGCCACCGCCTCACCGGCCACGTCGGCCGGCTCTGGAGTGCCGCCGCCCACCCGCACCGCGCGCTGCTCGCCACCGC
This sequence comes from Kitasatospora sp. NPDC097605, assembly GCF_040302725.1. Classification (NCBI taxonomy): domain Bacteria; kingdom Bacillati; phylum Actinomycetota; class Actinomycetes; order Kitasatosporales; family Streptomycetaceae; genus Kitasatospora; species Kitasatospora sp. NPDC097605. The sequence goes on along the minus strand of NZ_JBEOSF010000002.1, from coordinate 98,165 downwards.
CGGCGACGACCGGGTGGTCCGGATCTGGGACCCGCTCAGCGGCGCCGAACTGGCCGGACTGCGCGGCCACACCGGCCGGATCCTGGCCGTCACCTTCAGCCCGGACGGCTCGCTGCTGGCCAGCGGCGGCGAGGACGGCACCGTCCGCCTCTGGCGGGTTCCCGCCGACGGCCGCCCCACCGCCCTCGCCACCCTCCTCGGCGCCCCCGACGGCTGGGCCGCCCTGCTCCCCTCCGGCGCCTACAAGTGCGAGGGCGACGTGGCCGGCGAGTTCTGGCACGCCGTCGGGATGTGCCGCTTCGAGCCCGGCGAGCTGGACGGCCACCTGCCCGGCGTCCACCGCCTCTCCCCGGACGAGGAGTTGTAGGGACGGCGCGGGGCCCCGCCGTTCGCACACCGGCGGGGCCCCCTGGTCCTGGGTACTGCCTACGGCCTACTGCCTACTGGTACTGGGCGGTGAGGGTGACGCCCGCGAAGTCCTGCTGGGCGGCGAGGCTGAAGAAGGCCCAGCCGGCGGGCGGGTTGGTGATGGTCAGGGTCTCGCCGTTGCCGGCGTTGGTGGACTTGGCCTGGTAGTTGGTGGTGGTGGCCCAGTTGGTGCCGTAGTAGAGGTCGGCGTTGCCGGTGCCGCCGCTGCTGGTGATGGTCAGCGTCTTGACGCCGGCCGGCAGGTTGATGAAGTGGTAGCTGTAGTTGCCGGCGGTGGCGGCCAGGTTGTCACGGCGGCAGTTGTTGTCGAACTGGCGGGTGTCCGGGTTGGTGCAGACCGGGGTGGTCGGGTCGACCGGGCCGGTCGGCGCCTCCGGGAGCGGGCCGCAGTCGTTGGTGGCGCACTTGGTCAGCCAGGCGTCGAAGCCGGCGTCGTAGCGGGTGCCGATGGTCTGCTTCAGGAAGGTGCGGGCGCCGTTCCAGTCGGCGGCGCGGTACTTGGCGAGCACGGTGTCGATGTCGGCGCGGTGCTCCTGGAGCATGTAGCGCACGGCCAGCCAGCCCCACTGGTAGACACGGGCCGAGTTGATGTCAGCGCTCGCGGTCTCGTCGTAGGTGGTGTCGAACAGCTGGCTGAGCTTGTACGTCTTCTCGCGGGCCGCGGCGATCGCCTTGTCGTTGCGCTCGCCCCGGTAGCCGGCGGAGATGTTCTCCGCGATGCCCTCGACCCACCAGATGGTCGGGGTGGTCTGGCTGGCCTCGAAGTCGCCGCCCATGTTGTAGCGGCCGTCGAGGTAGTGGGTGTACTCGTGGTTGAGGTTCCAGACGTCGAAGTCCGGCTGCAGCCAGGACGCCTCGTGGGCGATGAAGCGGGCCTGGTTGCCGGGCTTGGTCGGGTCGCCCTCCTCGTACATGCCGCCGTTGTCGACGTCGATGTCGTAGAAGGCCCAGGCGTACCAGCCGTACTCGTCGCTGTTGTCGAAGACGGCCACCTCCAGGTTGGTGTTCACGTCCCCGGGGATGGCGCCCTTGTCACCGATGATCTTGTGGAAGTAGGCATCCTGCTTGGTCAGGCTCTCGCAGGTGGCGTCCAGCTGGCCCGGGGACATGTCCTGCGCCCGGATCTTCAGGTCCGGGGAGCACACGCGCTGCGTCGGCAGGATCACCGGCAGGAGGCGGGTGGCCAGGTCGCAGATGTCGTAGGTGGCGCAGTTGCCCTTGTCGAACTCGCGGGTGGCCCAGCCCAGGCCCATGGTGAGCGCGGCGGTCGGGCCGGTGTTCGGGTAGCGGTGGATCAGGTCCTTGAGCACCGGCTTGGTGCGGTCCTTGAACTCGGGGATGCCGAGGAAGTACCCGAGGTGGCGGCCGACGCTGCTGACGACGTCCCAGCGGTTCAGCTGGCGGTCGTTGCGGTTGATGAAGCCGAGCCAGGTGTCGAAGGCGCTGGGGTCGGCCTTGAGGGCGGCCTTCCATCCCGAGGCGTCGGTCTTGGACTCGAAGGCGTCCTGGACGACCCAGTCGAGCTGGCCGACGCTGTTGACCATCGGCTTGGGCCAGCTGCTCTTGTAGTTGTCCAGCAGCCACTTGACCTGGCCGAGGTACCGGCCGGCCGAGTGCGACTGTCCGACCACCTTGAGGATCTCGGCGAGGAGCTCGCCGTTGGCGTTGGTGACGTCCTTGCTGTGCGCCTCGGCGAAGTAGACGTCCAGCGCGCCGACGGCCGCCTGGTCGACCGCCGGGCCGTAGGCGCCGAGGGCGGCCGGGTACTGCTCCTTCTTGTAGTAACCGGCGCGCAGGTACGCCACCAGCTGGCCGACGGAGGTGCTGTTGTCGCCGGGGTAGTTGGCGGCGGTGTCGCGCAGCGCGTTGGCGACGGTCACCATCTTGGACTCGTTGAACGCCACCGCGGAGGTGTCGGCGTTCAGGTCGAAGAGCTTCCAGGCGCAGTCCGGCCGCGGCAGGTTCTTGAGCTCCTGGACCAACGCGCTGCCCGTGGCGTTGATCACGGCGGAGAGGTCCGGCGGACAGGGGTCCGAGGGGGAGGCCGCGACGAGGCCCTTGGCCGCGGCACCGGCCTCGGGGGCCGGGGCGTTCTGCTGGGCGGTCTGGGCGCTGGAGTCCTGAGCGGGGGCGCGGTAGGGGTCGTAGCCCCTGGAGTCGGGCGACTTCGGGAACGGAATGCCCTGCGGGGCGGTGGCGGACCCGGCGTCGACGGGCACCACGGTGCCGGCCGGGGTGGCCTGGCTCGGCGGCGTTAACAGGCCGAGCGCGATGAAGAAGGCGGCGCCGAGTGCGGGCACTCTGAGCGCGTTGGCCTTGGAGATCCGGATCATCTGTGGGGGCCTCCGGGGCAGTTGGGCCTCGCGTGGGGCGCGAGGCGGTCTTGTGTGACATGTAAAATGGCACATGTCGCATCGCGCTGGAAGGGGTTGGACGGGATTGCCGTCCGCTGAAACCGAAACGTTGTCAGCTCGCGGACCGGGCCGGTCCCGAATGGTGCGAAAAGGGCCCCGCCGGTTACCCGGCGGGGCCCTTCGTGTACGGAGTCCGTTACTGGTACTGCACGGAGAGGGTGGCTCCGGTGAAGCTCTGCTGGGCGGCGAGGCTGAAGTAGACCCAGCCCGACGGCGGGTTGGTGATGGTCAGGGTCTCGCCGTTGCCGGCGTTGGTGGACTTGGCCTGGTAGCTGCCGGTGGTGGCCCAGTTGGTGCCGTAGTAGAGGTCGGCGTTGCCGGTGCCGCCGCTGCTGGTGATGGTCAGCGTCTTGACGCCGGCCGGCAGGTTGATGAAGTGGTAGCTGTAGTTGCCGGTGGTGGCGGCCAGGTTGTCACGGCGGCAGTTGTTGTCGAACTGACGGGTGTCCGGGTTGGTGCAGACCGGGATGGTCGGGGTGACCGGGCCGGTCGGCGCCTCCGGGAGCGGGCCGCAGTCGTTGGTGGCGCACTTGGTCAGCCAGGCGTCGAAGCCGGCGTCGTAGCGGGTGCCGATGTCCTGCTTCAGGATGGCGCGGGCGCCGTTCCAGTCGCCGGCGCGGTACTTGGTGAGGACGGCGTCGATGTCGGCGCGGTGCTCCTGAAGCATGTAGCGCACGGCCAGCCAGCCCCAGCGGTAGACGCGGTTGGAGTTCTCGTCGGGGTCGGCGGTCTGGCCGTAGACGGTGTCGAACAGCTCGCTGAGCTTGTAGGTCTTCTTGCCGGCCTCGTTGATCGCGTCGGCGTTGCGCTCGCCCCGGTAGCCGTACGAGATGTTCTCGGCGATGCCCTCGACCCACCAGATGGTCGGGGTGCTCTGGCTGGCCTCGAAGTCGCCGCCCATGTTGTAGCGGCCGTCGAGGTAGTGGGTGTACTCGTGGTTCAGGTTCCAGATCGAGAACGACGGCCGCAGCCAGGACGCCTCGTGGGCGATGAAGCGGGCCTGGTTGCCGGGCACCGCCGGGTTGCCCTCCTCGTACATGCCGCCGTTGTCGACGTCGATGTCGTAGAAGGCCCAGGCGTACAGCGAGTACTGGTCGTAGTCGTCGAAGGCGACGACCTCCAGGTTGGTGTTCACGTCGCCGGGGATGGCGCCCTTGTCACCGATGATCTTGTGGAAGTAGGCGTCCTGGTTGATCAGGCTGGTGCAGGTGGAGTCCAGCTGGCCCGGGGACATGTCCTGGGCCTTGATCTTCAGGCCGTCGTTGCAGACGCGCTGGATCGGCAGGATCACCGGCATCAGGCGGGTGCTCAGATCGCAGATGCCGTAGTCCGCGCAGTGGCCCTTGTCGAACTGGCGGGTGGCCCAGCCCAGGTTCATGGTGATCGGGGCGGTGGGGCCGACGTTCGGGTAGCGGTTGATCAGGTCCTTCAGGGCCGGCCGCAGCGTGGTCCTGAGCTCCGGCACCTCCAGGGCGTAGCCGAGGTAGCGGCCGATGTTGCTGACGACGTCCCAGCGGTTCAGCTGCGAGTCGTTGCGGGTGATGAAGCCGGACCAGGTGTTGAGGAGGGAGGGGTCGGCCTTGAGGGCGGCCTTCCAGCCCGCGGCGTCGGTCTTGGACTCGTAGGCGTCCTTGAGGACCCAGTCGAACTCCGAGACGGTGGCGGTCATCTGGGCGGGCCAGGTGTTGCCGTTGTAGTTGGCGAGGAACCACTTGAACACGCCGGCGTTGCGGCCGAGCGTGTCGCTCTGGCCGATCACCTTGACGACCTCGACGAGGAGCGCGCCGTTGGCGTCGGTGATGTCCTTGCCGTGCGCGGAGGCGAAGAAGGCGTCCAGCGCGGCGCCGGTCGCGGAGTTCACCGCGGAGCCGTAGGCGCCGACGAGGGCCGGGTACTTCCACTGCACGTAGTAGCCGGCGCGCAGGAACAGGACCAGCTGCCCGATGTTGGTGCTGTTGTCGCCCGGGTAGGAGGAGGAGGCGTCGCGCAGCGCGTTGGCGACGGTCACCATGTTGGCCTCGCGGAAGGCCTTCACGCTGTCCCCGGTGAGGTTGAACAGCGGGTAGGTGCAGTCGACCCGCGGCAGCGCCTTGAGCTGCTGGACCAGCGCGCTGCCCGTGGCGTTGAGCACTCCGGAGAGGTCGGGGCACGGGTCGGCGGCGGCGGCCGAGAAGCCCTTGGCGGCCGTGGCCGGCTGGGTGGCGGGGGCGGCCGGCGGGGCCACCTCCTCGGTGCTGTCCTGGGCCGAGAGCTTGAAGGGGCTGGTGCTCTTGGCGTCGGGCGACTTGGGCACCGGGATCGACCGCGGCGTCGACGAGGCGGCGCTGGTGCCGGCCGGGGCCGCGGCACCGACGGGGGCGGCCTGGCTCTGCGGGGCGAGCAGGCCGAGGGAGATGAAGAAGGCGGCGCCGAGCGCAGGGAGCCTGCGCGCGTTGGCCGTCGATATCCAGGAGGGACGCATCTGTGGGGGCCTCCGGGGCCGTTCGGGCCGCGATATGGGGGACGCGGCCTCTCGATGTGTGACATGTAAAATGGCACAGGTCACAGTGCGCTGGGAAGATCAATGAGCGAGGAATTCTCCGCCGCAACCGAAACGTTGTCAGGAGCCCGTCGATTGGGGCTTTTGTGCCGATATGGACGGGTGGCCACTCTGTCGCAGGCCGTCGCAGGCCGCCTCAGGCCGCCCGGACGGCCGCGCGCGGGGTGAGCGCCGCGAACTCCAGCGGCGCCGACGGGTCCACCGACAGGTCCGCCGGGGCCGGCGCGGCGCCCGCCCGCACCAGCAGGTCGCCGACGGCCGCGACCATCGCCCCGTTGTCCGTGCACAGCCGCAGCGGCGGCACCCGCAGCGCGATCCCGGCCGAGGCGCAGCGCCGCTCCGCCAGCTCCCGCACCCGCGAGTTGGCGGCCACCCCGCCGACCACCACCAGCGTCCCGATCCCGTGGTCCAGGCAGGCCCTGACGGCCTTGCGGGTCAGCGTGTCGGCGATCGCCTCCTGGAGCGCGGCGGCCGCGTCCGGGACGTGTGGCTCGGAGCCTGCCGCGCGCCGCGCCTCCACCCAGCGGGCGGCGGCGGTCTTCAGGCCGGAGAAGGAGAAGGCGTACGGGGGGTCGGCCGGCCCGCTCAGGGGGCGCGGGAAGCGCACCGCGCGCCGGTCGCCCTCGCGCGCGGCCCGGTCGATCGCCGGCCCGCCCGGGTAGGGCAGGCGCAGGATCCGGGCGACCTTGTCGAAGCACTCGCCGGCCGCGTCGTCCAGCGTGTCGCCGAGGTGGACGATCGGATCGCGGGCGAGGTCGCGCACCAGGAGCAGTGAGGTGTGCCCGCCGGAGACGATGAGGACCACGCAGGGGTCCGGCAGCGGCCCGCCGTCGAGCGTCGCGGCGGCCACGTGCCCGGCCAGGTGGTGCACGCCGTAGAGCGGGACGCCGAGGGAGAAGGCGTACGCCTTGGCCGCCGCCACGCCGATCTGGAGCGCTCCGGCCAGGCCCGGACCGGTCGTCACCGCGACGGCGCCGACATCGGCGAGGGTGAGTCCGGCGCGGTCCAGCGCCTCGTCGACCACCGGCGCCATGGCGTGCAGGTGCGCGCGGGCGGCGATCTCCGGCACCACCCCGCCGTAGCGGGCGTGCTCGTCCATCGACGAGGCCACCGCCTGTCCGAGCAGCACGCCGCCCCGCACCAGGCCCGCGCCGGTCTCGTCGCAGGACGACTCGATGCCCAGCACCACCGGCGTGTCGGTCATGGTCACTCACCCTAGTCGGCACTTACACAGGTCGTCGACCATTGTGCCCGACACGACGTGAGGAATACGCAGGAGCCCCTTGTTCGTTCTTGCAACTGATACGCAATAGTGTTGACCCGGCACGATCGTCACTTGAACTCGCCGAAAGGGGCCGTGTCCTGATGGGCACCTACTCGCTTCCCGACCTGCCGTACGACTACTCCGCGCTGGAGCGCGCGATGTCCGCGGAAATCCTGGAGCTGCACCACTCCAAGCACCACGCCGCGTACGTCAAGGGCGCCAACGACACCCTGGAGCAGCTGGCCGAGGCGCGTGACAAGGAGCAGTTCGGCGGTCTGGTCGGTCTCCAGAAGACCTTCGCCTTCCACCTCTCCGGCCACGTGCTGCACTCGCTGTTCTGGCAGAACCTCTCCCCGGAGGGCGGCGACCGCCCCGAGGGCGAGCTGGCCGACGCCATCACCGAGCACTTCGGCAGCTTCGAGGCCTTCAAGAAGCAGCTGACCAACGCCACCACCGGCGTGCAGGGCTCCGGCTGGGGCATCCTCTCCTGGGAGCCGCTGGGCGGGCGCCTGATCGTCGAGCAGGTCTACGACCACCACGGCAACGTCGGCCAGGGCACCACCCCGCTGCTGGCCTTCGACGCCTGGGAGCACGCCTACTACCTGCAGTACAAGAACGTCCGCCCCGACTACGTCACCCGCCTGTGGGACGTCGTCAACTGGCAGGACGTCTCGGCCCGCTTCGCGGACGCCAAGAGCGCCTGACCCCTGTTGCAGGGTGAAGCGCCCACACACACCTGACCCAGGGCAGGGCAGGTAGCGAAGGGCCCCGGCCGGTGCGCACCGGCCGGGGCCCTCCGTGTCGGGGGAGGTCCGGGTCGTGCGAACGACTCCGGGCCCGAACCTCTGTCACCCCGTGGCGTTGGCGCGCTTGGCGAGCTTCACCAGTTCCGGTGGCGCGTTCCGGCCCGCGAGGAGCACGAGTTCACGGATCGCCGACCGCGCCGCCAGGTGGCTCCGGACACTCTCCGGTGCCAGCTCCTCGGCCTGGAGGAGGCAGTCGACGGCCTCCCCGAGGTGCCGCCTCTGCGCATGGGCCCTTCCGAGGTCGATCAGAAGTCGCGACCTCCGCTCGGGCGAGAGCCGACTCGCATCGATCCGCTGCCCCAGGTCCAGCGCCTCGCCCGCGTCGCCGAGGTCGATCGCCGCCGACACCGCCTGGATCTCGACGTTCGTGGGGCCGAACTCCAGATTGAAGTCGTTGCGGTCCTCGCCGAGTTGTGCCGCGACCTCTCGCGCGTCGGCGAGTGCCTTGCGGGCCTGCTCGCGTTGGCCGGCGCGGGCGGCGGCCAACGCGAGGACCAAGTGGAGCGAGCCGAGCACGGAGAGAGCTTCCGGCGAGGGTGGTCCGGCCACCGAGAGGTAGCTCCGAAGGGCCGTCGCGCCCTTGCCGGCCGCGTGTTCCGCCTGGTCCAGCCGCTGAAGCCGGACAAAGGCGTGGGCCAAGCGGTAGGTGCCCGCGAAGACGTGCAGAGGCTCGCCGGACTGCTCCGCGGCCCTGATCGCCCGATCGGCGGCCACCCAGGCCGCATCGGCCTCGTCCTGGCGGACGAATGCCGCCGCGACCGCCTGATACGCCTGGCTGAGGAGGAGCTGGAGCCCCGGCCGCTGCTCCGGGGCAGCGGTCCGCACGGCGCCTTCGAGCCGCGACAGGGTGTCGGCGACGGCTGTGCCGAGCTCTGCGAATCGGGCGCTGTGCGTCAGGTGCCAGAGCTCCGCCACGGCGGCGGCCAGCTCGGTCGCGTCGGGTACGGCTACGGCGGGGTGCTCGTCGAGCACGGCATCGAGTGCGGGATGCCCTGAGAGTGTGAGCCGGACCCGGTCGAGGTCGTTGACCTGATCCGAAGGCGCCGACGCGGATCGGGAGGGCGGCGGGGCATCCGGCCGCAGCGTCTGGACGGAGACTCCCAGGCCGTCCGCGAGCAACTGGAGTACGTCGAGACGTACGACCGGCTGGATGCCGCGCTCGACCTGCGACACCCAGCTGGCGGTCCGGCCGACGGCTGCGGCGAGCTGATCCTGCCGCATGCCACGCGCCTTGCGGAGCTGGGCCACCCGGGCACCGAACGCTCGCCGCTCCTCGGGGCTCACCGGTCGCCCCTGTCGGCGGCCGGCCCCTTGCCGTCGATCTCGTCCAGAAACGTGACCTCGAAGGATTCGAGGTACTGGCCGCGCTCGGCCAGGAAGCGGCGGACGTGAGGCTGCCGCTCATGCTCCTCGAACGCTTCGCGATCCGCGTACAGCTCGTAGAAGACCCGGACGTGCGGCTCGTCCGGTACGGCGTGATTGACGTAGACGAGAGTGCCGGGCTCCTCGGCGCGGATCCCTTCGAGTGCTTCCCGCGCCAGTTCGTCGAAGGCGTGAGCGGCCGTCACATCATGGGCGACGAAGCGTACAACAAGGCCGAACCCCATGTTCTCCCCTTCCTGGATTGGTCGAGTCTTGCATGACGTTCAGTGTTGCCACCGTGGCCGAGCGCCACGAAGGCTCCCTTTGCTGTCGTCGACCGGCAGTGCTGTCCATCTGTCGTGGTGGAGGATCGATGGGATCGAACGTGACGGTCAGCCCGCTCAGCAGTGCCCGGTTTCCGGTTCCGTTGGAATGGGGGATGCCGCCGGGGCCGGAGGCGGTGCCGGGGGCGCGGTGGCTGGTGGGGGTGCTGTGTCGTGACCGTGTTGCGGCGGTCGGGGCGGCTTCGGGTGGAGGTGGCCGACCGGTGCCCCGGGCTCCCGCGGCGGGAGCGCGGGGCCGAAGCGACCGGCGGGCGTGGGTTGTTGCTGGTGGAAGCCCTGGCCGAGGCGTGGGGGTGGTGTCCACAACAGGACGGCAAGGTGGTGTGGTTCGAGTTCCCGGAGCAACGCGAAGCGCCGTGCCCCACGTACGGGTGGGGCACGGCGCTCGGGCTGGTGGCGGCGTAGCGGCTCAGTGCAGGCCGAAGGCGTTCAGGATGCTGTCTGCCGCCAGGGTGGCGGTGAGGGTGCCCTCGCGGACGCGGTGTTCCAGGTCGGGCAGCAGGCGGGTGACCTCCGGGTGGGTGTGGAGGCGGGCGAGGAGCTGGTCGTGGACCATCGCCCAGGTCCACTCCACCTGCTGGTCGCGCCGCTTGGCGGCCAGCGCGCCGGTCGCGTCCAGGACCTTGCGGTGCTGCTGGAGCCGCTCCCAGACGGTGTCCAGGCCGCCGCCGTCGCGCCCCGAGCAGGTCAGCACCGGCGGCGTCCACGGCGCGTCCGGGGCCTGCAACAGCCTCAGCGCCCCGGCGAGTTCGCGGGCGGCGGCCTTGGCGTCCAGCTCGTGCGGGCCGTCCGCCTTGTTGACCGCGATGACGTCGGCGAGCTCCAGCACGCCCTTCTTGATGCCCTGCAGCTGGTCGCCGGTGCGGGCCAGCGACAGCAGCAGGAAGGAGTCCACCATCCCGGCCACCGTGGTCTCCGACTGGCCGACGCCGACCGTCTCCACCAGCACCACGTCGTAGCCCGCCGCCTCCATCACCAGCATCGACTCGCGGGTCGCCTTGGCCACCCCGCCGAGCGTGCCGGAGGTCGGCGACGGCCGGACGAACGCGTGCGGGTCGACGGCGAGGCGCTCCATCCGGGTCTTGTCGCCCAGGATGGAACCGCCGGTGCGGCTGGACGTCGGGTCGACGGCCAGCACCGCGACCTTGTGCCCGAGCCCGGTGAGCATGGTGCCGAAGGCGTCGATGAAAGTCGACTTGCCGACACCGGGCACCCCCGTGATGCCCACCCGCACCGCACCGCCCGTGTGCGGCAGCAGCATCGTCAGCAGCCGCTGCGCCAGCGCGCGGTGGTCCGGGCGGCTGGACTCCACGAGGGTGATGGCCCGCGCGATGTACGCGCGCGAGCCCTCCCGCACGCCGGTCGCGTAGCTGTCGAGGTCGATCGTCCGGGGCGCCATCCGCTCAGCGCCTCAGAGCTCGTGGCCGAGATCGGCGGCGAGCGACTTCAGCAGCTCGTAGGCGGCCTCCGGGATCACCGTGCCGGGCGGGAAGACCGCCGCGGCGCCCGCCTCGTACAGCGCGTCGAAGTCCTGCGGGGGGATCACCCCGCCGACCACGATGGTGATGTCCTCCCGGCCCGCCTCCGCCAGCTCGGCGCGCAGCGCGGGCACCAGGGTGAGGTGGCCGGCGGCCAGCGAGGAGACGCCGACGATGTGCACGTCCGCCTCGACGGCCTGGCGGGCCACCTCGGCCGGGGTCTGGAACAGCGGACCGACGTCCACCGTGAAGCCCAGGTCGGCGAAGGCGGTGGCGATCACCTTCTGGCCGCGGTCGTGGCCGTCCTGGCCCATCTTGGCGACCAGGATGCGCGGGCGGCGGCCCTCGGCCAGCTCGAACCGCTCGACCAGCTCCCGGGTGCGCTGCAGGGGGGCCGACGGGCCCGCTTCGTCTCGGTACACACCCGAGATGGTACGGATCTGGCCGGAGTGGCGGCCGTACACCTTCTCCAGGGCGTCCGAGATCTCGCCGACGGTGGCCTTGGCGCGGGCCGCGTTCACCGCCAGGTGCAGCAGGTTGCCGTCCAGTGAACCGCCGCGCGAGGGCCCGGCCTCGGCGGCCCGGGTCAGCGCCTCCAGCGCGGCCCGGGTGGCGGCCTCGTCGCGCTCCTCGCGCAGCCGGCGCAGCTTCTCGATCTGGCGGGCGCGCACCGCGGAGTTGTCGACCTTGAGCACCTCGATCTGCTCGTCGCTCTCCACCCGGTACTTGTTGACGCCGATCACCGGCTGGCGGCCGGAGTCGATCCGCGCCTGGGTGCGGGCGGCGGCCTCCTCGACGCGCAGCTTGGGGATGCCGGCGTCGATCGCCTTGGCCATGCCGCCGGCCGCCTCGACCTCCTGGATGTGCTGCCAGGCGCGGTTCGCCAGGTCGTTGGTCAGCTTCTCGACGTACGCCGAGCCGCCCCACGGGTCGATGACCCGGCAGGTGCCGGACTCCTGCTGGAGCAGCAGCTGGGTGTTGCGGGCGATCCGGGCGGAGAAGTCGGTCGGCAGCGCCAGCGCCTCGTCCAGCGCGTTGGTGTGCAGCGACTGGGTGTGGCCCTGGGTGGCGGCCATCGCCTCCACACAGGTGCGGGTGACGTTGTTGAAGACGTCCTGCGCGGTGAGCGACCAGCCGGAGGTCTGCGAATGGGTGCGCAGCGAGAGCGACTTGGCGTTCTTCGGGTCGAACTGCTTGACCAGCTTGGCCCAGAGCAGCCGGGCCGCGCGCAGCTTGGCGACCTCCATGAAGAAGTTCATGCCGATCGCCCAGAAGAACGACAGCCGCGGTGCGAACGCGTCCACGTCCAGCCCGACGTCCAGCCCGGCCCGCAGGTACTCCACGCCGTCGGCCAGGGTGTAGGCCAGCTCCAGGTCGGCGGTGGCCCCGGCCTCCTGGATGTGGTAGCCGGAGATGGAGATCGAGTTGTACCGGGGCATCTTCTGCGAGGTGTACGCGAAGATGTCCGAGATGATCCGCATCGAGGGCTGCGGCGGGTAGATGTACGTGTTGCGGACCATGAACTCCTTGAGGATGTCGTTCTGGATGGTCCCGGCCAGCTTCTCGGGCGGCACGCCCTGCTCCTCGGCGGCCACGATGTACAGCGCGAGGACGGGCAGCACGGCGCCGTTCATCGTCATGGACACCGACATCCGGTCCAGCGGGATGCCGTCGAACAGCTGGCGCATGTCGTAGATCGAGTCGATCGCCACGCCCGCCATGCCGACGTCGCCGGTCACCCGGGGGTGGTCGCTGTCGTAGCCGCGGTGGGTCGGCAGGTCGAAGGCGACCGACAGGCCCTTCTGGCCGGCCGCCAGGTTGCGGCGGTAGAAGGCGTTGGACTCCTCGGCGGTGGAGAAGCCGGCGTACTGGCGCACCGTCCACGGCTGGTTGACGTACATCGTCGGGTACGGGCCGCGCAGGTAGGGGGCGATGCCCGGGTAGGTGCCCAGGAAGTCCAGGCCGGCGAGGTCCTCGGCGGTGTACAGCGGCTTGACGCCGATGCCCTCGGGGGTGTCCCAGAGCTGCTCGTCGACGTCCTTGCCGGTGGCCTGGTGCCAGGCGGCGCGCCACTGGCCGTCGGTGACGTCCGCCGGGGCGTGCCCGCCGTCGGCGTCCAGACCGATCGTGGTGAAGTCGGGGATCATCGGGCGACTCCGATCTGGTCGGGCTGGTCGATCCGGGCGGGCTCGCCGAATTCGTCGATCCGGTCGATCCGGTCGATCTCGTCGAGCAGGGAGGTCAGGACGGCGACCGCGTCGCCGCCGGCGAAGACGAACCCGTCCACGCCCGCGGGCGGCGTCTCGCCCGGCCGCCCGGCCAGCAGCACCCGCCGGGCGCCGGCCGCCCTGAGCGCGGCGGCGACGGCCTCGGCGTGCTCGGCGTACAGGGCGTCGCTGGAGCACAGGCACGCCACGGCGGCGCCGCTCGCCGCGAACGCCTCGGCGAACGCCGCCGGCTCGGTGCCCTCGTGGGCGGTGGTGGCGATCCCGCCGGCCTGGAACAGGTTGGCGGCGAAGGTGGTGCGCGCGGTGTGCGCGGCGGCGGTGCCGATCGACGCCAGGAACAGCGCCGGCCGGGCGCCGCCGGCCGCGAGGCGCGCGTCCGAGCGGTCGCGCAGCGCCTCGAAGGCCTCGGCGCGGCGCACCGTCGGCAGCCCGCCGGACGGGCCGGCCGGGGCCGGCGCGCGGACCAGCGCCTGCTCGCCGAGGTGGGGGAACTCGCTGACGCCGGTGACCGGTTCGCGCCGCTTGGCGAGCCGCGTCGAGCGCTCCGCCCAGGTGGCCGCGATCCGCTCGCCGACCAGGCCCGACTCCAGCGCGGCGCGCTGGCCGCCGGCCCGCTCGGTCTCCTGGAACCACGCCCAGGCGGCGTGCGCCAGCTCGTCGGTCAGCCGCTCCACGTACCAGGAGCCGCCGGCCGGGTCGACCACCCGGGCCAGGTGCGACTCCTCCAGCAGGATCGCCTGGGTGTTGCGGGCGATCCGGCGGGCGAAGGCGTCCGGCAGGCCGAGCGCGGCGTCGAACGGCAGCACGGTGACCGCGTCCGCGCCGCCGACCCCGGCGGCCAGGCAGGCGATCGTGGTGCGGAGCATGTTCACCCAGGGGTCGCGGGCGGTCATCATCACCGCGGAGGTGACGGCGTGCTGACGCTGCGCCGAGGCGGCCGGGGAGGCGCCGCAGGCCTGCGCGACCCGGGCCCACAGGCGGCGCGCGGCACGGAACTTGGCGATCGTCAGGAACTGGTCGGCGTCCGCGGCGTAGCGGAACTCCAGCTGGCCGAGCGCGGCGTCCACCGGCAGCCCGGCCGCGGTCAGCGCGCGCAGGTAGGCGACGCCGGTGGCCAGCGAGGCACCCAGCTCCTGCGCGGGCGAGGCGCCGGCCTCGTGGTACGGCAGCGCGTCGACGGCCAGTGCCCGCAGGCCGGGGAAGTCCGCGGCGCAGCGGGTGGCGAGCGCGGTGGCCTCGGCGAGCAGCGCGTCGGTGCGCGCGGCGTCACCGGTGCGGGCCTGCAGACCCAGCGGGTCGGCGCCCAGGGTGCCGGCGGCGGAGCCGGGGGAGACCTCGCGCTCCCGGTACAGCTTGAACAACTGCGCGGCGGCCTCGGGGAATTCGGCGCCCGCGTCGAGCACCACCCCGGCCAGGTCCAGGTAGACGCCGGTGAGCGCCTCGCCCAGGGCGGAGACCGGCAGGCCCTCGCCGCCCAGCTCCAGCCAGAGCGAGCCGCCGCCGTGCTCCAGATCGGCCAGCACCGCCTCGTTGGTGCGGCGCGGATCGGGGTCGGCGTGCCGCTGGCGGACGTCCCAGCCCGCGACCGAGGCGCCCTGCGGGCGGGCGCCACGGACGAACGGCGGGAAGCCGGGGAAGCCCGGGCCGGCCGGGGCGTCCTCGGCGGTGTACAGCGGGCGGGCGCGCAGCCCGTCCTGGAGCGCGGTGCTGAGCGCGCGCTCGGCCGCTGCGCCGTCCTCGGGCTGCGCCCCCGACTTGCGCAGCACGCCCTCGACGAGGGTCTGCCACTGCTCGCGGTGGGCGGCCGGGAACTCGGCGGCCAGGGGAAGCCCTTCGGGCGGGACCGTCATGCCCCGCAGGTTAGCGCCCGTTCGCGGGGACGCAGGAGAGGCGGAGGGTGTGACCTTTCCCTCGCTCTGCACCGTGTCGCACTGCCGGTGCCACGGGGCGGCTGCGCAAGGGGTCGGGAGGAGGCGGACGGTGGGCGGCTTGCGGAACAGCGGCCGTCATCTATTAACTTGCTTAGAAGAACGCGGGCGGCGGGGCGGCTCTCCCCGGAACGCCCCCTGCCCGTGTTCGGCCACCGTTCCCGTGTTCGGCCACCGTGCCCGGGTTCAGCCACCCTTCCGGGGTCCACCCCCCTTCCCCGCCGCGTCCGAGGAGTCAGCCGTCATGGGAAAGCGCCGCAAGCCCAGCCCGCCCAGCCGGGCCCGTCTGGCGGTCGTCACCACCGCGATGGCCGGCGGTGTCGTCCTCACCGCGGGACCCGCCCAGGCCGAGCCGGCGCCCGGCCTCGCCACCGTCAAGGAGCAGGTCGACCAGCTCAACGAGGAGGCCGAGCAGTCGATCGAGCGCTACAACGGCTTCCAGGAGAAGCAGCAGACCCTCCAGGGCGACGCCAACCGGATCCAGGAGAAGGTGGCCCGCGGCCAGGAGGCGATGAACGAACTGCGCACCCAGCTCGGCGGCATCGCGGCCGAGCAGTACCGCAACGGCGGCATCGACCCGTCCGTCCAGCTGATGCTCGACTCCGACCCGGGCGGCTACCTGGCCCGGGCCAGCGCCCAGAACCAGGTCGTCGACTCCCAGGCGGCGCTGCTGCGCCGGGCGCTGGACGAGCAGCGCCGGCTCGACCAGGACCGCGCCGAGGCCACCGCCACCCTCGCCCAGCTCGACGAGGCCGGCGCCGCCCTGGCGTCGGAGAAGAAGGCGGTCCAGGACAAGCTGGCCAAGGCGCAGGCGCTGCTCAACAAGCTGAGCGCCGCCGACCGCGCCAAGGTCAACGCCCAGGAGGCCGCCGCGACCCGCGCCTCCCGCTCCGGCGGCGAGCGCCCGGCCTACACCGGCCCCGCCACCGGACGGGCCGCCACCATCGTCCAGTTCGCCTACGCCCAGCTCGGCAAGCCCTATGTCTGGGGCGCCACCGGCCCCTCCGGCTACGACTGCTCCGGCCTGACCGGCGCCGCCTACCGCGCCGCCGGCGTGAAGCTCCCGCGCGTCTCCCAGGACCAGTGGAAGGCCGGCGCCCGGATCGCCCGCGCCGAGCTGCAGCCCGGTGACCTGGTCTTCTTCTACGCCGACCTGCACCACGTCGGCCTCTACATCGGCGAGGGCAAGATGATCCACGCCCCCCGCACCGGCAAGAACGTCGAGGTCCTGCCGATCGACGCGATGCCCTACGTCGGCGCCGTCCGCCCCTGAGACCGGGGAAGGGCGGCGCCGGTTCGGGCCGCGCGGGTCCCCCCGTCGGACCCGCGCGGGTCAATGGATTCCTGAGGGAGCCTCACGCCTCGCCGGGGCGGAAGACCGGGCCGGGCCAGTCGCCGTCCGGCGCCGTCGCGTCGAGGGCCGCGCCGATCGCCCGCTCCTCGTAGCGGAAGTGGGACTCCAGGATCGCCGCGAGGCCGTCGAGTTCGCGTCGGACGGCCTCGTCGTCCGGGGCGGGGGAGGCGGCGGCCCGCAGCGCCAGTTCGCGCACCCGGGAGAGGATCGAGGAGATCAGCCCGTGGTCCTCGACGAGTTTGGCGATCGTCGGCGCGAGCGCGGGGCGTTCGCGCACCAGTTGGGCGAACAGTCCGTCGTCCTCGCCCCGGTGGTGGGTGGTGAGGGCGTCGCAGAAGGCCAGGCAGTGGGCGGCGAGCGGGTCGTCGTCCGGCCGGCGGGGGCCGGGGTCGGACCTCAGGCCCTCGATCCGGCGGAGCAGGTCCCGGTGGGCCCGGGAGAGTTGGACGCTGAGCGCGACCGCGCGGTCGCCGTGGTGGGAAGCCATGGGAGGCCGTCCCTTCGGGTTGCGCACCTCCATGCCTGGCGCGGTCCGCCACCGGCACGCGATGCACCGCGATCCGATCACGCGGCGTGGCGCCGGGGCAAGTCCGCCCGGGACGGTGAAGCGTTCAGGAGCGGGGCGGCAGGCGGTGGAGGCGGACGTCGGCGAGGCGGCCGCCGTCCACCCGGGCAGTCAGGTAGGTGGCGAACGGCTGGCGGCGGCGGTCGGTGGGCGAGCCGGGGTTGAGCAGCCGCAGGCCGCCGGGCGCGGTGCTGTCCCAGGGGATGTGGCTGTGGCCGAAGACCAGCACATCGGTGCCGGGGAACCGCGCCTCGCAGCGCTGCTCGCGGCCCCGCGCCGGGCCGGTCTCGTGCACCACGGCGAAGCGCAGGCCCTCCAGTTCCACCCGCGCGACCTCGGGCAGGCGCTCGCGCAGCCCGGGCCCGTCGTTGTTGCCGTGGACGGCGACCAGCCGCGCGGACCGCGCCAGCAGCAGGTCGAGGGTGGCGGTGTCGACCCAGTCGCCGGCGTGGAACACCACATCGGCGTCGTCCACGGCGGCGAGCAGTGGCGCGGGCAACTGCCGTGCGCGCGGCGGGACATGGGTGTCCGAGGTGATCAGCAGGCGCATCCGGGGCTCCGGCGGGGTGGCGGACGGGGCGCTCCGATCCTGCCCGGACGGCACCGCCGGCGGCCCCTCGAAACGCCGAAACGCCGGCGTACGGGACCGCGGTGCGGCGCTACGGGTGCGGCGCGCAGGCCAGGAGGTAGGGGAGGAGCGGGGCGGCGACGGCGGCCAGCCGGTAGGCGCGCGCCGGGGGCGCGGGGGTGTGGGCGAGGCGCTGGACCCGGGCGAGCACGCCGGTGGACGCGGCGGCCAGCGCGCCCGGCCCGGCTCCCGGCCCGGCGGACGGGGCGGCGGTGGCCAGCGCGTACAGGGCGCCGGCCAGGTCGCTGCGCGTCACCCGGGCGAGCGCGGCGTCGTCGGCCGCCATCTCCAGCAGCAGCGCCACCTCCGCCCGCCCGAGGGCGGCCAGCGGCAGCCGGCGGCCGAGCAGCAGGGCGAAGGTGTCCGCCGCGAGCAGCACCAGGTGGTGACGCCCCCGCAGGTGGCCGTGCTCATGGGCGACGGCCGCGGCGAGCCGGTGCTCGTCCAGCAGCTCCACGGCGCCGCGCGTGACCACCACCCGGGCCCGGCGGCCGGGCAGGCAGTAAACGGCGGGCCGCGGGTCGTCGAGCACCAGCAGCCGGTGGCGCGGATCCCGGGCGGCCACCAGGTCCAGCGCCGTCCGGTGCCGCCGCCGCGCCCCGGCGGCCCGCGCGGCCAGCGCCGCCGCCACCGCCGCGACGGCCCCGCCCGCCGCCGCCGGCACCCACCAGTCGTGGGCGTGCGGCGCGGCGGTGGGCGGTTCGACGTGCGGCAGCAGCCCGACCAGCCCGGCCGGCTCGTGCCCGAGCGGGGCGAGCAGGTGGTGCGCGACCAGCAGCACACCGGTGCCGAAGGAGGCCATCAGCGCGAGCCAGACGGCGGCGCCGAGCACCGGGCGGGCCTGCAGCCGCCGGGAGCCGGCCAGCCGCCGGGGGAGCAGCACGCCGACCAGGACCAGGTGGAGCGCCAGCAGGACCAGCGTCACCGGGCGTCGTCCCGGGCCTTGACCTGCTCCAGGGCGGCGAGCAGCGCCGTCGCCTCGTCCCCGCTGATCCGGTCGACGAAGTGCAGCAGCGCCCCGGCCCGGTCGGAGGTGGTCTCCAGCGCCTGGTGCATCAGCTGGGCGGTGTACGACTCGCGGGTGCAGGTCGGCTCGTACACCCAGGCGCGGCCGACCTTCTCGCGCCGCAGCCAGCCCTTGGTGTGCAGGATGTCGGCGACCGTGTTGACGGTGGTGTACGCGACCGGGCGCCGGCGCCGCAGGTCGTCGACGACCTCGCGGACGGTGGCCGGGCGGCCCCAGGACCAGAGCCGGTCCATGATCTCGGCCTCGAGATCGCCGAATCCGCGCAGCACCCGTCCGCTCCTCTGCCGTCCCGCCCGCCGTCCTGCCCGC
This sequence comes from Kitasatospora sp. NPDC097605, assembly GCF_040302725.1. Taxonomy (NCBI): domain Bacteria; kingdom Bacillati; phylum Actinomycetota; class Actinomycetes; order Kitasatosporales; family Streptomycetaceae; genus Kitasatospora; species Kitasatospora sp. NPDC097605. Next base: position 79,490 of record NZ_JBEOSF010000002.1, on the reverse strand, counting down.
CGCCCATCGTACGGCGGCCCATCGTACGGCCCCGTCCCCGCCGTCCGCGTGCTCAGCGGCGCAGCCGCCGGACCAGGTCGGCGGCCGCCGACGGCCAGTGCGGGTGCTCGAAGCCGAACCCGGCCGCCAGCAGCCGGCCCGGCACGACCGCCCGGCTCTTCAGCAGCAGTTCGGTGTCCGAGCGCAGCGCGAGCGCGCCCGCCTCCGCCATCCACCGGGTGGCCGGCAGTCCCACCGGGATGCCCTTGGCGCGCCGGAGCGCCCGCATGAACACCCGCTGCGGCAGCGGTGCCGGCGCGGCCAGGTTCACCGGGCCGCTGACGTCCTCCCGGTCGATCAGGAAGCGGACGGCGCGGACCAGGTCGTGGTCGTGGATCCAGGACACGTACTGCGCGCCGCCGTCCACCGGCCCGCCGAGGCCGGTCCGGGCGAGCCGCACCAGCCGGTCGAAGGTGCCGCCGGCGTCCGGGCTCATCACCGCCGCGCAGCGCAGCGCGACCCGGCGGGTGCGCGGGGTGGCGGCGTCGGCCAGCTCGCGCTCCCAGTCGCGGGCGATCCGCACGCTGTGGTCCCAGGCGCGGGGGGCGCCGGGCTCGCCGCCGCCGATGACGCCGGTGTCCTCGTCGTGCGGGGCGCCGTAGGTGTGCGCGTAGATGGTGGCGGTGCTCATCTGCAGCCAGACCCGGGGCGGGCGCCGGGCGCCGGCGATGGCCCGGCCGACGGTCCGGGCGGAGTGCACCCGGGACTCGCGCATGTCGCGCAGGTTCTGCTCGGTGTAGCGGCAGTCGACGCCGCGTCCGGCGAGATTGACGACGGCGTCCGCGCCGTCGACCGCCTTCGTCCAGCGGCCGAGCGTGCGGCCGTCCCAGTGGATCTCCTGGTCGCGGCCGGGCCGGCGGGTGAGGACCAGGACCTCGTGGCCGTCGGCGGTCAGCGCCCGGTCCAGGATGCGCCCGATCTGCCCGGTCCCCCCGGGTATGACGATTCTCATCGAGACCCCCCTCGGTCGTTCGTCGGTACCCACCCTAGTCCTCATCTGAACGTGTTCAACACCGAGGCCGGTGTCACTCCGCCGGAAACGTGTCCGAACCAGTGGAACCACTTCCCCCGTTCGGCCGACTGCTGGGCCGGATCCGATCGTCTGCTCGTCCGAGGAGTGCACGCGCATGTGCGGAATCACCGGCTGGGTGTCCTTCCATCAGGACCTCCGCCACAGCGCCCCCGTCATCGAGGCGATGACCGCCACCATGGCCCTCCGCGGCCCCGACGCCGGAGGGGTGTGGCTCGGCCGCCACGCCGCCCTCGGCCACCGGCGGCTCGCCGTCATCGACATCGAGGGCGGCGCCCAGCCCATGGCCGACCGGCCCGACGAGCCGGGCGTCGTCCTCAGCTACAGCGGCGAGGTCTACAACCACCACGAGCTGCGCGCCGAACTGCGCGCCCGGGGCCACCGGTTCGAGACCCGCAGCGACACCGAAGTGGTGCTCCGCGGCTACCAGGAGTGGGGTGACGCCCTGGTCGACCGGCTGGAGGGCATGTACGCCTTCGCCGTCTGGGACGACCGCGCCGAGCGGCTGCTGCTGGTCCGCGACCGGCTCGGCGTCAAACCGCTGTTCTGGGCCGAGACCGACGGCGGCCTGGTCTTCGGCTCCGAGCCCAAGGCACTGTTCGCCCACCCCGACGTCACCCCCACCGTCGACGCCGACGGCCTGCGCGAGGCCTACAGCCTGCTGTTCAACACCGGCCCCACGGTCTGGTCCGGGGTCCGCGAGGTCCACCCCGGCGGACTGCTCGTCCTCGACCGCTCCGGCATCCGCGAGCGCCGCTACTGGGAGCTCACCGCCCGCCCGCACACCGAGGACCTGGACACCACCAAGGAGCGGGTCTCCGCACTCGTCGACCGCGCCGCCCGCGCCCAGCTGGAGGCGGACGTCCCGCTCTGCAGCCTGCTCTCCGGCGGTCTCGACTCCACCGTCGTCACCGCCCTGGTCGCCGACGAACTGCGCCTGCGGGAGGGCCCGCAGGCCAAACTGCGCTCCTACGCCGTCGACTACAGCGACCAGGCCGAGCAGTTCACCGGCGACGTGCTGCGCACCGGCCACGACACCCCGTACGCCGCCGAGGCGGGCGCGTTCATCGGCAGCGAGCACTCCACCGTGGTGCTCGACCCGCGCACCCTGCTCGACCCGGAGAACCGCCGGGCCGTCGTCGTCTCCCGGGACTCGCCGATCGGCGTCGGCGACATGGACACCTCGCTCTACCTGCTGTTCGGCGAGATCCGCAAGCACTCGACGGTCGCGCTCTCCGGCGAGGCGGCCGACGAGGTGTTCGGCGGCTACCCGTGGTTCCACAACCCCAAGGCGCTCGCCGCGCAGACCTTCCCCTGGCTGCTGGTCACCGGGGACGACGCGGCCATGCCGATCAACCCGGAACTCGCCGCCCATCTGCGGATCGCCGAGTTCCGCGACGACACCTACCGCGGCGCGCTCGCCGCCGTCCCGCACGCCGACGGCGAGAGCCCGGCCGAGCACCGGCAGCGCGAGATGCAGCACCTGTCGCTGACCCGCTGGCTGCGCCAGCTGCTGCACCGCAAGGACCGCCTGTCGATGGCCCAGGGCCTGGAGGTGCGGGTGCCGTACTGCGACCACCGGCTGGTCGAGTACGCCTTCAACACCCCGTGGGCGATGAAGAGCCACGACGGCCGGGAGAAGAGCCTGCTGCGCGCCGCCGGGCAGGGCATCGCCCCGCACTCGGTGCTCTGGCGGCCGAAGAACCACTATCCGGCCACCCACCACGCCGACTACAACAGCGGCCTGCAGCGGCTCGCCCGCGAGGCGCTGGACGCGCCGCACGTGCGGGACATCGCCGACGAGGCGGTGATCGGGAAGAGCCTGGACACGCCGGCCGACCAGCTGGAGTGGGGTCACCGGCTGCGGCTGGAGCGGGTGGTGGACCTGGCCCTCTGGCTGGACCACCACCGCCCGGCGCTCGCTTTCTGACCGGCCGTCCGCCGGGCCCGGATGCCCCGCTGGCCGGGTCCCGCCCGCGGGGCCCGGCTAGGCTGTCGGTGATGCTGACCCGGATGCACACCGACCCCCGGCACGGCCCGCTGGTGCCGATGCTGCTGGTGCTCACCGTGGTCACCGGGCTGGTCGACGCGGTGAGCTACCTCGCGCTCGGGCACGTCTTCGTCGCCAACATGACCGGCAACGTGGTCTTCCTCGGATTCGCGCTGGCCGGGGCGCCGGGCCTGTCCGCGACGGCCTCGCTCGCCGCCCTGGCCGCCTTCCTGGCGGGCTCGGTGGCGGGCGGGCGGCTCGCCGAGCGCCGCCCCGGCCACCGGGGGCGGCTGCTGGTCGCCGCGGTCCGCGCGCAGTCGGTGCTGCTCGCCGCGTGCACCGCCGTCGCGGCGGCCTTCGGGCACAGCGCGGACCCGGTGCGCTACACCCTGATCGGGGTGCTGGGCGCCGCGATGGGCCTGCAGAACGCGGTCGTCCGCGCGCTCAAGGTGCCGGACCTGACGACCACCGTGCTGACCATGACGCTCACCGCGCTGGCCGCCGACCGCGCGGGCACCCGCCGGCTCGCCTCCGCCGTCTGGATGTTCGCGGGCGCCCTGCTCGGCGCCGTCCTGGTACTGCACGCCGCCGTCCCGGTCGCCCTGGCGGCCGCGCTCGCCCTCCTGATCGCCGTCGCCGCCCTCACCCACCAGGCCTCCCGCCGCCCCGTCACCCCCTGGGCGGAGTAGGAGGGGCCTACGGCTTGCGGATCAGGAAGGTGTCGAACTCGGCGCCGTACCAGCGGCTGCTGCGGCCCCGGGGGGTCATGCCGAGGCGCCGGCAGACGGCGGCGGAGCGGTCGTTGCCGGGGCGGACGACGGCGTGGATCTCGGTGAGGCCGTCGGCGAAGCCCTTGGCGAGGGCGGCGCGGGCGGCCTCGGTGGCGTAGCCGTGGCCCCAGGAGTCGGGGTGCAGGTGCCAGCCGACCTCGATCTCGCCGTTGCCGGTGCCGTCCTCGTCCGGCAGCGGCAGGAGCATCACCGTGCCGACCACCACCCCGGTGTCCCGCCGCTCCAGCGCCCAGACGCCGTACCGGGGGTCGGCCGAGCGCCCCCGCCAGCGGTCGATCATGGCCGGCACCTCGGCGGGCGACTCCAGCGCCCGCGGCGCGGCACCCAGCCACTGCGCGACCTCCCAGCGCGCGTACAAGTCGTACGCGCGCTCGGCGTCGGTGTGCTCCCAGAGGCGGGCGGTCAACCGGTCGGTGGTGAACAACGGTGCTCCTCGTACGGCGGTCCGGTGGTCCGGTGGTCCGGTGGTCCGGTGGTCCGGTGGTCCGACGGGCCGGTGTTCCGGCGGTCCGACGGGCGGGCGTGCGGTCAGTCGTCCTGGGGCTGGCTGGTGCGGCCGGACCAGCGCGGCTCCCAGCGCGCCCAGGACCGTTCCCAGGCGCGGTCCGCCCGCCGGTCCAGCACGCGCAGCCGCAGCGCGAGCGCGCCGCCGATCAGCGCGGCCGCGGTGGCCGAGCCGGCCAGTGCGGTGCAGACGGCGCCGACGGCCAGCGCGACCCGGGTGGCCGGCGCCGTGACGGGGCGGCCGCCGTCGTCGAGCCAGAGCACGACGGTGGAGCCGCCGGCCGTGCTGCGCGGCGCCTGGACGGTGCCGGTACGGGCCAGGCCGTCGGGGGTCGTCCAGGACACCGAGGTCTCGGTCCGCTTCTGGTAGCCGCCGCTCCAGCGGCCGGCGCCGGTCTCCTCGGTGCGCGCCTTGCCGAGGACGAGCGCCTCGGTGCGGTGCAGCCGGCCCCGGTCGGCCTCGGCGGTGCGCCCGGCGGCGCGGAAACCGAGGACGGCGGCGGCGACGACCCCGGCCAGGCCGACGACCAGGGCGAGCCCGGCGATCAGCCAGGCCCGGCTGCGGTGCCGGTCGACGGGACGGGCGAGCGGTTCATGGCGCTGGACGGTGTCGCGGTGGCCGAGGGCGCGGCGCAGCTGGCGGCCGGCCCGCCGGGACAGCGGAGCGGTGCGGGCCGAGCGGGGTGAACTGGACACGATGCGTGCTCCTCACGGCTGTTGGCGTGGTTCGGCCCCGTCGGAACCAAATCTCTCCCGGCACCGGCCCCTCGCACAAGAGCCGGGCGGGCTCACGCGGCTCGGGCCCTACGGCCCTCATGGAGGGCGCGGGACCGGGACGTTCGGCCCTCGGCGGGGCGGGGGCGGAGGAGGCAGGCTGGGCCCTGGCCGCGTTCTCGTGCCGGGGACGCGGAGGCCCGGCCCGCTGTGGGGGCTCGCCGGGCCGCCGTGCAGAGCGGGGGACGGGGTTGGGGCCGTCTCCCGCTCGCGGCGTTCCCGGGCCGGCCGGCATCACGTTTCGCCAGGTCAGGGCCGTATTCTCGCCAGCTATACACTCGATGTATACCTCTGGTGTATGGTCCTTCCATGAGTGTTCCCCTGACCCTTCTCGGGCTGCTGGAGCGCGAGCCGAGCCACGGCTACGACCTCAAGCGCGACTACGACACCTTCTTCGGCCGCGGCAAACCCCTGCCGTACGGTCAGGTCTACGCCACCCTCGGCCGCCTGGCGCGCGACGGAAAGGTCGTCCCCGGCGAGGCCGAGCCCGGCGACGGGCCCGAGCGCAAGCGCTACGTCATCACCGAGGCCGGCGTGAGCGAGTTCGAGCACTGGCTCGCCGAGCCCGTCGCGCCCGAACCCACCCTCCAGTCCGTGCTCTTCACCAAGGTCGTCCTGGCCCTGCTGCTCGGCCGCGACGCCGAGGCCTACCTCGACACCCAGCGCGCCGCCCACCTGGCCCGGATGCGCGAGCTCACCGAACTGCGCCGCACCGGCCCGCTGGTCGACGCCCTGCTCGCCGACCACGGCCTCTTCCACCTGGAGGCGGACCTGCGGTGGATCGACCTGACCACCGCCCGCCTGGACGCCCTCGCCGCGGAGGTGCGCGCATGACCCCCGTGATCGAGGCCCGTGACGTCGAACTCGCCTTCGGGGAGACCCCGGCCCTGCGCGGCGCCGGCCTGGCCGCCGAGGCCGGCGAGGTGCTCGCCGTGATGGGCCCCAGCGGCTCCGGCAAGTCCACCCTGCTGCACTGCCTGGCCGGCATCCTGGTCCCCGACGCGGGCCAGGTGCTCTTCGACGGGCAGCGGATCGACGACCTCGGCGAGAACCGGCGCAGCGCCTTGCGGCGCGACCGGTTCGGCTTCGTGTTCCAGTTCGGCCAGCTCGTCCCGGAACTGACCGCCGAGGAGAACATCGCCCTGCCGCTGCTGCTCAGCGGCGTGCGCCGGGCCGCCGCCCTCGCCGACGCCCGCCCGTGGTTCGCCCGGCTCGGCCTCGACGGGATGGAACGCCGCCGCTCCGGCGAGCTGTCGGGCGGTCAGGCCCAGCGGGTCGCGCTCGCCCGCGGCCTGGTGACCCGCCCCCGGGTGCTGTTCGCCGACGAGCCGACCGGCGCCCTGGACTCGCTCACCGGCGAGCAGGTGATGGCCCTGATGGTCGCCGCCGCCCGCGACCAGGGCACCACCGTCGTCCTGGTCACCCACGAGCCCCGGGTCGCCGCCTACGCCGACCGCGAGGTCATGGTGCGCGACGGCCGAGCCCGGACGCTCTCCACCGGCCGCCCGACCGGCGGTCCCCCGGCGCAGCGGGTCGCCTCGTGATCGCCTTCGCCCTGCGACTCGCCGTCAGCGGCGGCCGCCAGGCCCTGGCCCGGCTGCTCACCATCGCCGCCGCCGCGGCCGTCGGCGTCGGCCTGCTGCTCTCCACGCTCGCCGCCGTCAACGCCGTCGGCGCCACCAACGAACGGGTGCTCTGGGCCAACTCCGGGGCCGCGAGCCGCACCGAGACCGCCGACGCCGATCCCCTCTGGTGGCGCGACAACAGCCCGGAGTTCTACGACGGCAAGCGGCTGCTGTCCATCGAGGTCGCCGCCACCGGCCCGACCTCGCCCGTCCCGCCGGGCCTGGCGAAGCTGCCCGCGGCCGGCGAGTACTACGCCTCGCCCGCGCTCGCGAAGCTGATCCGCGAGCGGCCGGCGGACCAGCTGGCCGACCGCTTCCCGGGCCGCCCGGCCGGTGAGATCGGCGACGCCGCGCTCGCCTCCCCGGACTCCCTCGTCCTGGTGGCCGGCCAGGACCCGGCGGCGCTCGCCACCCGGCCCGGCGCCCGGCAGATCACCACCATCGCCACCGCCCTGCCGCCGAGCTGCAGCGCGGACTGCCCGGCCACCGGCACCCGCGGCGACGCCATGACCCTGATCCTCTCGGTGGTCGCCGGGGCGCTGCTCTTCCCCGTGGTGATCTTCATCGGCACCGCCACCCGGCTCTCCGCCGCCACCCGCGAGCAGCGCTACGCCGCGATGCGCCTGGTCGGGGCGACGCCCCGGCAGATCACCCTGGTCGCGGCCGTCGAGTCCACCCTGGCCGCCGCCGCCGGCACCGCCCTCGGCTTCGCGGTGTTCCTGCTGCTGCGCCCGCTGGTGGCGACCGTCCCCTTCACCGGGGACCGCTTCTTCGTCGAGGACCTCACCCTCACCGGGCCGCAGGCCCTGGCCGTGCTGCTCGGCGTCCCGCTGGCGGCCGCGGTGGCCGCCCGGCTCGCGCTGCGCCGGGTGACGGTCTCCCCGCTCGGCGTCAGCCGCCGGGCCACCCCCGAGCCGCCGACCGCCTGGCGGGTGGTGCCGCTGCTGGCCGGCCTCGCCGAGCTCGCCTGGTTCGTCGGCCGCCGCCCCCACACCACCAACGGGCAGACCGCCGCCTATCTCACCGGCTTCCTGGTGATCATGTTCGGCCTGGTGCTGGCCGGCCCCTGGCTGACCATGGCGGCCGCCCGCGCGGTCGCCGCCCGGACCGGCCGCCCGGCCACCCTGATCGCGGTCCGCAGGCTGGCGGACGACCCGAAGGCGGGCTTCCGTTCGGTGGCCGGACTGATCCTGGCCCTGTTCGTCACCACCGCGACGGTCGCCATCATCGGCACCATCGACCACAACCGGGGCGTGCTCGCCGGAGACCCGCAGACCCGGGTCGCGGTCGAGCACGGCGCCCGGGCCGGCGAACCGCCGATGGCCGCCGCCGTGCCGGAGCGGGTCCTCGCCGAGCTGCGGGCCGTCCCGGGCTTCCAGGGCCTGGCGGTCGTCCACGCCAACCCGGACGGCCTGGCCCGCGACGCCTCCGCACCGGGCGACTGGGCCGCGCCCGTGCTGGCGCTCTGCTCGGACCTCGCGCAGATCCCGGTGGTCGGCCACTGCGCCTCCGGCGCCGAGGTGGCGGCCGTCGAGCCGTACGGCTTCCTGAGCCTCGAATCCCAGCAGTCCACCGAGTGGCCGACCGCGCCGATCACCGCCGAGGCGGCCACCCGCCTGCCGGTGCAGTCGCTCTACGTGACGACCGACGGCTCGACGGCCGCGATGGAACGGGTGCGCGTCCTGCTGAGCCGCTCCTTCCCGGACCAGCATGCCCGGATGGTCGAGGACTGGGGATCCGAACAGCAGCAGATGCTCGCCGGCTGGCGGCAGCTGGCCGACGTCGTCCTGCTCACCACCCTGCCGATCGCCGGCTGCAGCCTCGCGGTCAGCGTGGTCGCCGGCCTCTCCGACCGGCGCCGGCCGTTCGCGATGCTCCGGCTCACCGGGGCGCCGCTGGGCCTGCTGCGGTGGGTGATCGCCCTGGAGAGCGCGCTGCCGCTGCTGGTGGTGGCGGCGGTCGCGACCGGGACCGGCTTCGGCGCGGCGGCGATGTTCCTCAAGTCGCAGATGAGCTACGACCTGGTGTCGCCGGGCGCGGTGTACTTCTCGCTGGTGCTGCTCGGGCTCGCGGTGTCGCTCGGGATCATCGCCTCCACGCTGCCGCTGCTCAAGCGGATCACCGGCCCGGAGGCGGCCCGCAACGGCTGACCCCCGAGGCCGACGACGGCCCCGCCACGCGAACCCCGCCCCCGGATCCGGAGGCGGGGTTCGCGCACGTCCGGCCCGAATGCCGGCGAATTCCGTTGGCGGGCACGAGGCCTGACCGGGAGTCGTTCCCCCCCGGCCGTTCCGGAGCGGACCTGTCGAGTTATGGAAAAGACTTCCGCAAGATGTGTGACATGTGCAATGGTACTGATCACCTCCCCACCGTGCGACGGACCAGCACACGACGCCGTCGCCATAGGTCCTCACCCCCACCCGGCCGTACCCCAATACGGCCGAACCAGGCCCGGAGGCCCCCACGTGAGTACCGTGCGCCTTTTGCGACTCCCGCAACTGGCAAGACTTCTCCTGCTCGTCCTTTCCTGTGCTCTGACGATCGGCCTGTTCGCCCCGCGCAGCCAGGCCGCCCCCGTCGTCCCGAGTCCCGCGGCCACCCCCGCGACCGACCGCGGCGACCTCCCGCCGCCCGGCGCCGACAGCGAGTTCTCGGCTCACGACCACGGCGCGACGACGAAGCCGGAGAACAGCGCTCCCGACCTGCGCGCTTTCCAGGACTCCGAGTCCGCTCCGGTCGAGGCCCCCGCGCCCTCCGCCAAGTCGTTCGGTCCGGACTCGGAGGCCGAGGACGCCGCCGCCTGCAACCCGGCTTCCTTCTCCCGGACCGGTGCGGCCCTGGTCCGCCTCGTCAAGGCGGCGAGCCACGACTGCGTCGACGGGCTGTTCCGGATCCCGACCGAGTACGCGGCCGGGGCCTTCCGCGAGTCCCAGATGCTCACCATCGTCGACGCGCTGCGTGAGAGTGCCCGCACCTACCAGGGCAACGACGGCGACCACATCTCGCAGCTGATGTACTACGTGCAGGCCGGCTACGCGGTGCAGTGGGACAACAAGGAGCTGGTCGGCCCCTACGGCAAGCTGCCGGACGAGATCAAGACGGCCGTCCACACCTTCTTCGCCAACCCCCACGCGCTCGACGCCACCACGGCCAACGCCGTCCCGCTGGAGCACGCGACGATACTGGCCGACGTGCCCCGCAAGCCCGGTGACTACGTCGACGTCGTCAAGCAGGTCCTGAACGCCTACCAGCCGGAGACCTGGGACAAGGCCAACCTGCTGCGGGCGGTCAACCCGCTCTCCAAGGTGCTGTACCGGGCCGTCTACGACAAGGACGCGGACTTCAAGAAGGCCGTCCTGGCCGACCCGGGCGTCCTCGAGGCGCTGAACGGCTTCATCCTGCGCGCCAAGTCGCACCTGCTGGACACCGACCGCAACAACTCCCTCACCGTCTACCAGGCGATCGACGAGCTGACCCGGATCGCGGCCTTCGAGGAGATCGCCCCGCGGTCCCGCCCGTTGGTGAAGAACCTGGTCGACACCGCCGGCATCACCGGGCCGAACTGGCCCCAGCGTGCCGCCGCCGCGGCCTCCATCCAGAAGTTCGACAACGGCGCCTGCGGCTACTTCGGCACCTGCGACGACCCGCAGCGGTTCAAGGACGCCTACCTGCCGGTCCGGCACACCTGCAGCCCGACGCTGCGCATCCTCGGCCAGGACCTGACCGCGGCCCAGCTGGCCACGGCCTGCGCCAGCCTGAACGGCCAGGACGTCTTCTTCCACGGGGTGTCCCGGGACAAGGGCCCGGTGGCCGACGACAACAACGCGGCCCTGGAGGTCGTCGCCTTCGACTCCGATGTCCAGTACGTCCTGCTCGGCCGGGCGATCTTCAACACCGACACCAACAACGGCGGCATCTACCTGGAGGGCGAGCCCTCCCGGGCCGGCAACCAGGCCCGCTTCCTCGCCTACGAGGAGCCGTCGCGGTCCGGGGGCTACGAGATCCGCAACCTCAACCACGAGTACACCCACTACCTCGACGCCCGCTTCAACCTCTGGGGCAGCTTCCAGCAGGGCTGGGACGGCAAGCTGGTCTGGTGGACCGAGGGCCTCGCCGAGGTCGTCGCCACCTCCTACCAGAAGCTGGTCAACCAGGCCGCGATCGACTCCGCGGCCCGGCACAGCTACCGGCTGAGCGAGCTCTTCGACACCGACTACGGCGACCAGAACCGCGTCTACCAGTGGGGCTACCTGGCCGTCCGCTACATGCTGGAGCAGCACCGCTCCGACGTCGACGCGCTCCTCGCCAAGTGGCGCGCCGGTGACTGGGCAGGCTCCCGAGCCCTGCTCAAGACCACCATCGGCACCCGCTACGACGCCGACTTCGACCGCTGGCTGACCGCCTGCGCCGCCGGTGCCTGCGCGACCGTACCGGAGTTCCCGCAGTTCAAGGCGTGCGAGAGCGGCGACATCCGCCAGCTCGACAAGAACTGCGTGCGCACCGGTGTCTCGGCGACCGCCGGCAACTACGCGCACTTCTACATCAACGTGCCGGCCGGCACCAAGCAGATCAAGGTGACCAGCAGCGGAGGCACCGGCAACGCCGACCTCTACTACCACTGGGGCGGCTGGGCGTACACCAACGCGTACGTCACGCGGTCGGCCGGGCCGGACGACTCCGAGACCCTGACCATCACCAACCCGCCCGCCGGCTACGTGTTCTTCAGCCTGTACGCCCAGCAGGACTTCAGCGGAGTGACCGTCACCAGCGAGTTCTGATGACGGGTTCCGCGAGGAAGAGGTGAGAGCGGCCCCGGCGGAGCGCTTCGGCGCCCCGCCGGGGCTTCGTCAGCGGCCGACCGGGTAGGCGTGAGTCCCGGTCCGGGGCCGGCCGACGGGCAGCTCCGGGCGCCAGCTGGCGAGCACCAGTCCTGACGGGTAGAACATCGGCTCCGGCAGCGCGTCCAGCGGCAGGCGCTCCCAGCCGCCGCACGCGTGCGGCTCGGTGACCACGGCGGGCGCCAGGCTCGGCGGGGCGAGCACCGCGGCGGTCAGCCGGGGGCGGCCCAGCTCGTGGTCGAGCAGCACCGCGAGCACCCGCATCCGCTCGGCGGGCAGCATGATCCCGGTCTCCTCGGCCAGTTCGCGCGCGGCCGTCCGCTCGAAGGACTCGCCGGGGTCGACCTTGCCGCCGGGCAGGCTCCAGGTCGGCGGCTCGCCCGCGGTGGTGCGGCGGCCGATCAGCACCCGGCCGTCCCCGGTGGGCACGATCACGCCGGCGCCGAGCAGGGGTGCGGTGGTCATGGCGGTTCCTCCGTCAGATGGGGCCGGCCGGGGTTACCAGGCGGCGCGCTCGAAGTCCTTCAGGAAGCAGCCGTAGAGGTCCTCGCCCTGCTCGCCGCGGACGATCGGGTCGTAGACCCGGGCCGCGCCGTCGACCAGGTCGAGCGGGGCGTGGAAGCCCTCGTCGGCCAGCCGCATCTTGTCCGGGTGGGGGCGCTCGTCGGTGATCCAGCCGGTGTCGACGGCGGTCATCAGGATGCCGTCGGTCTGGAACATCTCCTGCGCGCTGGTGCGGGTGAGCATGTTCAGCGCGGCCTTGGCCATGTTGGTGTGCGGGTGGCCGGCACCCTTGTACCCGCGCTGGAAGACGCCCTCCATCGCGGAGACGTTGACCACGTACTTGCGCCGGGACGCCGCGGCGGCCATCGCCGGGCGCAGCCGGCTGATCAGGATGAACGGCGCGGTGGAGTTGCAGAGCTGGACCTCCAGCAGCTCCACCGGGCCGACCTCGCTGACGGTCTGCACCCAGCTGTTGGTGTCCGCGAGGTCGGGCACCAGGCCGCCGGCGTCGATCGCCGTGCCGGCCTGGATCCGCTCGGGCGTCGCCGAGCCGGTGACCAGCGCGAGCGAGGTGACGTCCTCGGCGGAGATCCGCTCGCCGTCGCCGGAGGCCTGGCGGGGCAGGGCGGGCAGATCGACGCTGCCGCTGTTGAACCGGCCGATGGTGGTGGACTGCGGCAGCTCGCCGGCCGGCAGCGGAGCGGACTCGGCGGCGACCAGCTCGCGGTAGGACTCCGGCGGGCGGCGCACGGTCTGCGCGGCGTTGTTGATCAGGATGTCCAGCGGGCCGTCCGCGGCGACCTCGTCGGCCAGCGCCATCACCTGGGCCGGGTCGCGCAGGTCGATGCCGATGATCTTCAGCCGGTGCAGCCACTCGGCGCTGTCCGGCATCGCGGTGAAGCGGCGGATCGCGTCGTTGGGGAAGCGGGTGGTGATGGTGGTGTGGGCGCCGTCGCGCAGCAGCATCAGCGCGATGTACATGCCGATCTTGGCCCGGCCGCCGGTCAGCAGCGCGCGCTTGCCGGTGAGGTCGGCGCGGGCGTCGCGGCGGGCCCGGTTCTTGACCGCGCAGTCCTGGCAGAGGTTGTGGTAGAACGCGTCGACCTCGACGTAGCGCTGCTTGCAGATGTAGCAGGAGCGGGGGCGCTCCAGGATCCCGGCGATCTCGGTGGTGGTGACGGTGGTCAGGCCGAAGGCGCCGGCCGTCTCGTCGTCGATCCGGGTCGGGGCACCGGTCGCGGTGCGCGCGGTGACCTCGCGGTCGTTGGCCGTCTTGCGGGCCCGGGTCTCCTGGCGGCGGCGCTGCTTCAGGGTGCGGAATATGCCGCCGACGGCCTGGCGGACGGTGATCGCGTCCGGGTGGTCGACGTGCAGCTCGTCCAGCTCGGCCAGCACCTCCAGGCAGAGCCGCAGCCGCTCCGGGTCGAGGCCGGGGCCGTAGTCGATCTCCTCGGCGGTCCCGGTGCCGTTGTCCTGCTCGATGTCCACGCCCGCCGCCGTCATGCCCTTGCCGCTTCCCGCTCGCCTCGCCGATCACGGCGTTCGCCGCGTTTACCGCGTGAATGCTACGGGAGCGGCCCCGACCGGGGCGAAAAGCCGGGGAATTGGAGGATCATCCAGGTCTACGCGCGGAGCTTCGATCATGGCTTGTGTACAGCGCCAGCAATCGTGGTCGAACTGGCTTTTGGCGAACGGCTCCCGGAGAATCGAACGCCGGGTGCAGGGGCGCCCGAGTGCGCCCTGCGGCCGTGCCGCACCCGCACCCGAGGTGTATTTTCTCCCAGCCAGAGAGCCCCGTTTCATGCGCTTCCTGAACGACCTCATGCCCTCGTACGACCTGACGTACGACGACGTCTTCATGGTCCCCAGTCGATCCGCCGTGGGCTCCCGCCAGGGCGTCGACCTCTCCTCCAACGACGGCACCGGCACCACGATCCCGCTGGTCGTCGCCAACATGACCGCCATCGCCGGCCGCCGGATGGCCGAGACCGTCGCCCGCCGCGGCGGCCTGGTCGCCATCCCCCAGGACATCCCGACCGAGGTCATCGCCGAGGTCGTCGGCTGGGTCAAGCGCCGCCACCTGGTGCACGACACGGCCATCACCCTCGACCCCGGCGCCACCGTCGCCGAGGCGCTCTCGCTGCTGCCCAAGCGCGCCCACGGTGCGCTGGTGGTGGTCGAGGACGGCCGGCCGGTCGGCGTCGTCACCGACTCCGACTGCCAGGGCGTCGACCGCTTCACCTCGCTCTCCGACGTGATGTCCCGCGAACTGCTGCTGCTCGACGAGGACATCGACCCGCGCGACGCCTTCGACAAGCTGAGCGAGGCGCACCGCAGGCTCGCCCCCGTGGTGGACCGCGAGGGCCGCCTGGTCGGCATCCTGACCCGCAAGAACGCGCTGCGCGCCACCCTCTACACCCCGGCCGTGGACGCCGCCGGCAAGCTGCGGGTCGCCGCCACCGTCGGCATCAACGGCGATGTCGCGGGCAAGGCCAAGGCCCTGCTGGAGGCCGGCGCCGACGCGCTGGTCGTGGACACCGCGCACGGCCACCAGGAGTCGATGATCACCGCGCTGCGCGCCGTGCGCGGCCTGGACCCGCAGGTCCCGGTCGTCGCGGGCAACGTCGTCTCGGCGGCCGGCGTGCGCGACCTGGTCGAGGCGGGCGCCGACATCCTGAAGGTCGGCGTCGGCCCCGGCGCGATGTGCACCACCCGGATGATGACCGGCGTCGGCCGACCGCAGTTCTCGGCCGTTCTGGAGTGCGCCGCCGAGGCCCGCCGGCTGGGCAAGCACGTCTGGGCCGACGGCGGCGTGCGGCACCCGCGTGACGTCGCCATGGCGCTGGCCGCCGGCGCGTCCAATGTGATGATCGGCTCCTGGTTCGCCGGCACCTACGAGTCGCCCGGCGACCTGCAGACCACCGCCGACGGCCGGCAGTACAAGGAGTCCTTCGGCATGGCCTCCAAGCGGGCCGTGAGCAACCGCACCGCGCAGGACTCCGCGTACGACCGGGCCCGCAAGGCGCTGTTCGAGGAGGGCATCTCGCACTCCCGGATGTTCCTCGACCCGGCCCGCCCGGGCGTCGAGGACCTCATCGACTCCATCGTCGCGGGCGTGCGCAGCTCCTGCACCTACGCGGGCGCGGCCACCCTGGAGGAGTTCCACGAGAAGGCCGTGGTCGGCATCCAGAGCGCGGCCGGCTACGCCGAGGGCAAGCCGCTGCACTCCAGCTGGGCCTGAGCCCCCTCGCCGGCCGCGGCCGGCCCGCTCCCCGCGCCGGGGAACGGGCCGGCCGCGGCCGTTCCGAGCCCCAGCGGCAGCAGCAGGGCCCGGCCGAGCATCCCGACCGCGCCGTCCAGCGCCGAGCCGTACGCCGCGGCCGCCGAGGGCCGCCCGCGCAGCTCCCAGAGCACCCGCACCGAGCCCCAGGCGGCGTCCCGGGCGGTGTCGACCGACCACGCGCCGAGCCGGTGGGTCAGCGGCTCGAACCGCTCCAGCACGTCCGGCCCCGGCATCAGCTGCTCCCGCACGGCCGTCTCCACCCCCGCCAGCAGGTCGTTGATCCGGCGGTAGTCGCCCGCGAGCCGCTCCGGCTCCCGCCCGAGCCGCCGGCAGGTGTCGACGACGGCGAGCGGCAGGTCGTGCTGGATGTGGGCGTTCATCCCGGCCAGCGCGAACTGGACCGGATGCACGTCCGGGTGCGCCCGCAGCTCGAACAGCGGCCGCCAGCAGGCGGGCGGGCACCGCCGCGCCGCGACCGCGTCCACGGCCCGCAGGTAGCGGCCGGCGAACACGGTGTCCAGCACGGCCATCGCGGCCGGGTCCGCGAACCCGGCCAGCCGTGCCCGGACGGTCTCCGTGACGGTCAGGTACATCCGGTTGAACACCGCCACCCCGTCGGCGGGCGGCAGTCCGGCCCCGATCGCCCGCAGCCGGCGGACCACCGCGTCGAGCCCGTGCGCCGCCGCGGCCGTGCTCCGTGTGGACACCCTGCCCATCCGTCACCCTCCGGCGCCGCTCGTGCACTGATCGCATCATCGTGGCACGCGGGGTGGGGGAAACCCCGGCAGGCGGCGACCGCCGGCTGTCCGGCGTCCGCCGGGGTGGCCGCCCGCCTCAGTGCTCCCAGCGGATCGCCAGGGCGGCCGCGTCGTCGGCGAGGCCGGTGGGGGAGACCCAGGCGGCGAGGTCGGCGAGCAGGGCGTCCAGCAGCTCGTCCGGGGTGGCGGCGGGCAGGCGGGGGAGGCGGGCGGCGAGGGGGTAGAAGACGTCCGCCGGGTTGCGGGCCTCGGAGACGCCGTCGGTGTAGAGGAGCAGCAGGTCGCCGGGGCGCGGGTCGACGGGCTCGGCGCGGTAGCCGCCGTCGCCGACCAGGCCGAGCAGGCCCAGCGGCGGGGCGTGCCGGGCGGGGGCGAGTTCGGTGACGCCGTCGGCGCGGCGCAGCAGGGGGTGCGGGTGGCCGCAGTTCACCAGCCGGGCGGCGCCGTCGCGGTCCACGCCGAGCAGCAGCGCGGTCACGAACCGCCCGTCGGCCGGGCGGTCGGCCACGGCGGCGTCGAGCCGTTCGGCGAGCCGGGCGAGGTCGGGTTCGGTGCGGGCGGCGGTGCGGAAGGCGCCGAGGACGTCCGCCGCCGTCTCGACGGCCGGCAGGCCGTGGCCCTGGACGTCCCCGAGCAGGATCCGGATCCCGTACGGCGTGTCGGCCACCTCGTACAGGTCGCCGCCGATCCGCGCCTCGGCGGCGGCCGCGACGTACCGGACGGCGATCCGCAGCGGCCCGGCCCGCTCGGGCGGCGGGCGCAGCAGGGCCCGCTGGGCGGCCTCGGCGACGGTCCGCACCTGGAACAGCTCACGTTCCCGGGCCGCGATCAGCACCACGTTGGCGGTGCTGGCGAGGGTCGCGGCGGTGATGGTGATCAGCGAGGCGAGGTGGACGGAGCCGGGCAGATGGGTGTTGCCCTCCTCCAGCAGCCCGGCCACCACGATGGCGGCGGCCCCGGTGGCGAGCGGCACCCGGGCCCGCCGGGTGGTCGCCCCGACCAGCACCGGCGCGACCGCGAGGACGGGGGAGAGGGTCGTGCGCGGCCCGGTGAACAGGTCGGCCAGGACGGCGCCGATGAGCAGCAGGAAGGCGCCGTACAGCAGCAGCCGGGTCCGCCGGGGCAGCGGCGGCAGCGGCACCCCGCCGTCCCCGGGCCCCTCGCCGCCCACGGCCACGCCCTCACCTCCGACCGACCCGCCTCCCGTCCACTCTCCACCGCCCCCCGCCCCACCGGCATCCCGGGGACGCGTCGGTCAGGCCGGGGCCGGCTCCCCGTCCGTCTCGCGGTCGGCGCCGACCCGGGCGAGGCGGGGCCGCTCCCGGCCGCCGAGCGCGCCCATGGCCGGGCAGGGCCGGGGTGCCGGACTCCGGTGCCCGGAGGGTGTCGCGCGGCATCGCCGTCACCGACCCCCGTCGCGGCACGTGCGGCAGCCACGTCTGGTGGTCCCGGGCCAGGACGGCGCCGCAGCCTTCGCCCGGCCGCAGGTCGACGACCGTCCCGTCACCGCCGCCGTCGGAGGCGATCGGCGGGAGCGCGGAGTGGAAGCGGGGCTCGTCCGCGGCCGGCGGCCCCTCCTGCCAGGCGACGAGCAGCCGGACCGCACGGGTCTCCAGGGCGTGCGGGAGGGCCCCGGGGCGAACCCGCCGGGCGGCCACTCGTTCGCGGGCACCCCGGGCAGGCGCCACCGGGCGCGCAGGCGGCGGGCAGGGCCGGCCCGTGGCGGGCCTCGGACGCGTCGAGCCCGGCGTCGTCGGCGGCCGGCCGGTGTGGGGGGCGAGCCGGGCCGTGATCCGGGGTGGTGGTGAGGACGTAGGGTGGCGGGCGAGATGAGACGTAGGAGTACGGCGCCGGCCTCGCCGCTTCCGCAGCGGTTCGGGGTGGATCCGGTGCACCTGCGACTGCCCGTGACGGGCGGGCCGTGGGAGACGGTGCGGGCGTACCTGCTGGAGCGGCTGCCGGCGGTCGCCGCGCAGCACGTGGACGCGCTGCTGCTCGACGGCGGGGTGGTCGGCGAGGACGGGCGGGCCGTCGGGGCGGCGGAGCCGTTCCGGCCGGGGGCGCACCTGTGGTTCTACCGGGAGCTGCCGCCCGAGGTGCCGGTCCCGTTCGAGCTGGAGGTGCTGCACCGCGACGAGCACCTGGTGGTCGTCGACAAGCCGCACTTCCTGGCCACCACCCCGCGCGGGCGGCACGTCGTGGAGACGGCGCTCTCCCGGCTGCGGCATGCGCTGGCGCTGCCCGCGCTCAGCCCGGCGCACCGCCTGGACCGGCTGACGGCGGGGCTGGCGATGTTCGTGGTCCGGCCGCAGGACCGGGGGGCGTACCAGACGCTGTTCCGCGACCGGCTGGTCCGCAAGGAGTACCAGGCGGTGGCGGCGTACGACCCGGCGGTGGAGCTGCCCCGCACGGTGCGCAGCCACATCGTGAAGGAGCGCGGGCGGATCGCCGCGCACGAACTCGACGAGGCGCCGAACAGCGAGAGCCGGATCGAGCTGGTGGAACGGCGCGGCGGGCTGGGCCGCTACCTGCTGCGGCCCTCGACCGGCCGTACGCACCAGCTGCGGCTGCACATGAGCGGCCTGGGCCTGCCGATCCTGGGCGACCCGGTGTACCCGGTGGTGCTGCCGGAGGCGGCCCCGGACGACTTCCGCCGCCCGCTCCAGCTGCTCGCCGCGGCGGTGGAGTTCACCGACCCGCTGACCGGCCGCCCGCGCCGCTTCGAGAGCCGCCGGACGCTGACGGCCTGGACGGAACCGGCCTCCTGGGAGCGGGCCTAGCCCGCCGTCAGTCCGTCGAGGAGGGCGAGGGCGTCGGCGGCGGAGCCGGGTGGGTCGCTGACGGGGTAGCGGACGCCCCTGATGGTGCGGGTGGCGTCGAGGACGAGGGTGAGCCGCTTGAGGTGCTCGATGCCGCCGGCCCGGAAGGTGGGCAGGCGCAGGGCGGCGGCGAGGTCGAGGCCGATGTCGGACAGCAGGGCGAAGGGGATCCGCGCCCGCGCGGCGAAGGCCGCCAGCTGGTCCGGGCGCTGGGTGCTGACGCCGTGGACGGCGGCGCCGCGGGCGGTGAACTCGGCCAGGCGGTCGCGGTAGGCGGGGGCGTCCAGGGTGCGGTCGCCCGTGCCCGGGATGTCGTTCCAGCCCGGGGGGTGGTCCGGGCCGCCGGGCCGGTAGGCGCCGGGGAAGCAGTGGAGCACCGTCCAGGCGCGGTCCGCGGCGACCGGGTCGACCGGCTCGCCGGAGGCGGAGGTGAGCTCCAGCGGCGGCAGCCGGCGGCCGGTCAGGGCGAGCACCCGGCGGGTCTCGGCGGAGTCGGCGGTGCTGGTGCCGGAGAGCGAGCCGTCGCCGAGGACGTAGCGCCCGCCCCAGCCCTGCAGGGCGACCAGCACCGGCAGCAGGCCGCGTCCGGCCTCGGTCAGGTGGTACTCGTAGCGCGGCGGGTGCGGGTGGTAGAGGCGCTTCTCCAGGACGTCGTCGGCGACCAGGGCCTTGAGGCGCTGGGTGAGCACCTTCCGGCTGATGCCGAGCCCGTGCTGCAGGGCGTCGAACTGGTGGGTGCCGCCGGCGACGTCCCTGATCAGGAGCAGCGCCCAGGTGTCCCCGACCACGGCCAGGGCCTGGGAGATCGCGCAGTCGGCGTCCGCCGCTTCCGTGTGCCGCATGACCGCCGATTATAGTGAGTTCCTAAAAGAGACTCACTGATCAAGGGGCGGGTGTGTCGACCGGGACGGCGGACACGAGGACGACGGGCGCGCAGGCGGGGGCGGGCGCGCCGGCGTACGCGCAGCGGCCCGGCGCGGGCCCCGGCGGCAGAACCGCCGGGGTGTTCTGGCGCTACTGGACCGCCTCGACGGTCAGCCGGATCGGGGACCAGGTGAACGCGGTCGCCCTGCCGCTGGTCGCCGTCGTCACCCTGCACGCCTCGGCGCTCGACGTCGGCCTGATCACCGGCGCCGGCTACGCCGCCTGGCTGCTGATCGGCCTGCCCGCCGGCGTCCTGGTCCAGCGGCTGCCACTGCGCGGCACCCAGGTGGCGATGGACCTGATCCGCGGGGCCGCCGTCGCCTCGGTGCCGACGGCCGCCGCGCTCGGAACACTGGGACTACCCCACCTCGTGGCGGTGGCCCTGGTGGTGGGCCTGGCGAGCGTCGTCTTCGACGTGGGCATCTCCACCGTGCTGCCCTCGATCGTCGCCAAGGAGGAGCTGACCGCCCGCAACAGCCTGCTCTCCGGCAGCTCCGCGGCCACCGAGCTGGCCGGCCCGTCCCTCGGCGGGGCACTGGTGCAACTCGTCGGCGGCGCCACGGCGATACTGCTGGACGCGGTCAGCTACCTGGTCTCGGCCGCCCTGCTGTTCAGCGTGCGGCCGGCCGGCGCGCCGGCCACCGCGCGGCCGGCCGGAGCCGGCATGCGCGCACAGATCCGCGAGGGCTGGCGGTACGTCACCCGCCACCGGGTGCTCCGGCCGGCCGCCGCCTACGCCGCCGCGGTGAACTTCGTCTCCGGCGGGCTGATGACACTCACCCCGCTGTTCCTGGTCCGCACCCTCGACGCACCGGCCGCCGCCGTCGGCGCCCTGATGGCCACCGGCGGCCTCGGCAGCCTGATCGGCGCCGCCCTCACACCCCGGGTGGTCGCCCGGATCGGCGGCGGCCGCGCCCTGTGCCGGGCGGCGGTGACCGCGGCCGCCTTCCCCCTGCTGCTCCCCGCGGCCGGCGCCGGCTGGGGGACACTGGTCTTCGCCGCCGGCAACGCCGGGTTCTCCGCCGGCGTCGTGGTCACCGGCATCGTGGCCAGGACCCACCGCCAGACCCGGACCCCGCCGGAGCTGCTGCCCCGGGTGGCGGCCACCGTCCGCTTCGTCTCCTGGGGCGCGATCCCGGTCGGCGCGCTCACCGCCGGCGCCGCCGCCTCCGCCTGGGGACCGCGCACCGCCCTGCTCCTGTTCGCGCTCAGCGGCGCGGCCGGCCCCGCCATCCTGCTCGCGAGCCCGATCCGCCGGATGCGCGAGCTGCTCTGACACCCGTGCGGCGCTACCGGCCCGCCGTCCCCGGCGGCAGCTCCAGCTCGAACCAGACCACCTTCCCCTCCGGCGTCCGCCGGCTGCCCCAGCGGTGCGCGAGCTCGTTCACCAGATGGATGCCCCGCCCGCCCTCGTCCTCCTCGCGGGCCTGCCGGATCCGCGGCGTCGCGGCGTCCCGGTCCGCCACCTCCACGGTCAGCGTGCGGTCGCAGAACAACCGCAGCTGAGTGGGCGACCCGGCGTGCACCAGGGCGTTGGTGATCAGCTCGCTGGTGAGCAGCTCGGCCCAGTCGGCGAGCGCGCCCAGGCCCCACTCGACGAGCGTCTCCCGGGCGAAACGGCGCGAGTGGGCGACCATCGCGTGGTCGTCGCCGAGCGGCAGGGTGGCGATCAGGTCCGAACCGGCCGGCCGGGCCTGCGCCATGATGACGGCGATGTCGTCCTCGCTGGTGCGCCCGGTGAGTTCGGAGAGCACCGCGTCACAGGTCTGCTCCAGCGAACCGCGCCGCTCGGCGACGGTGCGGCAGAGCAGCCGCAGCCCCTCGTCCAGGTCACGGCCGCGCCGCTCGACCAGGCCGTCGGTGTACACGGTCAGGATGCCCTCCTCGGGGAGGGTGAACTCGACGCTCTCGAACGGGACTCCGCCGACCCCGAGCGGCGCGCCGGGCGGCAGCTCGACCAGCTGGGCGTGGCCCTCGGTGTCCGCCACCACCGGCGGCAGATGGCCCGCGCAGGCCGCGGTGCAGCGCCGGCCGACCGGGTCGTACACCACGCAGACACAGGTCGCGAACTGGCCCTCGCCGAGTGCCGTGGTGGCCTCGTCCAGCCGCTGCAGCACCCGGTCGGGCGCGATCTCCAGGGTGATCAACGTCCGTGCCACAGTGCGCAGCTGGCCCATCGTCGCGGCGGCCCGGATGCCGTGGCCCATCACGTCGCCGACCACCAGCGCGACCCGCCCCGAGGAGAGCGGCACCACGTCGAACCAGTCGCCGCCGACCTCGCTGACCACACTGCTCGGCAGGTACCGGTAGGCGAGCTCCAGACCCACCGTGCGGTGGATCTCCTGCGGCAGCAGACTGCGCTGCAGGGTGAGCGCGGTCTCCCGCTCCCGCCGGTAGAGCCGACCGTTGTCGATCGCCAGCGCGGTGCGCGCGACCAGCTCCTCGGCCAGCGCGCGGTCCGCCGGACCGAACGGCAGCGCGTTGCGGGAGCGGATGAACTCCGCACCGCCCAGCACCAGCCCGCGCGCCAGCAGCGGCACCATCAGATACGAGTGCACCCCGGCCTCCAGACTCGGCTGGATCCGGTCCGGCGAGGCCACGATCCGGCGCAGCGCCGCCTCGTCCACCTCCGAGACCAGGATCGACCGGCCGGTGCGCAGGCTCTGCGCGTACACCGGCGCCGACTGCGAGGTCTCCCCGATCGCGTCGGCCGCGCCCGCCATGTACCCCTCCTCGTCCAGCTCGCCGACCGCCACCGCCCGCATCAGCACCGAGCCGTCCGGCGGCACCGGCGCCGGGTCCTCGCCGTCGAGCACGGTGGCGCGCAGGTCGACGGTGACGAAGTCGGCGAACCGCGGGATCACCATCTCGACCAACTCCTCGGCGGTGCGGTACAGATCGAGCGTGGTGCCGATCCGTCCGGACGCCTCGTTGAGCAGCAGCAGCCGCTGCTGCGCGGCCCACGCCTCGTCCAGCGCCCGCTGCCGGGCGGCCGCCGCGTCCCGCTCCCGGGTGAACAGCAGCGCGTTGTCGATCGACACGGCCGCCCGCACCGCCAACTCCCCGGCCAGCGCGAGGTCGTCGTCCTCGTACGGATGGTCCGGCACGGTCCGGTAGAACGCGGCCACGCCGACCGGCGACCCGCGCGCGATCAGCGGCACCACCATGAACGACTGGACGTTCTGCTCGCGCGCCGCCGCCGCGCGCACCGGATCGTCCCGGAACCAGGCCCGCCCGGCCGCGTCCATCCGCGGCACCAGCACCGGCGCGCGGTGGGTGAGCGCCCAGGCGTAGGGGGAGGAGGCGATGAAGCGGTGCACACCGCCGCCCCGGTCGATCGGGCGCAGCGTCGAGTGCCGCGCCGAGTGGAAGGCCATCCGCCGCAGCACCGCCGAACCGTCGGCCGACGGGCGGGCCTCGCGCTCCCCGCGCACCAGGTCGTCCAGCACCTCGACGACCACCGTGTCGGCCAGCCGGGGCGTCGCCACCGCGGCCAACTCCTGGGCGGTCTGGGCGAGGTCGAGCGTGGTGCCGATCCGGGCGGAGGCCGTGTTCACCAGCGCCAGCCGCTCCTGCGCCGCCTTCGCCTCGCGCAGCGCCTGCTGGCGGGCCAGCACCGTCTGGTGCTGGCGCAGGTACAGCCGGGCGTTGTCGATGGCCACCGCGGCCCGGGAGGCCAGCTCGTCGCCGAGCGTGATGTCCGCCTCGGCGAAGGACTCCCGTTCACCGCGCCGGGAGTAGACGATCATGCCGAGCGTCGTGCCGCGCGCCACCAGCGGGGTGATCCGCACCGAGCGCGGACGGTCGCCGAGGTACGCCTGCCGGCCGCTCTCGGTGATCGCCTCGCTCAGCGGCGGCAGCTCCCAGGACGGCACCACCACCGTGCGCCCGGTGGCCAGCGCCCGCGCGTACGGGGAGTCCGGCGCCAGCTCGTAGACCGCGTCCACCGGCAGCGCCTCCGCCGGGTAGAGCGGGTCGGCGGTGGCCAGCGCCAGCCGGCGCACCTGCTGCGGGGCGGCGGGGTCCGGCGGCTCGACGCCGCGGCCGGCGGCCAGCGCCTCCAGGGCGAAGACGCCGCTGATGTCGGCCACCTTGGGCACCATCGCGTCGGCCAGCTCCCGGGCGGTCTGCCGCAGGTCCAGGGTGGTGCCGATGGAGGCGGTGGCCTCGGCCAGCAGGGCGAGCCGCTCCTGCGCGCGGGCGGCCCTGGTCTCGGCCTGGAAGCGCTCGGTGACATCGACCACCGTGGAACTCACCCCGAGTATCCGGCCGCCCTGGTCCTCCAGCCGGAAGTAGGAGGCCGACCAGGCGTGGTCGTGCGTCGGGTCGCCCGGCGTGCGGCCGTGCGAGCGGACGTCCACCACCGGCTCGCCGGTCTCCAGCACCCGGCGCATCACGCCCTCGCTCTCCGCGCCGTTGATTCCGGGCAGCAGCTCGGTCAGCCGGTGCCCGAGGTGCTCCTCCACCGACAGCCCGTTGATCCGCGCCAGCGCCTCGTTGAGCCGCACGAAGGCCAGCCGGGTGTCGTACACGCTCATGCCGACCGGGGCCTGGGTGAAGAAGCCGTCCAGCACCGCCAGGTCCGCCTGGATCCGGCGCAGCGTCGTCACGTCCGACGCCACCGCCAGCACCAGGGGGCTGCCACCGGGACCGGTGATCGGATGGGTGCGGAACTCCAGGTTGACGTGGTGCCCGTCGCGGTGGCGCACCGGGAAGACCCCGGACCAGCCGCGGCCGTCCAGGATCTGCTGGAACAGCTCCAGCACCTCGGGCCGGCGCTCGTCGGAGGCCAGCAGCTGCGCGGCCCGCTCGCCGATCGCCTCCTCGGCGGAGTAGCCGAGCAGGGCCTCGGCGTCGCTGCTCCAGTGCAGGATCCGGCCGTCGGCCTCGATCAGGGCGGTGGCGATCGGCACCATCAGCAGGGCCTCCGGACCGTCGGCTCGCCCGGGCCCGGCGGCCTCGCGCCGCTCATGCCGCTTGTTCACCATGCTCGGTCACCAGGAACCGCCCGGAGATCGTCGCCACCAGCCCTGCCATCTTCCCACGCGCCCCGCCACCCCCGCCCGTCCCGCGGCGGTGGACGGCCGGCCGCGGGTGGCCGGCCGTCGGTGGCTAGCCGTGGGTGGTCTGCAGGGTGCGCAGGAGCTCGACGCCGGGGGTGTCGACGGAGCGGCGGGTGTTGGCCAGCACGATCACCCCGACCTGCTTCTCCGGGTCGAAGGCCGCGAAGGAGCGGGAGCCGCCGGTGCCGCCGTTGTGCCAGAGCTGCAGGTGGCCGCCCTGGCGGGGGTGCAGGCGGCGGCCCAGCCAGCCGAGGTGCATCCAGGCGAACGGGTTGACCCGGTGGCGCACCTCGCGGGTCAGCGCGACGGCGGGCCCCAGCGGCGAGCCGTCGTCGGTGCCCGCCGCCAGCTGGGCCCGCAGGAAGAGGGCCAGGTCGGCGGCGGTGGACTTGAGCCCGCCCGCGCCGGCGAGGCCGGCGAGGTTCCAGCCGGGGACCGGGCGGCCGCCGCCGGTGTGGCCCGGGGCGAGCCGCGCCGCCTGCTCCGCGTCGGGCGCGAGCACCGTGTCGGCGAGCCCGAGCGGCTCGCACACCTCCCGCCGGACCAGCCCCGCGTAGTCCGTGCCCGCCCGGTGGGCGAGGGCGAGGCCGAGTAGGCCGGCGCCGAGGTTGGAGTAGCGGAAGCTCCGCCCGGGGACGGCTCGCACCTTGGTCCGGCCGAGGCTCGCGAGCAGCCACTCGGGGGTGCAGTGCGCGTAGGGGTCGGGCTTGTTGGGGGTGAGCAGGGAGGGCAGCAGCATCCCGGCGGGCAGCCGTGGCAGGCCGGAGGTGTGGATCGACAGGTGCCGGAGCACGATCGGCTCCCCGCCCCTGGCGGGGACGGCGACGCCGGCCGGGAGCGCGCCGGCGAGGACGTCCGCGAGCGGCTCGTCCAGGCCGACGGTGCCCGCCAGGGACAGCCGGGCGAGCGCGAGCGAGGTGAACACCTTGGTCACCGAGCCGATCTCGAACAGCGTGTCCGGACCGGGCCGCCCACCGGCGGGGCCGGGACCGGTGCGGCCGGCGCCGCGGATCTCCACCGTGTCGCGGACGAGACCGGCGACCACCACGCCGACCTGTCGGCCGGCGAGGCGGTCGGCGGTCTGCTGGACGAGGTTGCCAAGATCGTTCATGACGCGAGCCTAGGAGCGCGGGAGGGCGGCGGCGTCCCCCGCGGCGACGATTTCACCGCGACCCCGCTCGTCCCCCGGAGGTACGGGGGACGAGCGGGGAGGTGTTTGTCACCCGCTAGCGGTTCTTCCACCCGCTAGCGACTTTCGCGCACCCGCTAGCGGTTCTCGCGTGCGCTCGCGTTTCTTGCGCGCGCCAGGGCGGGGGTCAGCAGCTCAGGTTGTTGCCCGGCACGGTGCCGAGCAGCTGGGTGAAGCGCTGGTAGGCGTTGATCCGGCTCTGCACCTGCGCGGGGTTGCCGCCGTTGCACTCCAGCGAGCCGTTGATGCTGCGGATGGTCTCGCCGAAGCCGTAGCCGTTGACGATCGCGTTGTGCGGGGTCATGGTGCCGGGGCCGTTCTGGGTGTTCCAGTACCAGAGCGCGGTCTTCCAGGCGACGGCCGGGTCGGTCTGCACCAGGTTGGGGTTGCGCAGCAGGTCGATGCCGAGGGCGTCGCCGGCGGCCTTGTAGTTGTAGTTCCAGCTCAGCTGGATCGGCCCGCGCCCGTAGTACGCGGCCTGGCCGGCCGGGCAGCCGTACGACTTCGAACTGTCGCAGTAGTGGGGGTAGTTGGCGGTGTTCTGCTCGACGACGTAGACCAGTGCGCCGGTCTCGTGGTTGACGTTGGCGAGGAAGGCCGCGGCCTCCTGCTTGCGGACGGTGTCGGTGCCGGTGGCCGCGAAGGCCGGGTAGGCGCTGAGCGCGTCGATCAGGCCCTGGTAGGTGTAGAACGGGTTCCGGTTCGGGAACATCTGGTCGAACTGCGCCTGGCTGACCGGGAATCCGCCCGGGTTCGGCGTGCTGGTCGCGGTGGGCGTGACGGTCGGCGTGACGGTCGGGGTCGGCGTCGGGCCGGTCCCGCCGCAGCTGCCCTGGTCGGACCAGACGCCGGAGCCGCCGGTGCTCGGCGGCTCGTTCTGGGTCCACCACTTGGCGAGCCAGTTGTGGCCGTTGTGGGAGACGGCGGCGCCGCCGGTGTAGACGGCCGAGGAGTTCCAGGGCGTGGCGCAGACGGCGGCGCTGGCGTTGGCCGCGGGCAGCAGCAGGATCACCGCCAGCGCCGTGGCGACGGCGGAGAGCAGTGCGAGCAGGCGTTTCGTGGACACTTGATCACCCCTTGTGCGGTGTGGGGCCGCACGGTCGTGGAGGTAGGGACGTCGGGGCAGGGGAGCCGGGCCCCGCGGGGTGGGGGCACGTCGTGGGGGACGGGCCGACCGGGGTGCGGGCCGGGTGCGGGGCTGACCCAGACTCAAGCGGAGTGGTCTATACCTGTCAAGGGGTTTCGGGCAAAAGAAGCGCAGTGCAGAACACCCGTGTCCGGGCCCGCGCGCCAGGGCCGGGCCGGGCGGCCGCGTCACGCCGCAAGCCCTGTCATGGCCGGGTCCCTCCATCTGGAAGGATGGCCGGGTGGACGAGACCCCCGACCCCGCCGCCCGGTCCGGCCCGGGCGCGCCGATCCGCTCGGGCATCCCCGAGCACGGCAGGGTGCCCAAGTACTACGCCGTCAAGGGTGAGTTGGAGGCACTGCTCGACGAACTCGGCGAGGGCGGCGTGCTCCCGACCGAGCGCGAGCTCGCGGCCCGCTTCGAGGTGGCCCGCGAGACGCTCCGCCAGGCCCTGCGCGACCTGTTGATCCAGGGCCGGATCCGGCGCCGCGGGCGCAGCACGGTGGTGGCCGGCCCCAAGCTGGAGCAGCCGCTCTCGCTCGCCAGCTACACCGAGGGCGTGCGGCGCCAGGGCCGGGTCCCCGGGCGCACCCTGATCGGGCTGGAACGGCTCGGCGCCGACCCCCAGTTGGCCGGTCAGCTGCGGATCGCGCCGGGCGAGCCGGTCTGGCACCTGGAGCGGGTGCTGCTCGCGGACGGTGAGCGGGTGGGCCTGGAGAGCACCTATCTGGCCGTCGGCCGGGTCCCGGCGCTGGACGTGGAGTTCGACCCGGGTTCCTCGCTGTACGCCTACCTCGCCGAGAAGGCGGGCATCGGCTTCGGCGCCGCCGACGAGCGGATCGAGACCGTGCTGGCCACCCCGCGCGAGGCCCTGCTGATCGGCACCCCGCCGGCGCTGCCGATGCTGCTGCTGCACCGGCTGACCCGGGACCCCGAGGACCGTCCGGTGGAGCGGGTGCGCTCGCTCTATCGCGGCGACCGGTTCAGCTTCACCACCCGCCTCGAAGCGGACTGACCCGAAGCGGATCGACCCGAAACGGACTGACCCGGCGCGGAGCGGCACGGAACGGACCTACGCGCCCGCCCCGGGCGCGCCGTGATCACGAAAGCATAACGGGTCTGGACCGAATTCGGGCGTTGTTCACACCCGGGTCGGAAACCGGGCCACCCCCGTCCATCCGTCGCTCCGACCGTAGTCACCGCCCCCTTCGGCACCATGACGCAGCATCAGGAGGACGACGTGATCCCGCAGAACCCCGCCGCCCCCGGCCTCTCCCGCCGCGGCCTGCTCCTCGGCACCGCCGCCGCCCTCGCGGCCGGCCCGCTCACCGCCGCCGCCGCCGCCCGCGCGGCCACCACCGCAGCCGCCGGCCGGACCCCCAAGGTCCTGCTGATCGGCCTCGACGGCACCATGCTCACCCGCATCAAGGACGCCGGCGCCCCGAACCTCACCGCCCTGATGACCGGCGGCCTCACCGCCGCGAGCAGCCTCTACGCCAACCCGATGGCCGGCACCCTCTCCGGCCCCGGCTGGTCCACCATCGCCACCGGCGTCTGGCCGGACAAGCACAACGTCAAGGACAACGACTTCACCGCGCCCAACCTCGCCGCCTACCCGGACTTCCTGACCCGCGTGGAGACCGCCGACCCGGCGCTCTCCACCTACGTGGTCGCCTCCTGGGCGCCGATCGCCGCCACCATCTGCTCCGGAAGGGTCGACACCCGGGTCGCCACCCCGTCCGCCGAGTACGACACCGGCACCACCGCCCGCGCCGTCGCCAAGCTGCGCGACGACAACCCCGACGTCGTCTTCGTCCACCTCGACAACGTCGACAACGCCGGCCACAGCAGCGGCTCCGCCGGCCAGGCCTACCTGACCGCGATCCGCGGCGTGGACGCCCAGGTCGGCCAGATCGTCGCCGCCGTCCGGGGCCGCGCCACGTACGCCCAGGAAGACTGGCTGATCATGGTCACCGCCGACCACGGCCACACCCCGACCGGTGGCCACGGCGGCTCCACCTGGGAGGAGCGGCAGACCTTCGTGATCGCCAACGGCTCGGCCTTCCCGGCCGGTTCGGTCCGCCACGACGTGCGGATGGTGGACATCGCGCCCACCGCCCTGGCCCACCTCGGCATCACCGCCGACCCCGCCTGGAACCTCGACGGCACCCCGATCCCGGCCCTGGTCCCCGACGAGTTCGACGCGCTGCGCCCGCAGCTCACCGGCCGGGTCGACGAGACCGGCATCGCGGCCGGCGTCCTCGGCTTCACCCACACCCCGCCGGCCGGCTGGTCGGTCGACAACTCCGCGATGGGCACCGGCGGCGTCGCCGAGTGGCGCGGCTGGTCGTTCACCACCGACGAGTTCTGGACGAAGACCCAGCGCGACCAGAACCGCGAGCTGAACGTCCGCTCCCGGAACGTCTTCGCCGTCGCCGACTCCGACGAGTGGGCCGACAAGTCCTTCTCGGGGAACTACGACTCCACCCTGGTCAGCCCCGAGTACCCGGTGGCCGGGCGCACCACCGTGCCGGTCGCCTTCACCACCTTCTACCGGCCGGAGGGCGCGCAGAGCGCCAGGGTGCTCGCCGTCTGGGACGGCGGCACACCGGTCGAGGTGAAGAGCTTCAGCACCGACACCAACGGCCGCCAGCGCCTCGACCTGGCCGTCCCGGCGGGCGCGAGCCGGCTGCGGCTGCGGTTCCGCTACACCGGCGGCAACAACTGGTACTGGGTGCTGGACGGCGTCCGCGTGGGCTGACGGGCCTCACCGCTCCGGCGGGGCGAGCGCGGCCCGCAGCCGCTCGGCGACCAGCGCCGCGTCCGCCTCGTCGGGGTACCTCCGGCGCGGCCAGAAGAAGCCGCGCAGCCCGTCCTTGGGATTGCGCGGCACCACGTGGACGTGCAGGTGCGGCACCGACTGGCTGATCCGGTTGTTCGCCGCGACGAAGCTGCCCGCCGCGCCCAGCCCGTGCTCCACGGCAGCCGCCACCCGCTGCACCCGCAGGAAGAACGGGCCCACCTGCGCCGCCGGCAGGTCCGCCAGGGTGCGGTGGTGGGCGCGCGGCACCACCAGCACATGGCCCGGGAAGAGCGGCCGGCGGTCCAGGAAGGCCACCGCCGCCTCGTCGTCCAGCACCCGGTGCGCGGGCTCCGTGCCCGCCACCACCGCACAGAAGACGCAGTCCATCCGCCCATTCAACCGGCCCGCCACGGCCCCGGCATCCGCTCGGCGCCCGGCCGCCGGGAGGTCACCCGGGCGGACCCCGAGCGGGTGCGGGCCCGGCCCGCCGGGGCGCACCGTGCTGGTGGGGGCGCGCGGCGCGTCCCGTCGACGAGGAGGTGGCCCGGATGGCGGGCAAGTTCGAGATCTACGAGGACGCCGGAGGCAAGTACCGGTTCCGGCTCAAGGCGGGCAACGGCGAGATCGTCGCGACCGGCCAGGGCTACCCGAGCAAGGACGCCGCCCACAAGGGCGTCGAGGCCGTCCAGCGGGCGGCGGACGGCGCGAGCGTGGTGGACCTGAAGCCCAGGGCCGCGGCCTGAGGGCGGCCGACGACGGCGGGGGCCCGCACTCCGTGGCCCCCGCCGCCGTAACGGCACGCACTACTCGTAGCGGTAGAGCAGCGACTCCCGCTCGTTCCGCTCGATCGCCTCGATGGTCAGCGCGGGGTCCGCCAGGTGCGAGAGGGTGATCTCGGCGGAACTCGGCTGCTCGTCCGCGGCGAGCCAGTTCTCCGGCTTCCACGCCGAGGAGCGCAGGAACGCCTTCGGGCAGTGCGCGAACACCTCCTCGACCGCCACCACGATCGCGCTGCGCGGCGGCTTGCCGACCGCCGTCAGCTGCTCCAGCAGCCGCGGGTCGGTGGAGACGCAGGCCCGCCCGTTGACCCGCAGCGTGCTGTCCCGGCCGGGGACGACGAAGATCAGCCCGATCCGGCCGGTCTCGACGACGTTGCGCAGGGTGTCCAGCCGCTTGTTCCCGGTCGCGTCCGGTATCGCCAGGGTGAACTCGTCCAGCACCGAGACCAGTCCGGGCGGCCCGCCGCGCGGCGACACGTCGCACCGCCCGGCCGCGTCCGAGCTGGCCAGGAAGACCAGCGAGGAGCAGGCGATGAGCCGCCGGGCGACCTCGTGGACGCGGTCCACCTGCTTGCGGCGCACCACGTCGCTGGGCTGCTCGTAGACGTCCCGCAGCCCCGCGGTGTCGCGGACGGCGCCCGCGCTGAGGGCAGCGAAGAGGCCCGGCGGGCCCTGTGGCCCGGAAGTTGACGGAACGGCGATCTCCGGTGTGCTGGTCATACCGGCAAACGTAACGGAGCCCTCCGGGGCCGCACAGGGCGGGCGGTCCGGCTCAGACGGTCAGCGGAACCGGGTGCACCTCGTCCGCCGGATGCCCGCTGCGCTCGTGGATCCGCTGCACGGCCTCCTTCGAGGGCGCCTCGGAGAGGCAGTAGACGACGCCGGCCTCCGGGTCGGCCCAGGCCTGCTCGAAGCGCACACCCTCGTCGGCCTGGATGTCCAGGTCGGCCTGGTGCGCCATGCGCAGCTGATCCTCGGTGATGCCGGACATCCCGTGGTGGACGTCCATGAACTTGGCCATCGCGCTCGCACCTCCTGGAGCCGGATCCCGCGCCCGGCCCGAAACCCGCCCTCCCACCAGCTTGCGCCCCCGCGCACCGGCCCGCATTCCCGCCGTCGCCGTGAAACAGCCCACAGCCGGGCCCTCTCCCTGCACCCGCTCCGGCCGTGGCACAATGACCGCAGTAGTAGCAGTGACGTTCAGCGCACTCCGGGGTCGGTGAAAATCCGAACCGGCGGTTACAGTCCGCGACCCGTCCGCAGCCAGCGGCCGGTTGACCAGGTGAAATTCCTGGACCGACGGTTAAAGTCCGGATGGGAGGCGTGCGCGGCGGACGAGTTTCGCAGGACCCGTGGTCCCCCGGTGGACCGCGGGAAGTGGTGGACGGCGACGGTCGAGGGCTCCCCTCCTCCGGCGTCCGGTGCGACAGCGGCCCGGCGACGGGTCCCGCGGCCGTCCGGCGACCCGTGCACCGGTGCGACCCGTCCGCGTCATCTCCCGTGCCACACCCCGGAGTCCGCGCCCCAAGCGCGAGGAGAACCCGGGTGTTCACCGGCATCATCGAAGAGCTCGGCGAGGTCGTGTCGATCGAGGAGATCGGCGACTCCTCGCGGATCCGCCTGCGCGGCCCGGTGGTCTGTCAGGGCGCGCGCCACGGCGATTCCATCGCGGTCAACGGCGTCTGCCTGACCGTCGTCGACAGGCCCGAGGAACTGGCCTCCGGCACCGGCGAGTTCAGCGCCGACGTGATGGCCGAGACCCTCCACCGTTCCAGCCTGGGTGAGTTGAAGCCCGGCTCGCCGGTCAACCTGGAGCGCGCCATGGCGCTCGGCGCCCGGCTCGGCGGACACCTGGTGCAGGGTCATGTCGACGCCACCGGACGGCTGTTGAGTCGCGAGCCGGGGGAGCGCGACAGCGCCGGCAAGCTCCGCTGGGAGGTGCTGCGCTTCTCGCTGCCGCAGTCCGTCACCCGCTACCTGGTGGAGAAGGGCTCGATCACCGTCGACGGCGTCAGCCTCACCGTGGTCGAGGCCGCCCGCGACAGCTTCACCGTCAGCCTCATCCCGGCCACCCTCGCGCTGACCACGCTCGGCGCCAAGGCGGTCGGCGAGAGCGTCAACCTGGAGGTCGACGTGCTCGCCAAGTACGTGGAGCGGCTGCTGGAGTCCCGCACGCTGCCCTCGACGGACCTGACCGGCGCGACGGACCTGACCGGCGCGACCGACCTGACGGCCGCGACCGACGCGACGGCCACCGGGGAGGAGCGGTGAACTGGCTCAACTCGGACGCCTTCACCGTGTTCGGCCAGGACGTGAAGTGGTCGGACATGATCGGCAACCTGTTCGGCATGGCCGCCCTCGCCCTCGGCTGGCGCCGCTCGGTCTGGAGTTGGCCGGTCCAACTGCTCTCCGGCCTGGTCCTGATCACCGCCTACCTGGCCGGCAACGTGCCGGGCATGGTCGGCAAGCAGCTGATCGTCGTCGCTACCGCCGCCTGGGGCTGGAACCAGTGGCGGCGCGGCCGCCAGGGCGGCGGCGGGATCGCCGTCCGGTTCGCCACCTGGCCCGAGCGGGCCGCGCTCGCCGCCGGCACGGCGGCCGGCACCGCCCTGCTCGCCTGGGCCTTCCTGACCATCCCCGCGCTCGGCTCGTGGAGCCCCTGGGCGGACGCCTACATCTTCGTCGGCACCCTGGCGGCCATGGTCGCCCAGGCCCGCGGCTGGGTGGAGTTCTGGTTCGCCTGGATCGCCGTCGACGTGGTCGGCGTGCCGCTCGCCTTCAACAGCGGCTACACCTTCTCCGGCCTCACCTACTCCGTCTACTTCGTCCTGGTCCTGCTCGGGCTGCGCTCGTGGTGGCTGAACACCCGTGCGCCGC
This sequence comes from Kitasatospora sp. NPDC097605, assembly GCF_040302725.1. Classification (NCBI taxonomy): domain Bacteria; kingdom Bacillati; phylum Actinomycetota; class Actinomycetes; order Kitasatosporales; family Streptomycetaceae; genus Kitasatospora; species Kitasatospora sp. NPDC097605. Next base: position 45,774 of record NZ_JBEOSF010000002.1, on the reverse strand, counting down.
GCCCCACGTCCACCACCGTCCCGCAGGGAGCAACGGCATGACCGAGAACCAGCAGCCCGACGAGCTCGTCCTCGACCCGGTCGAGCGGGCCGTCGCCGACATCGCGCTCGGCCGCGCGGTGATCGTCGTCGACGACGAGGACCGCGAGAACGAGGGCGACATCGTCTTCGCCGCGAGCGCCGCCACCCCCGAACTGATGGCCTTCACCATCCGCTACAGCTCCGGCGTGATCTGCGCCCCGATGACCGGCGCCGAACTGGACCGGCTCAAGCTCCCCCCGATGACCCAGGTCAACGAGGACCGCAAGGGCACCGCCTACACCGTCTCGGTGGACGCCCGCGAGGGCGTCGACACCGGCATCTCGGCCGCCGACCGGGCCCGCACCGTGCGCCTGCTCTCCTCGCCCGGCACCGAGCCCGGCGACCTCGCCCGCCCCGGGCACGTCTTCCCGCTGCGCGCCGTCGAGGGCGGCGTCCTGGTCCGCCCCGGCCACACCGAGGCCGCCGTCGACCTGGCCCGGCTCGCCGGACTCGCGCCGGCCGGCGCGATCGCCGAGGTGGTCAACGACGACGGCTCCATGGCCCGGCTGCCCGAGCTGGTCGCCTTCGCCCGCGCCCACAACCTGGCGATCATCTCCATCGAGGACCTCATCGCCTACCGCCGCCGCACCGAGCTGCACGTCGACCGGGCCGCCGTCACCGCACTGCCCACCGCCTACGGCGAGTTCACCGCGGTCGGCTACCGGGGCACCCTCGACGGCATCGAGCACATCGCCCTGGTCGCCGGCGGACTGGACGCCGAGGGCCGGCTGCCGGACGGCGAGGACGTCCTGGTCCGGGTGCACTCCGAGTGCCTGACCGGCGACGTGCTCGGCTCGCTGCGCTGCGACTGCGGCCCCCAGTTGCAGGCCTCGCTGCGCCGGGTCGCCGAGGCCGGCCGGGGCGTGGTGCTCTACCTGCGCGGCCACGAGGGCCGGGGCATCGGCCTGGCGCACAAGCTGCGCGCCTACGAGCTCCAGGAGCGGGGCCGCGACACCGTCGACGCCAACCTCGACCTCGGCCTGCCCGCCGACGCCCGCGACTACAGCATCGGCGCCCAGATGCTCTGCGACCTCGGCGTGCGCTCGCTGACCCTGCTGACCAACAACCCGGAGAAGCTCACCGCGCTCACCGAGCACGGCCTCAAGGTCAAGGGCCGCGAGGCGGTCGAGATCCCGGCCGGCGAGCACAACGCGCGCTACCTGCGCACCAAGCGCGACCGGATGGGCCACGACCTGCCCGGCCTCGGCGACTGAGCACGACCCGCACCCCCTCCACCCGAACCACCGAAAGGCACCGCACATGAGCGGCCACGGAGCCCCCGAGCTGACCATCGACAACGCCGCCGGCCTCAAGGTCGCCGTGATCGCCGCCCAGTGGCACGAGCAGGTGATGAACGGCCTGCTCGACGGCGCCCACCGCGCCCTCAAGCAGCTGGGCGCCACCGAGCCGACCGTCCTGCGCGTCCCCGGCACCTTCGAGCTGCCGGTCGCCGCCAAGCGCCTCGCCGAGCGCGGCTACGACGCGGTGATCGCCCTCGGCGTCGTGATCCGCGGCGGCACCCCGCACTTCGACTACGTCTGCCAGGCCGCCACCGCCGGCCTCACCCAGGTCGCCGTCGACACCGGCGTCCCGGTCGGTTTCGGCGTGCTGACCTGCGACAACGAGCAGCAGGCGCTCGACCGCGCGGGCCTGCCCGGCTCCGCCGAGGACAAGGGCCACGAGGCGGTCACCGCGGCCGTCGCCACCGCCCTCGCGCTGCGCGCGCTCTGACCGGGCCGGCCGGGCCGGTCCCCGGACCGTGGACGTCCACCGGACTGTCCACGGTCCGGAACCGTTTACCGCCCGTCCGTCCGCACGCCGTAAGGTGAGTCCCATCATGGCTTCGAAGACATTCGAGGAGCTCTTCACCGAGCTCCAGCAGAAGGCCGCCACCGGCGACCCCTCGTCCTCCCGCACCGCGCAGCTCGTCCAGCAGGGCGTCCATGCGATCGGCAAGAAGGTCGTCGAGGAGGCCGCCGAGGTCTGGATGGCCGCCGAGTTCCAGTCCGACGAGCAGACCGCCGAGGAGATCTCCCAGCTCCTCTACCACCTTCAGGTGATGATGGTCGCCCGCGGACTGACCCTCGACGACGTCTACAAGTACCTCTAGGCCCAGGCCCGGAACCCCCCCACACCCACACCGAACAGGTAAGGAACTGACCTCCATGCTGCGCATCGCCGTCCCCAACAAGGGTTCGCTCTCGGGTCCTGCGGCGGAGATGCTCCATGAGGCCGGCTACCGGCAGCGCAAGGACGCCAAGGAGCTGGTCCTGGTCGACCCGGGCAACCAGGTCGAGTTCTTCTTCCTGCGCCCGCGCGACATCGCCGTGTACGTCGGCTCCGGCCGCCTCGACGTCGGCATCACCGGCCGCGACCTGCTGCTGGACTCGCACTCCAACGCCGAGGAGGTGCTCGCGCTCGGCTTCGCCGGCTCGACCTTCCGCTTCGCCCGCCCGGTCGGCGTGGACGTCGAGGACGTCAAGGGCCTGGAGGGGCTGCGGATCGCCACCTCCTACACCGGTCTGGTCGAGCAGCACCTCGCCGACCACGGGGTGAAGGCCACCGTCACCAAGCTGGACGGCGCGGTGGAGACCGCGGTGCAGCTGGGCGTCGCCGATGTGATCGCCGACGTGGTGGAGACCGGCACCAGCCTGCGCAACGCCGGCCTGGAGGTGTTCGGCGAGCCGATCCTGATCTCCGACGCCGTGGTCATCCGCCCCAAGGGCGCCGGCGAGGATCCGGGCGTCGAGCAGTTCCTGCGCCGCCTGCAGGGCGTGCTGGTGGCCCGTCGCTACGTGCTGATGGACTACGACATCCGCGCCGAGAACGTCGCCGCCGCCGTGGCGCTGACCCCCGGCCTGGAGTCGCCGACCGTCTCCCCGCTGCACACCGCGGGCTGGGTGGCGGTCCGCTCGATGGTGCTCCGCAAGGAGGCCCAGCAGATCATGGACGACCTGTGGGGCATCGGCGCCCGGGCCATCCTGGTGACCAACATCCACGCCTGCCGCCTCTGAGCGATCCGCGGGCATAAGCACCCGGTTGAATGGGGTGGGGCCGCCGTCCGGCGCCCCACCCCATTCCGCTGCCCGGCCGGCCGGCCGTTCGAACCACCCCCACGGAGCCCCCTCGTGTCCATCCCCGCCGAGTTCCCCGTCACCTGGGCCCCGCGCCGCACCCGCGCCGTGCTGCTGCCGGTCTGCGCGCTGCTGGTGGTGCTGTTCGCCGTGCTGGCGATCGCCCTCCCGGCGAACTGGCAGCTCAACGACCGGATCATGATGGCCGCCAGCGGCGTGCTGTTCGCCGGCGTCGGCCTGATGCTGGCCCGGCCGCGGGTCAGCGCCGACGCCGAGGGCGTCACCGTGGTCAACTTCGTGCGCAGCCGCCGGCTCGCCTGGGCGGAGATCGTCGGCGTGAACTTCCGCCAGGGCGACCCCTGGGCCACCCTCGACCTCGCCGACGGCACCTCGCTGGCCGCCGTCGGCATCCAGTCCGGGGTGGGCAAGGCCCAGGCCATCGCCGACGCCCGGGCCCTGCGCGACCTGGTCGCCCACCACAGCGGCTGAAAACCGGCGCGGGTCCGGGGCGGCGGCCGAACCCGGTGCGGCGCACCGGGCGGGCCGAACGCGGATCCGACGGTCGCACGGGTATGGTCTACGCTGGTAAAAGCGGGGCAAAGGCATTGCCCTGCCCGAAATCGACCTGAGGAGTGACACTCCCCGTCCATGGACGATCCGTCCGGTAGTACCTGCGCCGCCCATCTTCCGGCCACCGGAAGGCAGGCGGCACTGTGATCACGGCCTGGCTGCTGCTTCTCGCGGCCCTCCTGCTCATCCTCGCCAACGGCCTCTTCGTGGCCGCCGAGTTCGCCTTCGTGACCGTGGAGCGCGGCGCCGTCGAGCGCGCCGCCGAGGCCGGGGACGCCAAGTCCGGCCGGGTCTCCCGGGCGCTGCGGCACCTCTCCTTCGAGCTCTCCGGCGCCCAGCTCGGCATCACCGTCACCTCGCTGGTGGTCGGCATGCTCGCCGAGCCGGCGCTGTCCACCCTGCTGAAGCCGGTGTTCACCGGCATCGGCCTGCCCGCCGGAGCCGCCCGCGGCGCCGCGGTGGTCATCGGCATGCTGCTGGCCACCGTCGTCCAGATGGTGATCGGCGAGCTGGTCCCGAAGAACTGGGCGATCTCCCGTCCGCTCCAGGTGGCCCGCGCGGTCGCCGCGCCGCACATGGCGTTCTCCCGGGTCTGCCGCCCGCTGATCAGCGTGCTGAACGGCTCCGCGGACCGCACCGTGCGCGCCTTCGGCATCGAGCCGCAGGAGGAGCTGGGCCACGCCCGCACCCCCGCCGAGCTGGTCTCGCTCGCCCGGCACTCCGCCAAGGCGGGTGCGATAGACGAGGAGTCGGCCACCCTGTTCGTGCGGACCCTCGGCCTCGGCGACCTCACCGCCGAGTCCGTGATGACCCCGCGCGTCGACGTGTCCGCCCTCCAGCGCGACGCCAGTGCCGCCGACGTCCTCAACCTCACCCGGGCCACCGGACTCTCCCGCTTCCCGGTCTACGCCGACAGCCTGGACGAGGTCACCGGCACCGTCACGCTCAAGGACGCGCTGGCCGTCCCGGCCGCGCGGCGCGCCGCCGTCCGGGTCGGCGACCTCGCCGTCCCGCCGCTGCTGGTGCCCGAGACGCTCCCCGCCGAACGGCTGCTCGACCAGCTGCGCCGCCTCCAGCCGATGGCCATCGTGGTCGACGAGTACGGCGGCACCGCCGGCGTGGTCACCGTCGAGGACATCGTCGAGGAGATCGTCGGCGCGGTGCAGGACGAGCACGACCCCGCCGACACCCCCGAACTGCTGCCGCTGCCGCCGGTCGAGGGGCAGCCCGTCTGGGCGGCCGACGGCCGCGCCCGGCTCGACCAGCTGGAGGCCATCGGCCTGCACGCCCCGGAGGGCCCCTACGAGACGCTGGCCGGCCTGGTCGCCGACCTGCTCGGCAAGCTCCCCGACCCCGGTGAGCAGGCCGAGCTGCCCGGCTGGCGGTTCACCGTCGAGGCCGTGGACCGCCACCGGACCAGCCGGGTCCGCGTGGAGCGGACCGCCGGACACCACCACTTCCTGGGCGACGACGAGGACGGGACCCGATGACCGCGCTCCAACTGGCCGTCGCCCTTCTGCTGCTGCTCGGCAACGCCTTCTTCGTCGGCGCCGAGTTCGCCGTCGTCTCGGTCCGGCGCAGCCAGATCGAACCGCTCGCCGAGGCCGGCAACAAGCGCGCCCGCACCGTGCTGCACGCGCTGTCCAACGTCTCCGCGATGCTCGCCGCCGCCCAGCTCGGCATCACCGTCTGCTCGCTGGGCCTGGGCGCGCTCGCCGAGCCGACCATCGCCCACCTGCTGGAGGGCCCGTTCCACGCGATCGGCATCCCCGCCGGCCTGCAGCACCCGCTGGCGTACGGCATCTCGCTGGCCGTCGTGGTCTACCTGCACATGGTGATGGGCGAGATGGTGCCGAAGAACATGGCGCTGGCCGGCCCCGAGAAGGCCGCGCTCTGGCTCGGCCCGCCGCTGGACCGCCTGGCCCGCTGGCTGGCCCCGGTGATCTCCTTCCTCAACTCCTTCGCCAACGGCGTCCTCAAGCTGTTCAAGGTGGAGAGCAAGGACGAGGTGGAGTCGGTGTTCACCACCGAGCAGCTGATGTACCTGCTCGCCGACTCCGGTGACGCCGGCCTGCTGGAGAAGGACCGCCAGGAGCGCCTGGAGGACGCCCTGGAGCTGGGCCGCCGCCCGCTCACCGACGTCCTGCTCACGCCCGAGCAGCTGGTCACCGTGGACACCAAGGTGACCGCCGCCCAGGTCGAGGAGCTGGCGCTGCGCACCGGCTTCTCGCGCTTCCCGGTCACCGACGGCGACCCGGCCGGCCACGGCTACCTCGGGTACCTGCACCTCAAGGACATCCTGGACGTCGAGGACCCGACGGCGCCCGTCCCGGCCCGCCTGTGGCGGCCGATCACCGTGCTGCGCGGCACCCTGCCGCTGGACGACGCGCTGGGCGCGATGCGCCGGGCCGCCTGCCACCTCGCGGCCGTCCTCGACCAGGACGGGCGCACGCTCGGCGTGGTGATGCTGGAGGACGTGCTGGAGGAGCTGGTCGGCGAGGTGTACGACCCGGACCACCGCTCGGCCGCCTGAGTCCCGCGCGTTCCCGAAGCCGCTTCGCTCTCGGCGATTCCGCTCTGAGCGTGCCGCCGTTCCCATGCCGGCCACCCGTGTGCAGGGTGGTCGGCATGAGACTTCTCCTGCTGGGTGGTACGGAGTTCGTGGGGCGGGCCGTCGCCGAGGCGGCACTGGAGCGGGGATGGGAGGTGACGGTCTTCCACCGGGGGACGCACGCCGCGCCGCCTGGGACGCGGGTCCTGCACGGGGACCGCACGGCCGGGGACGGGCTCGCCGCCCTGGCCGAGGGGGAGTGGGACGCGGTGGTGGACACCTGGTCGGCCGCCCCGTCGGCGGTGCGCGACAGTGCCCGCCTGCTGGCCGGCCGGGTCGGCCGCTACGCGTACGTGTCCAGCCGCTCGGTGTACGCCTACCCGACGCCGGCCGGGGCCGACGAGAGCGCCCCGCTGGTGGACGGCTCGCCGGACGACGGCGAGGTGCCGTACGCCGAGTCCAAGCGCGGCGGCGAGCTGGCGGTGCTGGACGCCTTCGGCGACCGGGCGCTGCTGGTCCGCGCCGGGCTGATCGTCGGACCGTACGAGAACATCGGCCGGCTGCCCTGGTGGCTGAACCGGATCGCCCGCGGCGGCCCGGTGCTCGCCCCCGGCCCGCGCGACCTCGGCCTCCAGTTCATCGACGTCCGCGACCTCGCCGACTGGACCCTGGACGCCCTCGACGCCGGCCTCGGCGGCCCGTACGACCTGGTCGGCCCGCGCGGGCACAGCACCATGGGCGAGCTGCTGGAGGCCTGCGCGGCGGCCACCGGCGCCGACCCCGAGCTGCGCTGGACCGCCCCGGAGGCGATCGCCGCGGCCGGCATCGAGCCGTGGCTGGAACTGCCGTTCTGGGTCCCGCCGGGCGAGCTGTACGACACCGTGCACGGCGCGGACGTGGGCAGGGCGCTGGCCGCCGGGCTGCGCTGCCGGCCGGCGGCCGAGACGGTCGCCGACACCTGGGCGTGGCTGCGCTCCCTGGGCGGCGCCGCACCGCAGCGCCCGGACCGCCCGACGGTCGGCCTGGCCCCGGAGAAGGAGGCGAAGGCGCTGGCCGGCTGACGCGCGGCGGGGGCCGGGGCCGGGGGGGCTACCCGCCCTGGCCCCGGCCGTCGATCAGCTCGCCGTAGGCCTGCACCAGGTCCGGCAGCCGCAGCGTGGCGAGGTCCTCGCGGCCGGGCGGCTCGCGCAGCAGGGTGAGCCGCAGGTCCCGGTAGGCGCAGGACTTCTCGTACAGGGTGCGGATGAACCGGCCGTTGCCGAGTTCGTCGATCCAGCCCTCGCGGACCACGTGGGTGCAGATCGAGGCCAGTTCCTCGGCGGCGTCCTCGTCCCAGCCGTCGCCGTCCTGCCCGGCGAGCGCGGCACCGATCGCGGTCAGCTCGCCGGGGCGGTAGCTGGGGAAGTCGACCCGGGTGGTGAAGCGGGAGTTGAGGCCGGGGTTGGTGGCCAGCAGCCGGTTCATGCCCTCGGGGTAGCCGGCCAGGATCACCACCAGCCGGTCCCGGTTGTCCTCGGCGCGTTTGAGCAGCACCTGGAGCGCCTCGTCGCCGTACGCGTCGCCCTTGCTGTAGCCGGAGTTGGACAGGCTGTAGGCCTCGTCGATGAAGAGCACGCCGTCCAGCGCGGAGTCGATCAGCTCGTTCGCCTTGACGGCCGTCTGGCCGAGGAACTCGCCGACCAGGTCGGCCCGTTGGGCCTCCACGAGATGGTCGCCGGAGAGCAGGCCGAGGGCGTGGAAGACCCGGCCGAGGATCCGCGCGACGGTGGTCTTGCCGGTGCCGGAGGGGCCGGAGAAGACGAAGTGGCGCTTGGGCGGCTGGACCGGCAGGCCCTGTTCGGCGCGCAGCCCGGCCATCCGCAGCTGCGCGGAGAGCGCCCGCACCTGCCGCTTGACCGGCTCCAGACCGACCATCCGGGAGAGTTCGGCCAGCGCGGCTTCCAACTCCGCCTGGTCGCCCTCGCGTTCGAGCGCCGGATAGGCGTTGGCGACCCGCGGGAGGGCGGCCTCGCCGCGCGCCGGCGCGGGCGCCGTGGGGGAGACGGCGGCGGGCTGCGGGGCGGTGGAGCCGGAGCGTCCCCCGCCGGCGGCCAGCGGGGGCGGCGCGCCGGCGCCTCCGCCGGACCGGTTGTCGGTTCCCGCGCCGCCCGGGCCGGCGGCGGTCGGGACGACGGGGTGGCCCTCGCCGTCCGGCGCGGCCCCCTCCGGATCCGGCTCGCCCGTTCCTTCCGCCGGCGGCCCGTCCAGCGGTTGCCCGTCCAGGAAGGGCCCGTCCAGCAGTTGGCCGTCGAGGAGCGGCCCGTCCAGCAGTTGGCCGTCGAGGAGCGGTCCGCCGAACGGGTCCGGGACGCCGGGGGAGCCGTACGCCGGATCCGCCCCGGCCGGGTCGGCGCCGAGCGCCTCGACGTCCGACGGCTCCAGCAGCGCCGCGTCCAGCGCGTCCTCCCCCGGCAGGCCCGCCCGCCCCGCGTCCCGGCCGCCGCCCGCGACGGCGTCCAGCAGGGTGTCGGCCACGCCGTCCTCGGCCGAGATCGCCGCCAGCCGCGCCGCGGTGTCCATGAACGCCGGATCGGCCCGGTGCACCGCCCGGTAGAGCGGTAACGCGGCCGCGCTGCGCCCGGCGCCCTCGTAGGCGCGGCCCAGCCAGTACCGCAACTCCTTGCGCTGCGGCTGCTCGGAGCGGCAGCGCGCGAGCGAGGCGGCCAGCGGGGCCTGGGCCTGGGCGCACATGTCCAGCCGGACCCGCGCCATGCCGGCGAAGAGCCCGGCCTCGATGCCGAGCAGCGGGTCGTCGAGCAGCCGGTCGGTGTCCCGGATCAGCTGCTCCCAGTCCTTGAGCAGATAGGAGCGGCAGGCGTGCAGGAAACGCGCCGACGGGTCCTCGGCCGGGTCCGGGCACTGCTCCAACGCCTGGTCCAGTTCGGTGAGATGACGACCGTCCAGCCAGTGCGAGGCATGCGCGAGGGCGAGGTCGCGGGGGGTCTCCAGCACCGGCTGCACCCACCAGCCGAGCCAGTACCAGGAGCTGAGCGGCCGGGCGTGCCGGCGGCGCTGCTCACCGAACCGCTTGCGGTGGCGGTGCATCGCGAGCAGCGCGCCGGAGGTGTCGCTGCGCAGCGCGTGCAGGCCGAGCCAGGCGTCGGCCATGCCGGGGTCGAGCCGCACGGCGGCGCGGAACTCCTCCTCGGCGCGGCTGTACGCCCCGGCCGTGTAGGCGTCCATGGCACGCAGCCAGGCGCGGTCGGCGAGCCGGTTCGGTGCCGGGCCGCCCGCGTTGTCGCTCTGGGAACTGTCCGTCGTCACTCAACGCCCCCCGCGGTGTGGCTCGGGGCCCGACCGGTGCGGTGGTGTGCGGACCCCGCCGGGTGGTCGTCTGCCCCCGGGGCGCATATGCGCCTGCCAGGAATCGTACCGGCGCGGAGCTGATCCGGAAGGGTGCCGCACCATGTCAAAAGCGATCGGGCGGACGGCCGTTGACGCGTGGCCGGAGCGGGGGAGGGGGAGTCGGACGGCATCCCCGGCTCACGGGGGAACAAGCCGGGGATGCCGGGTCCGAGGTTGCGGAATCAACGGCTCCGGCAACGAGTGAGAACCTATTTCGTGGCGACACCGCAGGTCAAGGTGGTTGTTGAAGTTTCACCGACGGTGCTCGGCACGATCCGCCCGGTCACCCCGTCGACCAGCGTCCCGGCGTGCGGGCGGCTCGGGTCGGCGGCGAAATGCGCCGATTCGGCGACGGCCCAGCCGGCCCAGAACTCCGCCAGCCCGGGACCGTCGCGCCGCTCGCCGCGCCGCCGGGCGGCCACCGCGTCCAGCTCCATCCACACCAGCCGGCTCAGCCACGGCCGCACCGCGCGCCGCCCGGCGCCCACCCCCTCGACCAGGACCACCGGCGCGAGCGGCACCGCGGCCGTCCCGGCGAACCGGCGCAGCGTCCAGTCGTACACCCGGAGCTCCGCGTCCCGCCCCGCCGCCAGCGGCTCCAGCACCTGGGCGCGCAGCCGGCCGGTCCACCCGAACGGCTCCGCGTGCGTCGCCAGGTCGTCCAGGTGCACCACCGGGGCGCCGCCCAGCGCGGCCGCCAGCCGGCCGGCGAAGGTCGTCTTGCCCGAGCCCGCGTGCCCGTCCACCGCGACCAGCCGCACCGCACCGCAGGACGGCGGCAGCGCCCGCAGCTCGGCGGCGAGCGCGGCGAGCCCGTCGAGCGTGGTGGGCGCGTCGAGCGCGTCGACGGTGCGGGGCCCCACTACCTGGGGGAGGGGAGTCTCGGAAGAAGCCACAACGTCAACCCTACGGGGGGCCGTGCGCCGATACGGACAGTGATCCGGTGCAGGTCGTGACGGCGACGCCATGATCGGGCATACTCGCATCGCCGAGCATGTGAACGGCCGTTCACCGCGATCCGGTGCCGGCCGGGCCGAGCTGACACACCGCGCGGGCCCGTCCACTCCCCGGGGCCCGGCGCACGACCGAGGAGGCGACCAGCCACCATGACCACCTCCCCCGCGAAGGCCGTCGACCGCCAGCTGCCCAGCGAGGAGGCCCGCGAGCTCCTCGGCCTCACCCGCGACCTCGTCCAGCGCGAGCTCCAGCCGCGCGCCGCGGAGGACGAGGCCGCCGGCCGGTTCCCGCGCGAGGTCTTCCGCACCCTCGGCGAGGCCGGGCTGCTCTCGCTCCCCTACGAGGAGCGGTACGGCGGCGGCGAGCAGCCCTACGAGGTCTACCTCCAGGTCCTGGAGGAGCTGGCGTCCGGCTGGCTGGCCGTCGGCCTCGGCGTCAGCGTGCACACCCTCTCCTGCCACGCCCTGGCCACCTTCGGCACCGAAGACCAGCGCGAGCGCTGGCTGCCCGGCATGCTCTCCGGCGAGCAGCTCGGTGCCTACTGCCTCTCCGAGCCGCAGTCCGGCTCCGACGCCGCCGCCCTGCGCACCCGCGCCGACCTGGACGGCGACGAGTACGTGGTGAGCGGCACCAAGGCCTGGATCACCCACGGCGGCCAGGCCGACTTCTACAGCGCGCTGGTGCGCACCGGCGAGGAGGGCGCGCGCGGCATCAGCTGCCTGCTGGTGCCCGGCGGCCAGCCCGGCCTGTCGGCCGCCCCGCCGGAGCAGAAGATGGGCATGAAGTCCTCGCCGACCGCCCAGCTGCACTTCGACGGCGCCCGGGTCTCCCGTGACCGGCTGGTCGGCACCGAGGGCCAGGGCTTCCAGATCGCCCTCGCCGCGCTGGACTCCGGGCGGCTCGGCATCGCCGCGTGCGCGATCGGAGTCGCCCAGGCCGCGCTCGACGTCGCCGTCGACTACGCGCGCACCCGCCGCCAGTTCGGCCGCCCGATCGCCGACTTCCAGGGCCTGTCGTTCATGCTCGCCGACATGGCCACCCAGATCGAGGCCGGCCGCTCGCTCTACCTCTCCGCCGCCCGCCGCCGCGACGCCGGCCTGGCGTTCTCCAAGGAGGCGGCGATGGCCAAGCTGTTCTGCACCGACGCCGCGATGCGGGTCGCCACCGACGCCGTCCAGGTGCTCGGCGGCTACGGCTACACCCAGGACTTCCCGGCCGAGCGCTTCATGCGCGAGGCCAAGGTGCTGCAGATCGTCGAGGGCACCAACCAGATCCAGCGCCTGGTGATCGGCCGCCACCTCACCAAGTCCTGACCCCCCCGGGCCGACCGCCCCCCGGCTCCCACGGGGCCGGGCGGGCGGTCCGCAACGGCCTCCGGGCGTCGCTCCAGGGTGCGGAGCGACGCCCGGAGGCCGTTCTTGTCGAACCGTCAGAGGCCGTGCGGCGTGCGGGGGTTCAGCGACGCGAGAAGCGGCCGCGCTGCTCCGGGATGGCCGGCGCGGGGGCCGTGCGGACCGGGCGGTGCACCAGCGCGTGCGAGAACGGCTGGGTGCGCCAGTCGAGCTCGCCCGGCAGCGTCAGCAGCGCGTCCAGGGCGGCCGACCCGGCCTCCTCCGCGCTCTCCACCTCGGCCAGGTCGTCCGTCGGCGCGCCCGAACCGGGGCAGAGCGCCGGCGAGAAGGGGTGCCAGGGGCGCGGCAGGACGGCGTGCTGCGGCAGCCGCTCCTCGTCGCCCACCAGGGCGATCGGACGCCGGCACGACGGGCAGTCCACCCGGACGATCTCCCAGGTGTCGCCCTCACCCGGATCCAGCCCCGGCGCGGTGTCGTAGGGGACCGCGAGGTCCTCGCGGTCGGTCGTATCGTGGGCGTCGTCCGCGCCCGTCGGGCGCTGGTCGGTAACGCGCATGGTGATCCCCCTCGGATCGGGCCCGGCGTGGTCGCCCGGGGCCACAACCAGCACTTCCCGCCGAAACGGACTCATAACCCTGCGGTCCGGCGCACTGTGATGCACCGGGTGTGTCCTTCGCCACATTCGTCCGGCATGTGCCCGCGCGACACCCCGGGGCGCGCCGGGTGACGTTCCGAGCCTCCCTCCCGATGCCGCGCGCGCCCCGAGGCCGGAGGCCGTGCGCCCCCCGGGGCCCGCGCCCGTGCGCCCCCCGCGCCGCGATCCGCGCGCCCCCGAGGGGGTAGGTTTGCGCCTTGTGGAGGATCTCGACCAACGCATCGTCCAGCTGCTCCTCCAGGACGGCCGGATGAGCTACACGGACCTGGGCAAGGCCACCGGCCTGTCCACCTCGGCGGTGCACCAGCGCGTGCGCCGGCTGGAGCAGCGCGGGGTGATCCGCGGCTACACCGCGATCGTCGACCCCGACGCCGTCGACCTGGCGCTCACCGCCTTCATCTCGGTCAAACCCTTCGACCCCAGCGCCCCGGACGACACGCCCGAGCGCCTGGCCGACCTGCCCGAGATCGAGGCCTGTCACAGCGTCGCCGGCGACGAGAACTACATCCTCAAGGTCCGCGTCGGCGCCCCCGGCGACCTGGAGGACCTGCTGGCCCGCATCCGCAGCGCCGCCGGCGTCTCCACCCGCACCACCGTCGTCCTGTCCACCCCCTACGAGGCACGACCCCCGAAGCTCTGACCCGCGTCCGCGGGGGTGCAGACTAGGCCGCATGACCGAACGCACACCCCGGACCGTCCTGCTGCGCGGCGGCGCCGTCTACAGCCCCGCCGACCCCTTCGCCACCGCCATGCTCGTCGAGGGCGAGCACGTCGCCTGGGTCGGCAGCGACGGCGCCGCCGAGGCGTACGCGCGGACCGCCGACGAGATCGTCGAGCTGGACGGCGCCCTGGTCACCCCCGCCTTCGTCGACGCCCATGTGCACGCCACCTCCGCCGGCCTCGCGCTCACCGGCCTCGACCTCACCGGCACCCCCTCGCTGGCCGCCGCCCTGGCCGCGCTCACCGCCTTCGCCGCCGCCGAGGAGCAGTCCGGCGGCGTGCTGATCGGCCACGGCTGGGACGAGACCGGCTGGCCGGAGGGCCGCCCCCCGACGCTCGCCGAGCTGGACGCCGCCGCCGGGGGCGCCGCCGTCTACCTCTCCCGCACCGACGTGCACTCCGGGCTCGCCAGCACCGCGCTGCGCGCGCTCACCGACGGCCTCGACGGGCAGCCCGGCTTCGACGCCGACGGCCCGCTCACCCGCGACGCCCACCACGCCGTGCGGCGCACCGCGCTCGCCCGGCTCACCCCCGAGCAGCGCCGCCGCGCCCAGCGCGCCACCCTGGCCCGCGCCGCCGAGCTCGGCATCGGCGCCCTGCACGAGTGCGCCGGCCCCGAGATCTCCTCCGAGCAGGACCTCACCGATCTGCTGGAGCTGGCCGCCGAGGGCGAGGGCCCCGAGGTGTTCGGCTACTGGGGCGAGCTGAGCGAGCGCGGCGGCGTCGAGACCGCCCGCCGGCTCGGCGCGGTCGGCGCCGGCGGTGACCTCTTCGCGGACGGCGCGCTCGGCTCGCACACCGCCTGCCTGCACCGCGACTACAGCGACGCCCCGCACACCGGCACCGCCTACCTGACCGCCGCCCGGATCGCCGACCACGTCGCCGCCTGCACCGAGGCCGGCCTCCAGGCCGGCTTCCACGCGATCGGCGACGCCGCGATCGCCGCCGTCGTCGAAGGCGTGCGCGCCGCCGGCGACCGGGTCGGCGCCGACCGCGTCCGGGCGCTGCGCCACCGGGTCGAGCACGCCGAGGCGCTGGACGACAAGAGCGTCGCGGCCTTCGCCGAACTCGGCCTGACCGCCTCCGTGCAGCCCGCCTTCGACGCCGCCTGGGGCGGCCCGGACGGCATGTACGTCCAGCGCCTGGGCGCCGAGCGGGCCGCCGCGCTCAACCCGTTCGCCGCGCTGCTGCGCTCCGGCGTCCCGCTGGCCTTCGGCTCGGACGCCCCGGTCACCCCGCTCGACCCCTGGGGCACCGTGCGGGCCGCCGCCTTCCACCGCACGCCCGAGCACCGGATCTCGGTGCGGGCCGCGTTCACCGCCCACACCCGCGGCGGCTGGCGCGCCGTCGGCCGCGACCAGGACGGCGTGCTCGTCCCCGGCGCGGTCGCCAGCTTCGCCGTCTGGGCCGCCGGCGAGCTGGTCGTCCAGGCACCCGACGACCGGGTGGCCGGCTGGTCCACCGACCCGCGCTCCGGCACCCCGGGCCTGCCCGACCTCACCCCCGGCGAGCCGCTGCCCACCTGCCTGCGCACCGTGGTCCGCGGCCGCACCGTCCACCTGGCGGCCGCCGGGTAGCGCGGCGGCCCACGGGGCGGGTGGCCGGTCGCGGTACCGGCCGCCCGTCGCCGGGCGTTCCGGTACGACCCTCAGCTCACGGCCGGGTGTCGTTCCGGGGTACCTTCTTCGGACAGCGTCCGAACAGCCGTCCCCGCGCCCCGCGCGGAGCGGCGTCGAGAGAGATGGTGCGACGGTGGCCATGCCCGTCACCCAGGAGCGGTCCGGGACCGCACCCGAGACCCCCGACGAGGCACCAGGCCCGGGCCGGGGCGCCCGCGCCCTCGCCAGGATCCGGGCCGGCCTTCCCCGCACCGGGCTGGCGGCGCTCGCCGGACTGCTGCTCGCCCTCGCCTTCCCGCCCTTCGACCTCTGGCCGCTCTCGATCCTCGGCGTCGCCGCGCTCTCCCTGCTCACCCGGGGCCGCACGGCCCGGCAGGCCGCCTGGACCGGCTTCGCCTTCGGCCTGCCGTTCTTCCTGATGCTGCTCAGCTGGCTGCGGGTGGTCGGCTGGGACGCCACCATCGGCCTGTCGGTCGTCGAGGCGCTGTTCCTGGCCGCCCTCGGCGCCGGCCTCGCCGTCACCTCCCGGCTGCCCGGCTGGCCGCTCTGGGGCGCCTGCCTGTGGATCACCCAGGAGTGGGCCCGCGACCGGCTGCCGCTCGGCGGTTTCCCCTGGGGCCGGCTCGCCTTCGCCAACACCGCCACCCCGTTCACCCCGCTGGCCGCCCTCGGCGGCGCCCCGCTGGTGACCTTCGCCGTCGCCCTCTGCGGCACCCTGCTGGCCTGGGCCGCCCTGGCGGTGGCCGGCCGCGGCACCGCGCGCCGCCCGGTGCCGGCCGCGGCCGCCGGCCTCGGCGCCGTCGCCGCGCTGCTCGCCGGCTACCTGGTGCCGGTGCCCACCGCGCCCGCCGACACCGTCAAGGTCGCCGTCATCCAGGGCAACGTGCCCAACCCCGGCATGGACTTCCTCGGCCGCCCGATGATGGTGCTCAACAACCACGCCGCCGCCACCGAGAAGCTCGCCGAGGACATCAAGGCCGGCCGGGCCGAGAAGCCGGACATCGTGATCTGGCCGGAGAACTCCTCCGACCTCGACCCGTTCAGCGACCCGCTGGCCTACGCGCGGATCGACGAGGCGGTGCGGGCGATCGGCGTGCCCACCCTGGTCGGCACCCTGGTCGACGGCCCCGACGAGCAGCACGTCCAGAACCAGGGCATCGTCTGGGACCCGAAGACCGGCCCCGGCGCCTCCTACACCAAGCAGCACCCGGTGCCGTTCGGCGAGTACGTGCCGTTCCGCGACCAGCTGTCCAAGGTCATCACCCGGCTCCAGCGGGTCGCCCGGGACTTCTACCCCGGCGACCACAACGGCGTCATGCAGCTCGGCCCGGCCCGGATCGGCGACGTCATCTGCTTCGAGGTCGCCTACGACGAGATCGTCCGCGACACCGTCGACCAGGGCGCCCGGGTCCTGGTCGTGCAGACCAACAACGCCACCTACGCCAAGACCGGCCAGCCGGAGCAGCAGCTCGCGATGAGCCGGCTGCGCGCCGTCGAGCACGGCCGCGCGGTGCTGATCGCCGCGACCAGCGGCATCAGCGCGGTGATCGCCCCGGACGGCAGCGTCGTCCAGCGCACCGAGGAGCTGACCGCCGCCGAACTGTCGGCGACCGTCCCGCTGCGCGACGGCACCACCGTCGCCGACCGGGTCGGGGCCGCGCCCGAGTGGACGCTGGCCGTGGCGGGCCTGCTCGCCTGCGCCGGCGGCATCGTCCTGGCCAGGAGGCGGCGAGGAACACAGACCGCCGGCCGGCCGTTGGACCAGGTGGTGCCGTAGCCGGCCCGGACCTCCCGTGCGGCGCGCAGAGCACCGCCTGGAGTGGATTCGTACCGTGACCCAGCAAGCTACCCCCGCCCGTCCGGCGCCGCGCTCGAAGCTGCGGCGGATGCTGCCGCTGCTGCTGACCGCCTGGCTGGTGCTGGAGATCTGGCTGCTGGTCCAGGTCGGCTCGTGGCTGGGCGGACTGACCGTGGTGCTGCTGCTGATCGCCGGCGCGGTGGTCGGCGGCTCGCTGATCAAGCGGGCCGGTGCGCGGGCGCTGTCGGCGGCCCTGGAGCAGACCCGCGACCCGAAGTCGCAGCAGCCGCAGACCGGCACCAGCCTGACCGTGCTGGCCGGCCTGCTGCTGATCCTGCCGGGCTTCCTCTCGGACGTCCTGGCGCTGACCCTGCTGTTCCCGCCGACCCGCGCGCTGTGGCGGGCGGGCGGGCGCCGGGTGGCCGACAAGGCGCTGCGCTCCACCGCGGGCGTCGGCGCCGCCCCGTTCGCGGACGCGGTGCGGCTGCAGGAGCAGCTGCGCATCCACCGGCCCGACGGCAAGGTGATCCAGGGCGAGGTGGTCGAGCCGGGCAGCGGCCCCGCCGCCGGGCCGCAGGGGCCGGACACCACCTACCGGCCGCCGATCAACGGCTGACCTCCCGCGCGGGACGTGGGCCCGGACGCCTCGCGCGTCCGGGCGCTCTGCGCGCCTGTCCGGGCACATTCGGGCACATTCGGGCCGGGGCGGGCACATTCGGGCACGTTCGGGCAACGCGAAAGGGACCCTGGTGGCCAGGGTCCCTTTTCGCGTGCCCCCGCCCGTCGGCGGGAGCGGGGTCAGGCGCTCTTGCGGGTGTCCCGCGGGTGCACCGCGAGGTTCATCCCACCGGAGCGGAGCACGGCCAGCCGCTCGGCCAGCACCTCCTCCAGCTCCTCGCGCGTCCGGCGCTCCATCAGCATGTCCCAATGGGTGCGCGTCGGCTTCACCTTCTTCTCCTCCGGCTCGTCGCCGTCGAGAAGCACCGCCTCCTGACCGCAGAAGCGGCATTCCCAGGCCTGCGGAATCTCCGCCTCGACCGAGAAGGGAACCTCGAATCGGTGTCCGTTCTGACATGCGTACTCGACGGTCTGGCGGGGAGCCAGATCGATACCACGGTCGGTCTCGTAGCTAGTGGCCCCGAGTCGCGTGCCGCGGAGAGCTCGCTCGCTCATGAATCGTGCCTCCCGGGCTTATGGCCCACAGGACTAGTGGTCGCTGTTCTTCGTCGTTCGGTCAACGCTCGGCTTCCGACGAAGATTCCCGTCCCGGGACATGCGTCGTCTGTCGTGCCGCCCCTGTTTGTACCCATCGGCGCCCGATTTGTCACATCTGGCCGGTGATATCACCCCAGGTGTCACCTATTTCACATCTGGTGATCGGGTGGGCGTTCCCGCACGAGCGTACCGGGACCGGAGCCGGCGGCCCGCGCCGCCCCCTCCCGTCCGGGTGCCGGCCCGCGCTCAGGCGAGCGGGCGGAAGCGTAGCGCGGCCGGGCCCTTGGCGAGGTCCACCCCACCGGACGGCTCCGGGCCGGGCGCGGGCGCGGTGGCAGTGGGGGCCGGGGCCGGAGCGGGGGCCTCGGTGCGGGTGTCGCGGTGCGGCAGCAGGGCGATCACCGCGTCCCGCAGCGCCGCCGGAGCGTCCTCGTCCAGCGGGTCGACGGTGGCCGGCACCTGGAGCCGGACCGGGGCGCCGGTGCCGATCCGGGCGTAGCCGCGGCCGGCCGGGGCCTGGGCGGCGGGCACGATGTCCAGCGGCACGCCGAGCGCCGCGTGGCCCTCCTCGGGGCCGGTGGGGCCGAGCACCACCCGGGCCCGGGTGGTGGCCCGGACGCTCGGGGAGATCCGCTCCCGGGCCTCGATGTCGTCGGCGACCACCACGGTGACCCGGGCGGCCCGGCCGTGCCGCAGCGGCAGCTCCAGCAGGTCCTGCGGGTCCGGCCGGCCCTCGGCGTGCGCCAGCTCGCTCAGCTCGGTGGGGTGGTCGAGCAGCAGCCACAGCGGCCGGGTGGCGTCCTCCGGCGGGGCGGTGCCGGCGTGCCGGGCGGCGTTCAGCACGGTGAGCCGGCGCTCGGTCTCCTGGGCCGCCCACTGCAGCGCGGCCAGCGCGCCGTGCAGGCTGGTCTCCACGGTGTGCACCCCGGGCCGGTTCACCAGGCAGGCGTGCTCGCCGGTGCCGGCGCCGTCGATCACCACCAGGTCGGCGAACGGGAGGGCCTGCAGCGCCACCGAGCGGATCAGGCTGGAGGTGCCGTGGCCCCGGACGCCGAGCGCCAGCAGGTGCGGCTCGGCCGAGCGCGGGCCGGTGCGCCAGGCCACCGGCGGCTGCTGGACGAGCGCCCCGCCCTGGTGCACCGGGATGGTGCGGGCGCTGCCGTCCTCGTCGGTGAAGCCGAGCACGATCTCGCCCGGCGCGGCCACGAACCGCTGGGCGGCGATGTCCGTGGGCAGCGGCGCCAGGGCGGCGATCCGCAGCTTGTTGGACTCCTCGTCCCAGTCGAAGCGGTACTCCCGGGACCGCCCGGCCTTGCCCTGGACGACCTGCTCGATCCTGGCCCGGGCGGCCGGCTCGGTGTCGGTGAAGTACGCCGGGTAGGCGATCTCCAGCCGGGCGAGCCGGCCCTCGGCGTCGAACTCCCAGCCGGAGAAGACGTCCCGGTGGCTGCCCTCGTGGTGGTAGAGCGGGCTGAGCCCGTCCGGGCCGGCCAGGTACGGGGTGAGCGCGGCGTACAGCGCGGTGAGCTTGACCTCGGCGACGTCCGGCTCGGGCGGGGCGGGCGGGGCCTTGGGCGCGCGGCCCGCCCAGGCGGCGCTCGCCATCAGCGCGATCAGCGCGAACAGCAGGCCGTGCGGCAGCAGGTAGATCCCGATCAGCATCGCGGCGGTCAGAAAGAGCGTCGGGCCGCGCCGGTCCTTCGGGGTGGTCTGCCAGCGGTCCTTGGCCCAGGCGGCGTGGTGGCGCAGCCCGCGGCCGATGACGGTGAGCGGCGCGAACATGTCGGAGGCGTGGTCGCCGGCCGTGCGGACGAGGTCGCGGCCCTTGGTGAGGTGGTGGCGGTTGAGCGGCATTCCTGGCTCCCCGGGCGAGTGGGACGGTCGGTGGGAGGCGGGCGGGTGGGACGGTCGGCGGGGGACGGGTCGGAGGGGGACGGTCGCAGGGAAGGACGTGCCGCCCATGGCCGGGGCCCGGGGCGGTGGGATCCGCGTCCGGGCCCTGCGGGGAGTGGCGGCGGCTAGAACTTGATGCCGCCGAGCAGGCTGGCGAGGCTGGCGCCGCCCGCGGTGATGCTGGGGGCGATCGAGGAGCCGGCGACGTAGAAGCCGAAGAGGGCGCAGACGAGGGCATGGGAGACCTTGAGTCCGTCCCTGCGGAAGAACAGGAAGGCGATGGTGCCGAACAGGACGATGCCGGAGATCGAGAGGATCACGGTCTGCTCCTCGGGGAGGGGGACGGGACGGTGCCACGGAAAGTGCCACAATCGTGACAAAAGGTAATAGCTGATGGAACGGGGCAAACGGGTGGTTTCCCGGAGTTGCCGCTCCGTGCCGGAAAGTTCGCCCGGACGGCCTCGCGGCCCCCGGAGCCGCGCGTCGTGCGCTACCGTGCGTCCGGCGCGACCACCGACAACGCCGGACGGCCCCCGCGCGGGGCGCGTCCCCGGAGAAAGGCCGAGACATGACCGACACCCCCGACGCCGACGTGATCGCCCTGGCCGGCAGGCTGTTCGACGCCGCCCGGGCGGGCGACACCGCCACCCTCGCCGCGTACGTCGAGGCCGGCGCCCCGGCCAACCTCACCAACGACCGCGGCGACACCCTGCTGATGCTCGCCGCCTACCACGGCCACGCCGCCGCCGTCACCGCCCTGCTGGAGCGCGGCGCCGACCCGAACCGGGCGAACGACCGCGGCCAGACCCCGCTGGCCGGCGCGGTCTTCAAGGGCAGCGACGACGTCCTCGACGCGCTGCTCGCCGGCGGCGCGGACCCGGCCGCCGGCACCCCGTCCGCCGTCGACACCGCCCGGATGTTCGGCAAGGAGACGCTGGTCGCCCGTTTCGAGGGGCGGCCCGAGGCGGGCTGAGCCGGGGCCGTAGGCTTGGCGTCCATGGAGAGCAGCACCACCGGCGGACCCTTCGTGCACGACAGCAAGGGCGGCGGCACAGAGGTCCGGATCACCGGCTACGGCCACCCCGACGCCCAGCTCCTCGCGGCCGAGGTGCAGCAGGAGTACGTCCGGCGCTACGGCGCGGCCGACCTCACCGAGCTGCACCCCGAGCACTTCGAGCCGCCGGCCGGACTCTTCCTGGTCGCCTACCTGGACGGCGAGCCGGTCGCCTGCGGCGGCTGGCGGGCCAAGCGGGCCGCGCCGTTCGGCATCCGCGAGACCGACGCCGAGCTGAAGCGGATGTTCGTCCGGCCCCAGGCGCGCGGCCGGGGCCTGGCCCGGGTGGTGCTGCGCCACCTGGAGCGGACCGCCGCCGAGGCCGGGCGCACCCGGTTCATCCTGGAGACCGGCACCGAGCAGCCCGAGGCCGTCGCGCTGTACGCCTCCGAGGGCTACGCGACGATCGAGAAGTTCGGCCTCTACCGCGAGCACGAGCAGAGCATCTGCATGGGCAAGGAGTTCGGCGGCGCGCCCGCCGTCTGACCCGGGCCCCGGCCGGGTAGCCTCCCGAACGGGCCTGCCGGGTCCGCTCGGGAGGGCCGCGATGGGGGAGCAGCACCGATGACCGGATCGCCGCCGTCACCTGTCCCGCCCGCCTCGCCGGCCGAACTTGCCGCGCCCGGCGGGCCATTGGAGCGGCTGGTGGCCAACGGGCTGCGCGCCGTGGGGACCGGCGGGGTCTGGTCGGTCGGCGACGCGGGCGGCGTCCGCGGCCGAGGACGCGCCGGGGTACTCGGCCAAGGACCGTACGGTACCCGGGCGATGGACCACGACACGGTCTTCGACCTGGCCAGCGTCACCAAGATCGTCGCACTCTGGCCGTGCGCCGGAGCCCTCCGGCAGGCCGGCCGCCTCCCGCTCGACCGGCCCCTCGGCGACTACTGGCCGCCCGCCGCCGGCCGCCCCGTCGGCACCGTGACGGCCCGTCAACTCCTGACCCACACCGCCGGACTGCCGCTGCGCACCCGGTTCGCCGAGCTGTACGGGAGCGACCCGGCGGCGATCCGGGCCGGAGTGCTGGCCGCCCCGCTGCACCGCCCGCCCGGCGTCGCCGTCGAGTACACCGACCGGGCCGCTGTCCTGCTCGGCCACCTGGTGGAGTCCCTGGCCGGCGAGCCGCTCGACGAGCTCGCCGCCCGGCAGACCTGGCGGCCGCTCGGGATGACCGACACCCGCTACGGCCCGCTCGGCCCGGAGTCCGCCGGCCGCACCGCCCCCACCGAGTACGAGCGGACGGCCGGCGGCGTGCTGTGCGGCACCGTGCACGACCCCTCGGCCCGGCTGCTCGGCGGTGTCTCCGGCAACGCCGGCGCCTTCTCCACCGCCCGCGACCTGGAACGCTTCCTCACCGCCCTGCTCGCCCCACCCGGCGCGGCCGCGCTGCCGTGGGGCGAGCCGTGGATCACCGAGTCGCTGCGGGTGCACACCGGCGGACTGGCGCCCGCCCGCGGCCTGTCCTGGCTCTGCGCCGCCGGCACCGACCCGGCCGAGGGCACCTTCGTGCACTACGGCTTCACCGGTACCGGCGTCTGGGTCTCCCGCCGCCGCGGCCGCTGGGCGCTGCTGCTCACCAACAAGGTCCACTACGACCGCGGCTTCCAGCCGCTCACCGCCCTGCGCAACGCCTTCCGCCGGGCGGTGTTCGGCTAGGACGTGGACCGGCGATCCGTCAGAGCAGGGTGGACCAGTAGGACCAGAAGCGGTTGAGGACCAGCAGCGCGATCACCGCCGCCCACAGCACCGGCAGCGCCCAGTGGTACCGGGCCGCCTCCCGGACCACCGGCCGCAGCCTCGGCCCGACCGGGATCACCCCGGAGCGCAGGTTGTGCAGCGTCGTGTACCAGAACAGCGGCACCACCGTCGCCCAGACCACCATGCAGTACGGGCAGAGCGCGCCGATGTCGTACAGCGCCTGGTCGATCAGCCAGTGGACGAAGCCCACCCCGAACAGCGTCCCCGCCTGCAGACCGAGCCAGAACCAGCGGCGGTACGCGGCCCCCGCCAGCAGCCCCGCGCCGACCGCCGCCAGCGCGCCGAACGCGGCCAGCCCCAGCAGCGGGTTGGGGAAGCCGAACACCTCGGCCTGGTCGGTGCGCATCACCGAGCCGCAGCTGATCACCGGGTTGAGGTTGCAGCTCGGGATGTAGGAGGGGTCCTCCAGGATGCGGAGCTTGTCGAAGGTGAGCACCGCCGAGGCGGCCAGCCCGATCAGGCCGGCGAACAGCACGAACAGCGAGAACGCGCGGCTCGCGCCGATCGGCGCCGAACCGGACACGGGGGACGGGAGACGGGAGGAGGAGCCGGGCAGAGCGGTCGATGCGGTCATGGCAGAGCACTCCGTGGGTGAGGAAGGGGCCGGCCCGGCCGGGAGTCGGCCGGGCCGGTGGTGCTCACTGCAAGCCCGCGGCCTGCTTCACCTGGGCGGTGAACTGCTCCGGCGTCACCGGGCGGTTGCCGCTGAACAGCGTCAGCGGCTTGCCGTCCACCTTCACCGTCGGGGTCCCGGTCACCCCGCTGTCGTTGAACGCGTCCGCGACCTTCTTCGCCCACGGCGCGTACGTCCGCTCGGTGACCGCCTTGACGAACGCGTCCGTCTTCAGGCCCGGCACCTGGTCGGCCAGCTCCAGCAGGTGGTTGACGTTGCCGAAACCGTCCTCGCGCTCGTCCGGCTGGTTGGCGTACAGCACGTCGTGGTACGCCTTGAACTTGTCCACGCCCTCGTTCACCGCGGCGCCGATCGCGGCCAGCGCGGTGCGCGAGCCCTTCCCGCCGAGGTTCTTGTCGAGGAACGCGGCCAGGTGGAACTCGACCTTGACGGTGCCCTCGTCCGCCAGCTTCTTGATGGTGTCGCCGTTGGTGGCCTCGAAGGTCTTGCAGACCGGGCAGCGGAAGTCCTCGAACACCTGGAGGGTGTGCGGGGCGTCCGGCTTGCCGTAGGTGATCACGGTGCCGTCGGCGCCGGAGGTGTTCGCCGGCACGACCAGCGTGGTCGGCTCGGCCGCGGCGGAGGAGGACTTGTCGTCGCCGGCCGTGTTGATCGCGAGCGCGGTGCCGCCGGCCAGGGCGAGCACGGCGACGATCGAGACGCCGACGACGATCCGCTGACGGCGCTTGGCGGCCAGCTTCTCCTGGCGCTGCGCCTCCTTCATGCGCTCACGGGCGCTGGTCTTCTCGGCCTGCTTGCGGGAGGGCTTCTGGTTGGGGTGAGCCATGCTCGGTCAACTCCGTGGTGGGGCGCGCCGCGGGGCGCGCGGGGGTGTCCCGCTCCGGGGCGCGCTGCACGGCGTGCTGGGCACGGGCGCGCGTCGGCCGGAGGGGTGACTGGACGAGAGCGGAGTCGTGCGCCGCCCGCCACGGGGCCTTGGGTGGCTCGTCAGCAGGCAGGCGCGAGCGGCGGCGGGCCGCGGCGCGGCGCCGGGCTCAGCACCACGTCCTCGCGGCGCGGGCGTCGGCGGTCCGACACCGGCAGCGGCATCCGCAGGACCGGTCGGCCCGGGGCCGGGACCAGCAGCAGGACCAGCGCCCGCAGCGGCGCCGCGACGGCCTGGCGCAGCGCGCGCAGCGCCCGCCCGAGGCCTGACAGCGCGGCGTCGCCGAGCCGCAGCCAGGCGGCGGCGGCCAGCGCGATCACCAGGTGCACCAGCAGGAGCAGCACCTGGGTGGCGGCGGGCGCCAGCCGTCCGGAGTGCCCCAACTGGCCGTAGAACAGCGACGATCCGTCCACCGAGCCGCCGCCACAGACCAGCAGGTTCATGCCGCGGGCCGGGAGGTCGCCGCCGAGGGCCGGACCACAGCTGGTCTGGCCCAGGTTGAAGGTCGTGTTGAGCAGCAGTTCGACCGGCACCATCACGGCCGCTATCTGCGACAGCCGCCGCTCCCCGCCGGCCAGCACGGCCGAGACCAGGAAGACGACGGCGGTGGCCAGCGCCACCAGGGTCAGCGGCAGCGGACGGCCGGTGATGAGGACCTGGCCCAGCGCGGACAGCGGCACGGCGAGCGCGGTGAACACCGCGGCCCGCAGGGCCCTTGTCGCGTGGGTGGAGGTCGTCACGTTCGGGAGTATGTCACGACGTTTACATCGTGCACGAGGGTGCGTCCGGGGTTGCGGCCGGATCGGGGCACAGGTTGTCCCGCATCGGTCGTTCGTTCGGGAAGCGGGGGCGGGGAGTTCACCGGCGCGATGGGTTTGACGGGGCGCCGGGTGGGTGAGGGGCCTCGGGCGCTGACAGGGGCGGTGGGACGGTCCGACAATCGGGCGATGGACTTCGCCCTTGGCCCGGGGCCGGTGGTGCCGACGCCGGTGGTGCCCTGGCCCTGGCCGTGGCCGTGGCACTGCCCGTCGCCGCCCGCGCCCTCGCCTTCGGCTTCCCCCTCGGCTTCGCCGTCGCCTTCGGTTTCGTCGTCGTCGTCGCC
Organism: Kitasatospora sp. NPDC097605; assembly: GCF_040302725.1. NCBI lineage: Bacteria > Bacillati > Actinomycetota > Actinomycetes > Kitasatosporales > Streptomycetaceae > Kitasatospora > Kitasatospora sp. NPDC097605. The sequence goes on along the minus strand of NZ_JBEOSF010000002.1, from coordinate 20,436 downwards.
GCCGTCGGTTTCGGTTTCGGTTTCGCCGACCCCCGTGGTGCCGTCGCCGACCGCCTCGCCGGCTCCCGTCCCCTCGATGACGCCGACCCCGCTCCCGACCCCGGCGCAGGCACCGATCACCGTGGAAGCGCTGCCGCCGCCTGTGCGGCCACCCGCGTCAGCTCATCCACCCGCACACGTGCCGATGCGGGCCTCGCCGAGCTGGACGCCACATCCCTCGCCCTCGCCGTCGCCGTCGCCCTCGCTTCCGCTCGCGCTCCCGTCCCCGCCCGCGACTCCGGCTCCGCCGCCCGCCCCGAGTCCGACGGCCACCGTCGCGGTCGTCGCCGTCGCACCCCCGCCACCCGCCGCGCCGCCCGCCGCCGGCCTCGACCCGGGCACCTGGACGGCCGTGCTCGTCCTCACCGTCCTCGTCCCGGCCGCCCTCGCGGCCGCCCTCGGCCACCACCACGCGACCTCCCGGAGCCGCCGATGAACCCCGCCCCCCTGCTGAGCGCCGCCGCGTGCGTGACCGTCGCCGTCGGCGCCCTCGCCATCGCCCACCGCCTCCGCCCGGCCGTCCCCGACGGCGAACTCCCGCCCGAACCCCACCCCGTCCTCTCCAGCATCGGCTCCGGCCTGCTGTCCGGCTTCATCCTGCTCACCGGGTTCCTGGTCGCCACCGGCTGGGCCGCCCGCACCACCGGCACCGTCCCACCCCGCGGCCTCTACCTCGCCGACCTGGCCGCCGGCACCGCCGTCCTCCTCTACCCCGCCCTGGCCGGCCTCCCCTTCACCCCCCGCTACACCATCGCCGTCACCTCCTTCGCCGCCCTGGTCGGCTACACCATGTCCCTGGCCGTCCAACTCCGCCCCTGACCGAAACCCGCCCGCCCCGACCTCCCACCCCACGCCGGAGCCGGTTGGCCGGCCGGGGTGTCGGCGGATGGGTCTTCAGCCGGAGTCGAAGTCGGCGCGTCCGACTTCCCACTCCACGTTCCCTGCGGGGCAGCGCCGGGGGAGTGGGAAGTCGGCGAGGTCGACTTCCCACTTCGTGCCCGCCTGAAGTCCGTGGCGGCGGGCTAGCCTGGAGGGGTCTGGTGGGCACCGGGAGGGGGTGCTGGTGGATGGCGGGTGACGTGGTCACCGTCGGTGAGGTGGTGCTCGGGCGGGTTCGGGCGCAGGCCGAGGTGCTGGCGGGGCTGGACGAGGCCGTGCGGGCGGACCAGCCGGACGCGGTGCACCGGATGCGGGTCGCGTGCCGGCGGCTTCGCAGTGCGTTCCGCACGTACCGGCGGCTGCTCGCGCCCGGCGCCGCGGACGAGCTGGTGGCCGAACTGCGGTGGCTGGCGGCGGCGCTGGGGCGGGCCCGGGACCGGGAGGTGCTGGGCGAGCGGTTGGCGGCGCGGGCACGGGAGCTGCCGGCGGAGTGCGGGCCCGAGCGGGTGGCGGCGGAGCTGGAGCGATGGGGGCGGGCCGAGTACCGGAGGGTCTGGCCGGAGGTGGTGGCCGCGCTGGACAGCCCGCGCCGGCGCGCCCTGGCCGACGGTCTGGCGGCGCTGCTGGCCGACCCGCCGCTACGCGGCCGGGCGGGCCGGGCGGCCGGGCCGGAGCTGGCCCGGGTGGCCGCGCGGGAGCAGCGGCGGACGGCGGAGCGGGTACGGTCGGCGCTCGCCGGGAACGGGGATCGGGACCGGGACGCGGCGCTGCACGATGCCCGGAAGGCTGCCAAGCGGGCCCGGTACGCGGGCGAGACCGCGGTGCCGGTGGCGGGCGGGGCGGCGGAGCGGTACGTGGAGCGGATGAAGGCCGTGCAGGAGGTGCTGGGCGAGCACCAGGACGCGGTGGTGGCGGCGGCCGCACTGCGGGAACAGGCCGGCGCCTCGAAGGAGTCGTTCGGCTACGGCGTGCTCTACGGGCGGCAGCTGGCGGAGGCGGAGCGGGCCAGGCTGGCGTTGCCGGAGGTGTGGGCGCGGGCCGGGCGGCGGAAGCTGGCGCGTTTCGGCTGAGCGGGAGGCTCGGTCCCGGGTGGGGACGCGTCCGGTGGTGGCCGAGCGGGCCGGTCAGTTGTCGGTGGGGGTGAGGCCGGCGGTGTGGGCGGCGGTGCGCAGGAGGTCGCGGAGCATGGTGGTGGTGAGTCGGCCGGTGTTGGTGTTGCGGGGGCTCACGTGGTAGCAGCCGTACAGGTCCAGGGGCGGGCCGCCGCCCCGGGCCGGGAGGGTGAGGTGGGCGCCGTGGCCGAAGAGCGGCCGGGGACGGGGGACCGTCCAGCCGGCGGCGTCGAGGGCGGGGAGCAGGGCCTGCCAGGCGAAGCCGCCGAGGGCGACGACGGTGCGTACGGTGGGGCGCAGGAGTTCCAGTTCGCGGGTGATCCAGGGGCGGCAGGTGTCGCGTTCGGCGGTGGTGGGCTTGTTGTCGGGCGGGGCGCAGCGGACCGGGTCGGTGATCCGTACGCCGTGCAGGGCCAGGCCGTCGCCGTGGCGCACGGACTCGGCGCGGTTGGCGAGGCCGAGGCGGTGGAGGGCGGCGTAGAGCAGGTCGCCGGAGGGGTCGCCGGTGAAGATCCGGCCGGTGCGGTTGGCGCCGTGGGCGGCGGGGGCGAGGCCGACCAGGACCAGCGGGGCGTCGGGCGGGCCGAAGCCGGGGATCGGGCGGGCCCAGTAGTCCCAGTCCAGGTAGGCGCGGCGCTTGGTGCGGGCGCTCTCCTCGCGCCACTCGACCAGCCGCGGGCAGGCCCGGCAGCCGGTGACGACGTGGTCGAGCACGGTGAGGTCCGCGGCGCGGGCGGCGGCCGCCGCCGGGTGGCGCGGGTGGTCCGGGTCGTCGGCGGGGTCCGGCGGGCCGGCGGGGTCCGACGGGGCGGGGGACTGCGGCATGGCGACGATCCTACGGCCGGAGCCCGGTTCGTTCGGGGGGCGGCCGGGCAGGCGTAGCGTGGAAGCAGTGGTTCCGGCGGTCGTCGGCCGGGCGGGTCGGGGTCGGCCGGGGGGCGCTGCTGCGCGAGGAGGCCGTCATGGTCGTCGATGTGGTGATCGGGGTCATTGTCGCGGTGCTGATGGTGGCGGCCGTGGTGGGCGGGCTGAGCGTCCGGGTCGTGCAGCAGTTCCAGCGGGGCGTGGTGTTCCGGTTCGGCCGGGTGCGCGAGGAGGTGCGGCAGCCGGGGCTGGTCGCGCTGGTGCCGGTCGCGGACCGGCTGCGCCGGGTGAACGTGCAGATCGTGACGCTGCCGATCCCGGCGCAGGAGGGCATCACCCGGGACAACGTGACCGTCCGGGTGGACGCCGTCGTGTACTTCCGGGTGCTGGACCCGGTGAAGGCGATCGTCAACGTGCAGGACTACAACTTCGCGATCTCCCAGGTGGCGCAGACCTCGCTGCGGTCGATCATCGGCAAGAGCGAGCTGGACGACCTGCTGGCCAACCGCGAACCGATCAACCAGGGCCTGGAGTTGATGATCGACAGTCCGGCGCTGAGCTGGGGGATCGAGATCGACCGGGTGGAGATCAAGGACGTCGCCCTGCCGGAGGCGATGAAGCGCTCGATGTCCCGGCAGGCGGAGGCCGAGCGGGAGCGGCGGGCGCGGATCATCACGGCGGACGGCGAGTACCAGGCGTCCGCGCGGCTGTCGGAGGCGGCCGCGGTGATGAGCACGACCCCGGCGGCGCTCCAACTGCGGCTGCTGCAGACGGTGGTGGAGGTCGCGGCGGAGAAGAACTCGACGCTGGTGCTGCCGTTCCCGGTGGAGCTGCTGCGTTTCCTGGACAGCGCGGCCGAGACGCACCGGCGCGGCATCGAGGAGCGGGGCGCTCCCGGCGCCGGCCCCGGCGGCCCGGGCGAGGACGCGGCGGAGCCGGGCGCGGTGGAGGAACCGACGCTGCCCGGCATGGAACAGCTCGAACTGCCGCCGCTGGAGGAGGTGCTGGACCGCTCGCCGCTGGATCCCCCGAGATCGCGCACGGACGGCGGCGGCGCGCCGTAGCGGGCCCGGTGGCGCGGCTCCCGGCGCCGGACCACGATGGAGACGTGGGAGTGGCAGGCACGTCAGGAGGCCGATCATGACCAATGCGGGCGACATCATGCACCGGGGCGCCGAGTGCGTGCGCGAGCACGAGACACTCGCCGCCGCGGCCAGGATCATGAAGGAGCGCGGCGTCGGGGCGCTGCCGATCTGCGGGGAGCGGCAGAAGCTCCTGGGCATCCTCACCGACCGGGACATCGTGCTCAAGTGCGTGGCCGAGGGCCTCGACCCGGCGCACGTCACGGCGGGCGACGTGGCCCAGGGGCGGCCGATGACGGTGGAGGCGGACGAGGACGTCGAGCAGGTGCTGCGGGTGATGGAGCAGTACCGGGTGCGCCGGCTGCCGGTGATCAACCACCCGGAGCACGAGCTGGTCGGCATGATCAGCGAGGCGGACATCGCGCGCGGCATGCCGCAGGCGCTGGTGGCGGAGTTCGTGACGGCGGTCTGCGCCGAGGACCCGCCGCGCTCGAAGGAGGTGCTGGAGACACCGCAGAGCGCGTGACCGCAGGGGCGGCGCGGCGGCTCAGGCCAGCGCGTAGACCGCGGTGGCGTGGGCCGCCGCGTCCTGCTCGCCCTCCGCGGTGAGGGTGACGTCCAGGAAGGCGATCCGCCGGCCCAGCTTGCTGACCCGGGCGTGCACCAGGACGTCCCGCCCGGTGACCGCGCGCTGGAAGCTGGTGGACTGCTGGACGGTGGTCATCGGGCCGAAGCCGCCCCGGGCCGCCGAGACCGCGATCACGCAGGCGGTGTCGGCGGCGGCCATCAGGGCCTGGCCGGACAGCGCGCCGCCCTCCCGGGCCAGCTCGCCGGACCAGGGCAGCCGGAGCACGGCGTGCCGCTCGCCGGTGTCGGCCACCGACAGGCCGAGCGCCAGCACCCAGGGGGCGAAGTTGTCGGCCAGGATCCTGTCCGCCTCGGCGGTGGTGAGGGTGGTCATGCCGTCATTGTGGGGCCGGGGGCGCGTGGTGTCAGCGGGTTCGCGGATCACCGGACGGCCGCTCCCGCAGCGCCCGCCGCATCAGCTCCGCCAGGTGCAGGGCCCGGCGGCCGCCGGCCAGCTGGGCGATCTGGGTGCGGCAGCTGAAGCCGTCCGCGAGGATCACCGTCCTCGGCCCGGCGGCGCGCACCTCGGGGAGCAGGACGCGCTCGGCGATCGCCACCGACACCTCGAAGTGGCCGCGCTCGAAGCCGAAGTTGCCGGCCAGCCCGCAACACCCCGAGTCCAGCACCCGGTTGGTGACGCCCATCCGCCGCTCCACCCGGCGGTCCGCCGCGCTGCCGAGCACGGCGTGCTGGTGGCAGTGGGTCTGGGTGACGGCGTCCACCGGCAGTTGCGGAAGCGGCGCGTCGGGCGCGTACTCGTCGATGAACTCGGCGAAGGTGCGGGTCCGTTCGGCCAGCGGGCGGCCCTCGGCGCCGAGCAGGCGCGGCACCTCCTCGCGCAGTGTGGCGGTGCAGCTCGGGTCCAGCCCGACGACCGGGGTGCCGGCGGGCAGGCCGGTGGCGGCGAGCGCGGCCAGGCTGCGCCGCATCACCCGCCGGGCGCCGGGGAGTTGGCCGGTGGAGTACCAGGTGAGCCCGCAGCAGACCGGGCCGGCCGGCAGCCGGACGTCGAAGCCCAGGTGCTCCAGCACCTCGACGGCCGCGCGCAGCACCTCCGGCTGCAGGAAGTTGGCGAAGGTGTCCGGCCAGAGCAGGACGGGCGGCGCGCCGGCCGGGGCGGGGCGGGCGGCGCGGTGGCGCCGGTACCAGCGGGTGAAGGTCTCCGGCGCCAGCACCGGCAGCACCCGGCGCGGGTCGATCCCGGCGAGCCGTTTGAGCGCGCCCGAGGCGGGTGAGCGGGCGACGGTGTTGGCCAGCGCGGGCGCCAGGGCCGCGCCGCGCAGCCAGAGCGGCAGCAGCCCCATCGCGTAGTGCGCGGCGGGGCGCGGCCGGTGCCGGTAGTGCTGGTACAGGAATTCGGTGCGGTAGGTGGCCATGTCGACGTGGACCGGGCAGTCGCTCGCGCAGCCCTTGCAGCCGAGGCAGAGGTCCAGCGCCTCGCGGACCTCGGCCGAGCGCCAGCCGTCCGGGATCGCGCCCCCGGTCCGGCCGCCGCCGCGCAGCATCTCGGCGAGCAGCCGGGCGCGGCCCCGGGTGGAGTGCCGCTCCTCGCCGGTGGCCATGTAACTGGGGCACATCACCCCGGTGGTGGGATCGACGCACTTGGCGACGCCGACGCAGCGGCGCACCGCCTTGGCGAGGCTGCCGCCGTCCCGCTCGTACGGCAGGGCGAGCGGCAGCGCGCGCACCGGGCCGGTGAACCGCAGGTCGGCGTCGAGCGCGCGCGGCTCGACCAGGGTGCCCGGGTTGAGCAGCCCCTCCGGGTCCCAGATCCGCTTGAACTCCCGGAACAGGTCGATGACGTCGGGCGGGTACATGCGCGGCAGCAGTTCGGCGCGGGCCTGTCCGTCGCCGTGCTCGCCGGAGAGCGAACCCCCGTACGAGACCACCAGATCGGCCGCCTGCTCCAGGAACTCCCGGAACACCAGCACCCCGTGGGGCTGGGCGAGCGGGAAGTCGATCCGCAGGTGGACGCAGCCCTCACCGAAGTGCCCGTACGGCACGCCGCGCAGGCTGTGCCGGCGCAGCAGCGCGCGCAGCTCGCGCAGGTAGTCGCCGAGCCGCTCCGGCGGGACGGCGGAGTCCTCCCAGCCGGGCCACGCCTCGCCGCCGCCGGGCAGCCGGGTGACGATGCCGGCGCCCGCCTCCCGCACGCCCCACAGCTGGCGCTGCTCGCCCGGGTCGGTGACCACGGCGGCGGTGGCGGTGCGTTCGCGCCGGACGGCGTCGGCGAGCCGGCGGGCCGCGTCCAGCGCCTCGGCGGGGGTGGCGCCGCCGGCCTCCAGGAACAGCCAGCAGGCGCCGTCGGGCAGCCGGTCCAGGGCGGGCGGGCGCGGGCCCGCGGCGAGCAGCGCGGCGATCAGGTCGGCGGCCGTGCCCTCGACGGTGAGCGGCCCGAGCGGCAGCAGCGCGGGGACGGCGTCGGCGGCGGCCGTCTCGTCCGGGTAGCCGGCCACCACCAGGACCCGGGCCGGCGGGTCCTCGACCAGCTTGACGGTGGCGCCGAGCAGCAGCGCGCAGGTGCCCTCGGTGCCGGTGAGCGCGCGGGCCAGGTGGTGGCCGCGCTCGGGCAGCAGCGCGTCCAGCGGGTAGCCGGAGACCCGGCGCGGCAGCGCGGGCATACCCCGGCGGATGACCGCCAGGTTCCGGTCGGTGAACTCCTGGAGCCGGTGGTGGAGTTGGCCGGCCCGCCCGGGCAGGGCGGCGAGCGCGGCGCGCCCGGCGGCGTCCAGCGGGCCGCCGACGGTCAGCTCGGTGCCGTCGGCCAGCAGCAGGTCCAGCGACTCGACGTTGTCGGCGGTCCGGCCCCAGGCCACCGAGTGCGCGCCGCAGGAGTCGTTGCCGATCATGCCGCCGAGCGTGCAGCGGCTGTGCGTGGACGGGTCGGGCCCGAACCGCAGCCCGAACGGGCGGGCGGCGCGCTGCAGGTCGTCCAGGACGGCGCCCGGCTCGACCCGGGCGGTGCGGCGCTCCGGGTCCACGTCGAGCACGGCGCCGAGGTGGCGGCGGAAGTCGAACACCACCGCGCCGGGGCCGATCGCCTGCCCGCCGATGCTCGTCCCGGCGCCGCGCGCCACCACCGGCACCTCGTAGCGGCGGCAGAGCGCGAGCGCGGTGCGCACGTCGTCCGGGTCGGCGGGCTTGACCACGCCCAGCGGCAGGTGACGGTAGTTGGAGGCGTCGTGGCTGTAGACGGTGCGCTCGGCGGCGCCGAACCGGACGTCGCCGCGCAGCACGGCGGACAGCTCGCGGGCCAGGTCGGTGCCGGGGGCGGTGTCGGGGCGGCTCACGGGCGGGTCCTCCCGGGCGGTGGTGCGTCCGGACGCCGGACGGCTACTGCCGATCATCGCAGCCGCGACCGGCGGGCGGTACCGGGAAAGGGCTGGCCGGGCGCCCGGTGTGTCTGGCACTGTCGTCGCCATGATCACCGAACCCGACGACGCCCGCCGCTTCCTCGCCCACCTGCCGGTCGGCGAGCGCCTGCCGATACCCGAGGACGCCGCGCCGTCCTGGTCGATCTTCCCGTACGAGCCGTCCGAGGGCGGCGGACTGCGGGTGCGGCCGCTGGACGCCCCCGAACTGCCCGAACCGCCCCGGCACGGCGAGGCGGGCCCGGCGGAGTGCCACGAGTGCGGCCGTTCGGACGAGGACTGCGTCTGGACCGACGAGCACTGGCGGCTGCGGGCCTTCGGAGAGCCGCACGGCCTGCCCGCCGTGCTGCTGCTCTCCCCGCGCGGCCACCACGACCTGCTCGACCTCCCGCCGGCCCGGGCCGCCGAGCTCGGCCCGCTGCTCCAGCGCGTGGAGAAGGCGATCCTCGGCCTCGGCGGCATCGGCCGGGTCCATGTGAACCGCTGGGGCGACGGCGGGGCCCACCTGCACCTGTGGCTGATCGCCCGCCCCGAGGGCCAGCGCCAGCTGCTCGGCTCGACCCTGCCGCTGTGGATGGACGTTCTGCCGCCGCTGCCGGCCGGCCTCCGCGCCGACACCCTGCACCGCGTCGCCACCGCCCTCGCCGCCGACGGCGGCACCGCGCACGTCTGACGCGGCCGGCCGGCACGGCCCGGCGGCTGTCGGAGGCGTCTGCTGGAATACGGGCATGAGTGCGCACGACGTCGCCCGCCGGCTGCCGGCCGTCCCCGCCCTGCGCGACCTCTGCCGCGCGATGGCGGCGGCGGAGGCCGTGCTCGCGCCCGACGACCCGTACCGCCGGCACGGTCACGCCGCCCACGGGGCGGCGGGGTGCGAGGTGGCCTGGATGGACAACGGCGCCGGCGACTCGTACACCATCGTCTTCTCGGCGGCCGGCGCGATCGCCCGGGGCTTCGACCACGAGTCGCCGCTGAGCCCGTACGCGGGGGACGGCACGGTGTGGCCGGGTGTCCTCGACCCGGTGCCGGAGGTGCTCCGCGCGTTCCTGGAGGAGCCGGCCGACGACGCGCCCGAGGTGACGGTCTGCCTGTGGCGCGAACCCGGCGACGACCGGTGGCGCACCGGGGACGTCCGCTTCGAGGCCGTCCACGGTGACGACCCGGACGGCGCGGACCACCTGTTCGCGCTGCTGCTCGACGGCACCCCCGAGGGGTTCCGCGACTGGGCCGAGGCGTACTACGAGCGGCCGGTGGCCCTCGACGCCGTCCGCCACCTCTACGCCGGGCACCCGCTGACCGCCGAGGTGGTCGCGGCGCTCGACCCGGACGCCGACCTCGCCCGCCTGCGCCCGGACCTCGCCGCCATCGGCTACCCGGGGGCGGGCGACGACCGGCCCTGACGGCGTCCGCCCGCACACGCGGGGGCGTCCTGGGCCTCAGCGGCGGCGGGCCGCTCCGGTGAGCGTGCCGGCGGCGATGTGGGAGAGCTTGGCGACCTCGAAGGCCGGGTAGGCGCCGCCCGCCAGCAGGGAGAACTTGACGCCCTCGCGGCCGGCGGGGCGGCGGTGGCCGGGAGGCTGGAAGCGGCGGTGGTGCTCGGCCGCCCGGTGGAAGAACTGGGGGCGCTCGGCGCGGGCGACGCAGCCCGCGAGGTCGAAGACGAACAGGTAGTGCCGGATCATCCGGGTGAACAGCGCCTCCCGGACGGCGTCCGGGGCGTCCAGGACGTCCAGCAGCGCGAAGGTCCGCTCGTACTGTTCGAAGATGTCGAAGCTGCTGCTGCCCGGCGATCCGGTCGGGTGCACCGTCTCCCGGCGGCGCAGCTGCACGCAGGCGCGCGGCAGCACCGCGATCCGGCGGGCCGTCAGCATCGCCCGGTGCACCGGCGGGATCTCCTCGTACCGGCCGTCGGGGAAGGCCAGGCCCTGCTGCAACCAGTGCGCCCGGCCGATCAGGCGGTCCCAGACCAGCGCGGGCGCGCCCAGCAGCTCCGGGCGGTCCAGCGGGGCGAACACCTCCGGCCCGGCCTCGGCGAGCAGCGCCTCGGCGCCGCCGGGCCAGTCCCGCCCGCCGTGCTGCCGGGTGTGGCCGAAGAGCAGCAGGTCGACCGGCCCGGTGCGGGCCAGCCGGTCGGCGAAGGAGCGCAGCGCGTCGCGGGCGAGCAGGTGGTCGGCGTCCAGGAAGAGCAGGTACTCGCCCCGGGCGTGGGCGGCGCCCGCGTTGCGGCTGACGCCGACGCCGACCGCCGCGTCCAGGCGCAGGGCGGAGACCTGGGGGTGGCGCGCCGCGTAGCGCTCGGCGAGCTGCGCCGGGCAGTCGGGGGAGCGGTCGACGACCACCAGCGCCTCGAAGTCGCGGAAGGACTGGGCGAGCAGCGAGTCGAGGCAGTCCGCCAGCTGTTTCTGCTGGTCATAGGCGGGGATCACGACGCTGATCAGGGGTGAGGGCATGACGCGGGAGCGTAGGAGCGGCTGCGAACGGTGGCAAAGGCCTGACGGTCCGTAGACGGGGCAATCCCGGTCAAATCGTCCCCACGTGCGCCATATCTTCACCGGCTGTTCCGGGCGCGTCCACGTCATGACCCGGACCCGCCCCGACCCGCCGCCCCGACCCGCCCCGACCCGCCCCGACCCGCCCCCGACGCGCGCCGTCCCCGGCCGGCGGGCAGGCTGGAGGCGTCACCCGCGCGGGACCACGGCGGGACGCGGACGGAGGCGGGCCTTGGAAGAGCTGACGCGGCCGCCCCGGGTCGGCGAACTCACCGCCTTCCTGGCCCGGCTGACCACCGTGCTGCTGCGCAACAGCGGCGAGGGCGTCCAGGAGCTGGAGCCGGCCGTGGCGGGCGCCGCCCGGGCGCTCGGCGGCTCGGCGCGGCTGCTGGTGCTGCCGGAGGGCGCGGTGCTCACCGTCACCGCCGGCGGCGGGACCAGCACCGTGACCGTCCGGGCCTTTCCCGAGGTGTTCCGCCTCGACCAGCTGGCCGCCGTCCGGCCGCTGCTGGCCGACCTGACGGCCGGCCGGCTCACCCTGGCCGCCGCGGCCGGACGGCTCGCCGCCCTGGACGCCGCCCCGCCGCCGTACCCCCGGTGGGCGAAGGCGCTCGGGATCGTGCTGTTCTCGCTCGGCTTCGCCCCGCTGATGCAGCCCACCTGGTGGGAGGTCGGCTCCACCGCCGTGCTCGCCTCGGTGAGCGCGGCCCTCGCCCTGGCGGCGGACCGCCGGCCCCGGCTGGGCCCGGTGCTGCCGCTGGCGGCGGCCGTCCTGGTCTCGGTGATCGCGCTGCTGGTCTTCGCCCGCACCCCGGCGCACGGCGGACCGGTGCTGATCATGCTGCCCGCGCTGTTCTTCTTCGTCCCCGGCGACTACCTGAGCGCCGCCACCGCCGAACTCGCCGCCGGGTACCTCACCCCGGGCGCCGTGCGGCTGGTCTACGCGGTGTTCCTGCTGCTCCAGCTGTACGTCGGGATCCTGATCGGACTGGCCGTCACCGGTCGTGACCGGCACGCGCTGTTCGACCTGACGGAGGCCCAGGACCTGCCGCGCTGGGCGCTGTTCACCGCGTGGATCGTCTTCACCGCGGGCACCGTGCTGGCCTTCGCCATCCCCGCGCGGCTCGCCCCGGTGCTGCTGCTCCTGGTCTGGCTGACGGTGGCGGCGCAGACCCTGGCCACCTGGCTGGCCGGGGAAGTGGCCGGGACGTTCGCCGCCGCCGTCGTGCTGAGTGCGACGGTGACCCGGATCGCCGCCCGCCCGGGCGCGCCGCCGCGGCTGCTCCTGCTGCTGCCCGGCTTCTTCACCCTGACGGTCGGTTCGCTCGGCATGCGCGGCCTCACCGACCTGGCCGGCGGTCATCCGATCGGGGGGTTCCGCGACCTGGTGGAGCTGGTCACCCTGGTGACGGCGATCGCGGTCGGCCTGTTGACGGGCGAGGTGGTGGCGGCCGTCCGGCGCCGCCCTGACGGGCCGCCGTCCCTCGCGGACGGCCGCCCCTGACGGACCGCCGCCCCTGACGGACGGCCGTTCAGCGCGCGCCGGCGGCCGCCGTCCGGGCCCCGGCGGACGCGCCGACCAGCTCGCGGACGTACCAGTCGAGCGGGGAGCCCGTCGGCTCCGTCACCCGCCCGGAGTAGCGGAAACCGGCCCGTCGGGCGACGGCCGCCGAGGCGAGGTTCTCCGGGTCGACCCGGATCACACCCTCGCTCGCGCCCTCCAGCGCCGCGTACCCGCACACCAGGTGCACCGCCCTGGTCACCAGGCCCCGCCCGCGCCAGGCCGGGTAGAGGCCGTAGGCGATGTTCACCTGGCCGGGGGCGAGGCACGGCATCGCGAACCGCAGGTCGATCGTGCCCGCCAGCACCGGCTCCGGCCCGGTCCGGATCCCGAACACCCGGGCCGGCCCCCGGTACACCCACTGCGCGGTGCACCGCCGTACGTACTCCTCGGTGCCCGCCCGGGTGCTCGGGCCGCCGTTCAGCCAGCGCACCAGCAGTTCGTCCTCGCCGGCCAGGTGCGCGTCGATGTCCGCCGCCCCGAACGGTGTGAGCGTGACGACCCCGTCGGAGAGCCTCACTTGATCCATGGGTCCCACTCTCGCGTCCCGGACCGGCGCGGGGCCACCAGGATTTCGGCCAGCTCGCATCCGAAGCGCACGATGTTTTCCGTAACGGCGCTAGGAGTTTTCGTGCGGGCGCTAGGAGTAGCGGCCAGGAACTGACCTAGATCCCCGCCACACTGCTCGCATGACGACGACCTTCCGGGGCCTGGCCACCATCCGCTACCACGCCGGGGACCTCGCGGCCGCCCGCGCCTGGTACGCCGAGGTGCTGGGCGTCGAGCCGTACTTCGAGCAGCCCGACTACGTGGAGTTCCGGCTCGGCGACCACAGCCAGGAGCTGGGCATCTCCCGCACGCCGTCCGCACCGGCCGGCGTCGTGGCGTACTGGCACGTGGACGACGTGGACGCGGTCATGGCCCGGCTGCTGGAGCTGGGCGCGGCGCCGCACGAGCCGCTCCGCGACTACGGGCCGTTCCGGGCGGGCGCGGTGCGCGACCCGTTCGGCAACCTCCTCGGCGTGATGCACAACCCGCACTACCTCGACGTGCTCGCCGGACGGGCCGGGCGCGCCTGAGGAACGCCGCGAGCCCGCGGGCCGGGGGGCCTGCGGGCTCGCGGAGGGCGGGCGGCTCAGTACCAGTGGTGGGACTGCCAGAACGCCCAGGCGCCGCACGGGCTGCCGTAGCGGGAGTTCATGTAGTTCAGGCCCCACTTGATCTGGGTGGCCGGGTTGGTGCGCCAGTCGGCGCCGGCCGAGGCCATCTTGGAGCCCGGCAGCGCCTGGACCAGGCCGTAGGCGCCGGACGAGGGGTTGGTGGCGGTGACGTTCCAGCTGCTCTCGCGGGACACGATGTTGTTGAAGCACTGGAGCTGGCCGGCCGGGACGATCTGGGCGGCGATCTCGCGCGGGCTGCCGGAGTAGGCCGGCTTGCTGTTCAGCGCCGAGCGCTCCTGCGAGCGGGAGGCGGCGGCCTGGGCGTCGGCCTTGGCCTTCGCCTCCGCCTGGGCCTTCGCCTCGGCCTCGGCCTGTGCCTGCGCGGCGGCCTGGGCCTGGGCGGCGGCGTCCGCCTCGGCCTGTGCCTGCGCGGCAGCGGCGGCGGCCTGGGCGTCCGCCTGCGCCTGGGCGTCCGCCTGCGCCTGGGCGTCCGCCTGGGCCTGTGCCTGTGCCTGCGCCGCGGCGGCCTGTGCGTCCGCCGAGGTGTCGCCGGCGGCGCCGGCCACCGCGGCGGCGGGCGCCTCGGCGACGGCGGTCCCGCTGTCCGGGATGGCGAGGGCGGCGGTGGCCGCGCTCGCCACCACCAGGGTGGCGATCCCGGTGATCAGCGAGTTGCGGCGGGCATGGCTGAGCTGCATGGGGCGGACGATCCTTTTCCGTCGGGGTGCCGTCGGGGCCTCGGTGGCCGTCGGGGCGTGCCGGCCCCGGGCGGGGCGGCGGCGCGGGCGCCGGGCATCGCGCGGGGCCCGCTCGGGGGAGAGCGGCCCGCGGTGGCGTACGGGACGGCCGTGGTGCGTGCCCCGGTGCGACGGCGGGGCGGGACGGGATGCGCGGCGGAGGACCGGCCGCGCTGCCTGGCGACGGGCCATTCTTGGCAGAGCCCGGCACGGGCGGCAAAGCCGTCCACTACGACGGGCGGTAGTGGAGCGGGCACCCCGGAACGGCGAAGCGCCCGACCGATGGCGGGCGCTTCGTACAAGTTTGTCCGTTTTGGCGAATCGATGGGTGGCTGCCGGGGGGCGTCGACGAACGAACGGCCCGAACCGGCCCGTCGCCTGCGTTCTTCCGGCCCTCCGCCGCCCGGCCGCCCGGGCCGCCGGCCGCCGGACGGTCCGCCGGGGATGCCCGGAGGGGCACCGCCGGGCGGCCGGCCACTATCGGCGGCAGTAGACCGCCCGGCCCGTGTGGGAGGCCTCACACCCGGACGGGGCCGGGCCGGACGGAGGGTGACCGGGTGCTCACACGCTCCGGTGCGGATGGGGCTCCGGCGGCCGCGGCGCGGCGGCGTACGGGTTGCCCTCCACGGGACGCTGCGCGCCGTACTCCGGCAGCTCGGGGACCGCCGGCGCGTCCGGCTCCCCGTCCCCGCCCTCGTCCCCGTCCTCGTCCTCGTCCTCGTCCGGCGACGACGAGTGCGGCTCCTCCTCGACCGGCACCAGGTCACGGGCCAGCAGGGTGGCGCCGGCCACCGCGCCGGGCATGGCGACCACCGTCACCAGCGGGACCAGGAACGCCAGCACCAGCGGCACGCCGAACCCGAGGGCGAGGCCCAGCCGCCCGCGCAGCAGCCGCAGCCGCTCGCGCTGCGCCACCCCGCGCCGCTGCAGGGCGACCGAGGTCAGCTCCAGGGTGAGGAAGAAGCCGGAGACCAGGAAACCCAGCACCGGCACCACGGTCTGCCCGACCACCGGGATGAACCCGGCCGCGAACAGCAGCACGCCGAAGCCGCCGGCCCGCGCCAGCACGAAGAGGCTGTCCCGGGTCGCCACCAGCAGCTCGCGCCAGAGCGGAACGTCCGGCGGGGTCGGCGCGCCGCCCTCGCTCTCGTCGACCTTCTCGCAGAGCTCCTCGTAGAACGGCTGGCCGACCAGCAGCGTGACCGCGGTGAAGGTGAGCACCGACAGCAGCAGCCCGCCGACGAAGACCACCGCGGCGAGCGTGGTGCGCAGCAGGTCCTGCCAGAGCGAGGACCAGGAGTCGGCGAACGGGGTGGCCCACTCGGCGATGTCCCCGGCCCAGCCGCCGAGGAAGAACAGCGCCACCGCGTAACCGGCCAGCGTGATCAGCGCCGGGATCATCCCGAACGCCCACCAGCGGCCGTGCCGCCCCACCCACTTCTGGCCCTTGGCCAGGTACCCCATCCCCGCCGCAAGATCTCGCATGAGGGGAAAGAGTAGGGGTCGGCGCGTCGCCGGGTCATGTCCGCCGTGTCACGGAACCGCACCGGAGCCGGTCACGGACCGGCGCCGGACATGAGAGAACCGGGCCCGGGAGCCTCCGCAACGGCTCCCGGGCCCGGTGTCCGCGGGCGGTACTGCTCCGCCGGCTCAGGATGCCGACGACACCGCCGCGGCCCGCCGCCGGCGGCCCACCACGGCCGACGCCGTCAGCACGATGGCCGCGGCGACCAGCGACAGGTACATCTGCTTCCGACCGTCGGCGTCGGTGAACATGTACGCCACCACGAACCCGATCATGCCGATCGCGGCCCAGGTGAGGTACGGGTACAGCCACATCCGGACGGTCAGGCGCTCCGGGCACTCGCGCTCGAGGATCCGGCGCATCCGGAGCTGGGAGAAGCAGATCACGAGCCACACGAAGAGCGCCACCGCGCCGGACGAGTTCAGCAGGAAGGCGAAGACGGTGTCGGGCGAGGTGTAGTTGAAGAACACCGCCACGAAGCCGAACACCACCGAGGAGAGGATCGCCACCCGCGGCACGCCGCGCTTGGTCACCGTGGCGAAGGCCCTCGGCGCGTCGCCGCGCTGCCCGAGCGAGAAGGCCATCCGGGAGGCGGTGTACATGCCCGAGTTGAGGCAGGACAGCACGGCCGTCAGCACGATCACGTCCATCACCCGGCCGGCGCCCGGGATGCCCACGTGCTCCAGCACCGCGACGTACGGGCTGCCCTTGACGGCGGCGGAGTCCCACGGCAGCAGGGTCACCACGAGCAGGATGGAGCCGAGGTAGAAGATCCCGATCCGCCAGATGACGCTGTTGGTCGCCTTGCTGACCGCCTTCTCCGGGTCCTCGGACTCGCCGGCGGCCAGGGTGACGATCTCGCTGCCCATGAAGGCGAAGACGACGGTGAGCATGCCGGTGAACACCGCGCCCACCCCGTGCGGCAGGAAGCCGCCGTGGCCGGTCAGGTTCTCGGCGCCGACCGCGTGGGTGCCCGGCAGCAGGCCGAACACGGCCAGCGTGCCGACCACCAGGAAGGCGGCGATGGCCACCACCTTGATCCCGGCGAACCAGAACTCGAACTCGCCGTAGGAGGCGACCGAGCCCAGGTTGGTCGCGGTCAGCACGGCCATCACGATCAGTGCGAAGGCCCACTGCGGAACGCCCGGCATCCAGTTGTTGAGGATCTTCGCGCCGGCGGTGGCCTCGACGGCCAGCACCACGACCCAGAAGAACCAGTACAGCCAGCCGATGGTGAACCCGGCCCAGCGGCCGAGCGCCCGGTCCGCGTACGCGGAGAAGGAGCCGCTCTGCGGATCGGCCGCGGCCATCTCGCCGAGCATCCGCATGACCAGCACGACCAGCACACCGGCCAGCGCGTAGGAGAGCAGGATGCCGGGGCCGGTGGCGGCGATGCCCGCGCCGGAGCCGACGAACAGGCCCGCGCCGATCACGCCGCCGATGGCGATCATCGACAGGTGGCGGTTCTTGAGACCGGCCTTGAGGTGGCCGTCGCCGCCGTGGCCGTGTCCGCCGGAGGAGATCGCGGAGGATCCGGCCGGCGGGGAACCGGCCTGGGTGGTGGTGTCCGCACGCATCGTGAGGGTGCCCTGTGCCTTTCCAGCGCGGCCTGACCCTCGGCTCGAACGCCGGAGGGTGGGGGACGGATCCGCGCATTGCGGTGCAACCTAGCCGCTACCTCCGGCTATCGGAACAAGGCGCCGGCAAATGTTCGTTGAGCGGACGCAAAAGGCCAGGTCAGGGTAGGTGAAGTGGTCCCCCGAAAAGCTCAAATCTGACGCAGCGGCAGCAAGTTGGGCCCCTCTGGAGGGGTTTGTCAGGCGGCCGTCCATACTGGCCGCGTGATGATCGTCCTCGTGGTGCTCGGCGCCCTTCTCGTCCTCGCCCTGCTGGCCCTCGTCCACTGGTACCTCTGGCGCCGGCTGGTGCGCGACGTCTCGGCGCCCGGCGGCCCCTGGCGCCGGACCGGGACGGTGCTCGCCGTCGCCCTGCCGGTGCTCTCGGTCGGCGCGCTGGTCGGCGGCCGGGCGTTCCCGATATCGGTCGAACGCTGGTTCGCCTGGCCGGGCTACCTGTGGCTGGCGGTACTGCTGTACCTGCTGCTCGCGCTCGGCGTCGGCGAGCTGCTGCGGCCGCTGCTGCTGCGTCTGCCGGCCCGGCGCTCCGAGCCCGTGACGGCGGAGCCCGCCGGGGTGGTCGCGACGGCCCCTGAGGCCGCGGCGGAGGCCCCCGCCGGGGTGATTGACGAGCCGTCACCGAGGTCCGCCCCCTCGCCGGAGCGACGGTTGTTCGTCGCCCGGGCGGTCGCCATCGGCGCCTCCGGCGCGGCGGCCGCCGTGGTCGGCACGGGCGCCTACGGGGTGCTGCGCGGACCGCGGCTCAAGCAGGTCACCGTCCCGCTCGCCAAGCTGCCGGCCCGCGCCCACGGGTACCGGATCGCCGTGGTCAGCGACATCCACCTCGGCCCGATCCTCGGGCGCGCCCACACCCAGCGGATCGTGGACACCATCAACGCCGCGAAGCCCGACCTGATCACCGTCGTCGGCGACCTGGTCGACGGCACGGTGCCCGACCTCGGCCGCGACGCCGAACCGTTGGCGCAGCTGCGGGCCCGCGACGGGGCGTACTTCGTCACCGGCAACCACGAGTACTTCTCCGGCGCGGCGCCCTGGGTGGACTTCGTCCGCGAGCTGGGCGTCCACCCGCTGCAGAACGCCCGGGTGGAGCTGGGCGGCTTCGACCTCGCGGGGGTCAACGACATCGCCGGGGAACGGGAGGGCGACGGCCCGGACTTCGGCAAGGCGCTCGGCGACCGCGATCCCGCCCGCACCGCCGTCCTGCTCTCGCACCAGCCGGTCACCATCCACGACGCCGTCCGGCACGGCGTCGACCTCCAGCTCTCCGGCCACACCCACGGTGGGCAGCTCTGGCCGGGCAACTTCATCGCGGAGCTGGCCAACCCCACGGTCGCCGGGCTGGAGCGCTACGGCGACACCCAGCTCTATGTGACCCGCGGCGCCGGGGCCTGGGGGCCGCCGGTCCGGGTCGGCGCGCCGTCCGACATCACGATCGTCACACTGGCCTCGCTCCAGGCCTGAGCCCGGCGGGGCCGGCTCGGGCGCTCAGGCCCTCGGGCACCCGGACGCTCAGACCTCGGCCACCGCCAGCAGCACGATCCGCCGCGCGTCCGCCGGCCGCCCGGTGAGCCGGGCGGCCAGGATCGCCGGGATGTCGCCCTCCTGCGAGTACCCGGGCACCACCGTGACCTCGGCGTGGCGCACCCCCGCCGCGCCGGCCAGCGCGTACCGCACCCGGTACGTGGTCGCGGCCGGCGGCGGGGCCGCTCCGGTGCTCCGCCCCACGCACCCACCTCCTCCGTTCCGCCCGTTCATTGTCCGCCGGGCGGGACGCGGGCGCGCCGCCCGGCGGCATCCTGTGGCCGAACCGGGCAAACCCGGGCAGAGTGGAACCCCCGGGGCCGGGCTGCCCCGGCCGGCGCGAACCACCGCGAACCATCGGGACGGCTCCGGGAAGGAGCGACCCCATGCAGACCACCTGGAAGGGGACGATCAGCTTCGGCCTGGTCTCCATCCCCGTCCACCTGTACTCCGCCACCAAGGAGCACGACGTCCCCCTGCACCAGGTGCACGCCAGGGACGGCGGCCGGGTGCGCATGAAGCGGTACTGCGAGCGGGAGGAGAAGGAGGTCCCGTACGCGGAGATCGCCAAGGGCTACGAGTCCCCGGACGGCCGGACCGTCACCCTCACCGACGACGACCTCGCGGACCTCCCGCTGCCCAGCAAGAAGATCATCGATGTGCTGGCCTTCGTCGACGAGGGCGAGATCGACCCGCTGATGTTCTCCAAGGCCTACTACGTCGGCGTTGCCGACAAGGCCGCCGCCAAGCCCTACGCGCTGCTGCGCGACGCGCTCGTGGAGTCCGGGCAGATCGCCGTCACCAAGATCGCGCTGCGCACCCGGGAGTCGCCGGCGGTGCTGCGGGTGCACGACGGCACGCTGGTGCTGCAGACCTGCATCTGGCCCGACGAGGTCCGCCCGGCGGCCGGCATCGCGCCGGAGGAGAAGGTCACCGTGCGGCCGCAGGAGCTGAAGATGGCGCGCTCGCTGATGGAGACGCTCTCCGAGGACTTCGACCTCGACCAGCTGCACGACGACTACCAGCAGGCGCTCCAGCAGGTGATCGAGGCGCGGCTGCAGGGCGTGGAGGTCCCGCACGAGGAGGCGGGGGAGGCGGCGCCGGACAACGTCATCGACCTCATGGAGGCGCTGCGCAGCAGCCTGCGGCAGGCCAAGGACGCCCACCCGGGCCGCACCGGGGCCGGGGCCGCCGGGGAGGAGACCGCCGAGGAGGCCGGCGAGAAGCCGGCCCCGCGCAAGCGCGCCGCCGCGAAGAGGACCGCGGCGGCCGGGAAGACCAGCAGGACCACCAGGACCACCAAGTCCGCCGCGACCACCAAGTCCGCCGCGACCACCAGGTCCGCCGCGAAGAAGACCACGACCCGGAAGTCCGCCACTCCCCGGAAGGCCTCGTGACCTCCCCTGACACCCCCGGAGGCGATTCCCGATGGACCTCATCACCTACAAGGCCCTGGACACCGGCCCCGACGCGCCGGAGCACCCGAGCTGGGCGCACCGGGCCCTGCACTGGCTGTGCAGCCTCACCCCGACGGCCATCGTCTTCATGGTCGGCCTCTCGCTCGGCCTCGGCGCCGTCGCCTCCCAGGTGACCTGGCTGCCCATGCTGGTGGTCTTCAGCGTCGTCTGGGGCGCCACCCTGCTCGCCCTGGCGGGCATGTTCGTCCGCTGGCGGACATCCCTCCCGGCCCGCCACCGGATGGCGGCCGCCTGACCGTTCCGGCCGGTGTCCCCGGCCCGCGCCCCGCCCCGGGGCAACCACGCGGCGAGAGACCCCCAAAACGGGGTAGGCGAAGACCCAGGGGAACATAGCGCGAACCCCAGTGAGGGCGA
>NZ_JBEOSF010000001.1:358689-458139 GCF_040302725.1 Kitasatospora sp. NPDC097605 | reverse complement strand
CGCCGGCCTCCTCGTACACCACGGGCGCGTTCCTGGACGTCTCCGGCGGCCGGTGAGCACCGGGGCCGGAAGCCGACTTCAGGTCAAGATCGGAATGAACGTCCCGAGGCCCTCGTGGTCGAACTGCTCGACGACGAGGGTGGAGGCCCGGCCATCGGCGCCCACCGAGAACGTCACACCGGAGAGGCCGACCGCGTTCTCGCCCCGGGTCCGGAAGCTGAAGACGTCGCCGTCGTAGTGCTGGAGCGGGAACTCCAGGTCGTCCGGCCCCAGGCTCATCACCAGTCCGCCCTCCCGGGCGTTGACGGTCAGCGGGCCGTAGTAGCCGTTGCCGTAGGTGCCGATGTACGCCGCGTCCGGCTGGGCCGGAGCCGCGTCGACCGGCGGACGGCCGTAATCGGTCGGCGAGACGCCGGCCTGCGCGGCGGCGGGCACGACCTTGCCCATGAAACCCAGCCAGTCGACGGTCTCCCGGCCCTCCTGGGCGAGGTCGAAGAACTCCTCCGCCACCGCCTCCGGGACGCCGATCGGCTGACCGTTGGTCAGCACCACGATCCCGAGCTGCTCGGACGGCAGCAGGGTCACCACGGTCGCCGCGCCCAGGTCGAAGGCGCCGGAGTGGTTGAGCCGCAGCCGGCCCCGGGCGTCCTGGTTGACGTTCCAGCCGAGGCCGTAGAAGGTCGCGCTGCCCGCGGGCGCCTTCGGCAGCCCGGCGACGATCCGCGGCACCCGGGTGTCGTTCAGGGCGGCCGCGTCGACGACCTGCCGCCCCTCGAAGACCCCGTCGGCGAGCTGCAGCCGCATCCACCGGGCGAGGTCCTGCACGGAGGAGCTCACCCCGCCGGCCGGCGACTGCGGGTCGGGGTTCTCGGTGGCGCTGACCTGCCAGCCGGCGTCGGTCCGCACGTGCGGCACCGCCTTGTTCGCCGCGCCGTCGTAGGCGGCGCGCAGCGAGCTCGTGGCGGCCATCCCCAGCGGCTTGTAGAGGACGTCCGCCGCGAGGTCCTCCCAGGCCGTCCCCGTGGCGGCCGCCACGGCCACCGCCGCCTCGGTGAGGCCGTAGTTGGTATAGGCGTAGCTCGCCCGGAAGGGGGCGAGCGGCTGGTCGCGCAGGTGCTGGAGGATGTAGTCGCGCTGGTAGCCGAGGTCCCCCAGCAGGTCGCCGGCGTGGTCCGGCAGGCCGCTGCGGTGGGAGAAGAGGTCCGCGATCGTCAGATGGCCGCTCACCCAGGGGTCGGCCAGCGCGAAGCCCGGGTCGTGGGCGGAGACCGGGTCGTCCCACTTCACCGCCTTCCGGCCGACCGCGCCGGCGACCACGGTGGAGGCGATCGGCTTGGAGAGCGAGGCGAGCTGGAAGACCGTGTCCGGGTCCACCGGGTCGGGCAGGCCGAGCTGCCGGACGCCGAAGCCCTTCGCGTGGACGACCCGGTCCCGGTACACCACGGCCAGGGCCACGCCCGGGACGCCCGTGGTGGCCATGGCGGTCTGCACGTAGTCGTCGATCCGGGCCACGGCGGAGTTCACCTGTTGCTCGGTCAGCTGGGGCGCCGGCTGCGCCGGTGGCTCGGCGGCCGGGACGGACGGGGCGCTCGGGCTCCCGGAGGGGCTGGGGGCGGCGACGGGGGCGGTGCCCGCGGCGGTGGTGCACCCGGCCAGCGGGAGGCCGGTCAGCAGCAGACCGGCCAGCAGGGGACCGGCCAGCAGGGGCGCGGTACCGCGCGGCGCCGTCCGATGACCGGGCCGCCGGGCCGCGCCGTGACGGTGCATCAAGGTCTCTCCCCTCGTCCGGGCGGCCCCCGGGCGGCCGCCACACGGCGGGAGTATTCGGCTCCTCCGGGCGGGCCGGGCGCCGCCGCGCGTCGCCGCCCGCGCAATCCACCCGTCCGGCGGCACCGGCGGCACCGGAGCCGGCACCGGGTTGGTCCGGATGCCGTCGTGCGGGTGGCGGCGGGCCGGTCCTGCGCCCACGTTGAGGAGATGGACATCGTCGTCGTACTGGAACCTGACACTCCGACCAACATCCGGCTCCTCGGCCCCGGCCACGCCCCCGCCGAGCCCTCGATCCCGGTGCGCCGTGCGCACAGCGCCCGCACGGAGGCCTCGGGCGCCTGCGGCCCCCGGACCCTGTGCGGCATGGACACCTCCGACATGACGCTCGCTCCGCAGCGGACCGACCACCCCGACCGGCCGGGGCTGCGGCCGCACTGGCACACCTGCAGTACCTGCCGCAGCGCCGGGGAGGACATCACCCACGACACCCGCCCGGGGGAAGGACCGGGCTGCTGAACCGCCGCGGGCGGCACCACGGCGGCCGCGGCCGGCGTGGTGCCGCGGCCGTCACCGAACACCCGGGCGAAGGTGGGGGCGTGCCGGGGGACCGTAGGCTGATCGGATGACAACTGACCGCAAGTCCGCGCTCGCCCCGGTGCTCCTGGCCGGGCTCCTGCTCGGGACGGCCGCCTGCTCGTCGTCGGACGGCGCGACCGCCGCGGCCGACGGCGGGAAGCCCTCCTTCGCCAGGCTGAAGTCGACGGTGCAGGGGCTCGGTCCGGATCCCTCCTGCCCGTTCGGCCTGGACCTGGCCGGCGCGCTGAAGGCCGCCGGGATGGAGCGCCCGGTCACCCCGGGCACCGGTACGGGACGGCCGGTGCGGGCCGAGGTCGTCCCGCCCGGGAAGGCCCTGCCGGGTCCGACCGGCAGCACGCCCGGCCCGGCCCGGGCGACGCTGCCCGCGCGTCCCGAGAGCGTCCAGGTGTGGTGCTCCTACAACGCCGGTGGGACCCCGGTGGAGATCGGCGTGGTCGCCGCCCCCGCCGAGGGGATCGCGGTCAACCTGGCCCTGCCCTACATCCAGCAGGCCGGCGACCTGACGACCGAACAGGTGGTCACCGTCTCCGCCGAGCAGCCCGCCCCCGGCCTGGCGAAGACGGCGCCCGGCCGCGGGTCGGTCGCCATCGCCCGGCTCGCGGTCGCGGGCACGGGCGACCTCGCGCTGCTGGTCAGCCAGGGCACCGAGGCGCCCTCCCCCGACGCGGCGCTCACCGGGGAGCCCCTGCGCACGCTGGCCGAGAAGCTCGCCGCCCAGCTGCACGTCTGACCGGGCCTGCGGGCCCCCGGTCAGTTCGGCCGGCGGCTAGCCGGCGAAGTCCTCCAGGACGGCGCGCGCCGCGTTGTGGCCGGGGATTCCGCTGACGCCGCCGCCGCGGATCGCTCCCGCGCCGCAGAGCAGGACGTTCGGGTGCGCCGTCGCCACGCCCCAGCGGGCGGCGGCGCCGTGCGGCTCCGCCGTGGCGTACGGGAACGCGAGGTCGCGGTGGAAGATGTGACCGCCCGGCAGGCCGATCTCCCGTTCCAGGTCGAGCGGGGTCTTCGCCTCCAGGCAGGGCCGACCGTCGGCGTCCACGGCCAGGCAGTCGGCGATCGGCTCGGCCAGCACGGCGTCGAGCTGGGCCAGGCTCGCCGCCAGGGCGCGCTCCTTGGCGGCCGGGTCGGCGAAGAGCCGGGCGGGCAGGTGCAGGCCGAACAGGGTGAGGGTCTGCCGGCCCTGCCGGACGGCCTCCGGTCCCAGGACCGACGGGTCGGTCAGCGAGTGGCAGTAGATCTCCGAGGGCGGCGCGGCGGGGATCCGCCCGGCCGCCGCCTCGGTGTACGCGGTCTCCAGCTGCCGGTAGCCCTCGGCGATGTGGAAGGTGCCGGCGAAGGCCTCGCGCGGGTCGACGGCGGGGTCCCGCAGCCGCGGCAGCCGGCGCAGCACCATGTTGACCTTCAGCTGGGCGCCCTCCGGCGCGGGCCCGGGCTCCTCCCCCAGCAGCCGGGCCAGGACCGCCGGGGCGGCGTTGACCAGGACCCGGTGGGCCGCCGCCGTGGTCTCGCCGTCCCGGTGGCGGTAGGTCACCTCGGCGTCCCCGGTGCCGTCGGTGGCGACGGCGGTGACCTCGCAGCCGGTGCGCAGCTCGGCGCCGGCCGCCCGGGCCGCCCGGGCGAGGGCGTCGGTCACCGCGCCCATGCCGCCGACCGGGACGTCCCAGTCGCCGGTGCCGTTGCCGATCACGTGGTAGAGGAAGCAGCGGTTCTGCCGCAGCGACGGGTCGTGGGCGTGGGTGAAGGTGCCGATCAGCGCGTCCGTCAGCACCACGCCGCGCACCAGGTCGTCGGCGAAGGTCCGCTCGACGGTCTCGCCCAGCGGCCGTTCGAACAGGGCCGACCAGGCCGCGTCGTCGCCGACCCGCCGGCGCAGCTCCGCCCGGGCGGGCAACGGTTCGGTGAGGGTCGGGAAGACCCGCTCGGCGACGTTCCCGGTCATCGCGTAGAAGCGCCGCCAGGCCTCCCATTCGTGGTCCGCGCCGGTCAGCGCCCGGAACGAGGCCCGGGTGCGGCCGGCGTCGGCCGCGTCCACCAGCAGCCCGGTGGGCCTGCCGTCCCGGACGGCGGGGGTGTAGGAGGCGATCCGGCGCCGCCGCAGCTCCAGGCGCAGCCCGAGCTCGCGCACCACCTTCCGCGGCAGCAGGCTCACCAGGTAGGAGTAGCGCGACAGCCGGGCGTCCACGCCGGCGAACGCCGGGGCCGACACCGCGGCGCCGCCGAGCCGGGTGAGCCGTTCGAGCAGCAGCACCCGGTACCCGGCGCGGGCCAGGTACGCCGCCGCCACCAGGCCGTTGTGGCCGCCGCCGACGATCACGACGTCGTGCCGGGAGGAGGGGTTCGCCATGTCCGGCACGGTACGGCACCCGGGCGGTTCGGGGAACGGCGCCGGCGCCGGGCACTCACGAGCCGGCGGTGGCCGTCTCCAGGGTGGTCGCCATCACCGGGCTGGTGAAGGTGTTCGAGGCGTCGCCGGTGGAGAGGTGGTAGGAGCCCCACTTGAGGTAGTTGCGGGTTCCGTCCCAGGTGGTGCCCGTGAAGGTGCCCGAGCCGGTGGTGAAGGTCTGCTTCACGCCGTCGAACCAGAAGTCGATGGTGCCGTCGGTGCGGCCCAGGCGGATCTTCAGCGCGTAGGAGTGCCACTGGTTGTTGGCGGTCGGCGCGGTCCAGAGCGTGTGCGCGACGTGGGCGGTGTCCCACTCCTGGAGGCGGATGCGCCCGGTGGTCGCGTCGATCTCGATCGGGTGGTTGGCCGTGCCGGTGCTCGGCGAACACTTCAGCTGGAAGACGTAGCGGCTGTTGGTGTCCTTGATGTCGACCTTGGACGACCAGCCGAGGTAGAAGGTGTCGCCCTCCTTGAGGTCGGGGCCGAGCGTCTCGCAGCGCTCCTCCCCGGCGGCCTGGAACGCCCGCCAGACGCTGCCCTTGACGGGGTCGTTGACGACACCGAAGTTCCCCGTGGCGCACTGGACCGCGGTGAAGGAGGACGGGCCCGTGCTGGTGCTCGGGGTCCACAGGACCTGGCCGGCCTCGGCGGCGGAGCTGCCGGCGGTGGCCCAGCCGCAGGAGAGCGCGAGCGCGGTGGCGGCGACGGCGCCGACGGCGCTCCTGCGGTGGCGGGACGGAAGGGACATGCTTCTCCCCGTGGGTGAGTGGCCTCGTGGGACGTAGGACGCGATTCGACCACCTGACGTCCGGTCAGGCCAAGCGAACCGGCCGGAGAGAGCCCTTTCGGGCACCTCTCCGGCCGGCGCTCTCCGCTAGCGGGCGGGCCGCTCGCCCGGCTCCCCCGGGCCCTCGGCGCCCATGTCGTAGGAGGAGGTGCCCTCGTCCAGCAGCGGCTCCTGGGCCTTCAGGTGCGCGGGGGCGAGCGCCCGCAGTACGTGGTAGCCGGTGATGACGACCAGGGTGCCCAGCGCGATGCCGCTGAGGCTGAAGGTGTCGGTGAACTTCAGGGTGACGTTGCCGATGCCGATGATGATGCCCGCGGCGGCCGGCACCAGGTTCAGCGGGTTGCGCAGGTCCACCCCGGACCTGGTCCAGATCTGCGCGCCGAGCAGGCCGATCATGCCGTACAGGATGACGGTGATGCCGCCGAGCACCCCGCCGGGGATCGCGGCGACGACGGCGCCGAACTTCGGGCAGATGCCGAACAGCAGCGCGAAGCCGGCCGCGGCCCAGTAGGCGGCGGTGGAGTAGACCCGGGTGGCGGCCATGACGCCGATGTTCTCGGAGTAGGTGGTGTTCGGCGGGCCGCCGAGCGCGGTGGAGAGCATCGAGCCGACGCCGTCCGCCGAGATCGCGGTGCCGAGCTTGTCGTCCAGGTTGTCACCGGTCATCTCGCCCACGGCCTTGACGTGCCCGGCGTTCTCCGCGACCAGCGCGATCACCACGGGCAGCGCGACCAGGATCGCGGACCACTGGAAGGAAGGGCCGTGGAAGTCGGGCAGGCCGACCCAGTCCGCCTGGCCGACGCCCGACAGGTCCAGGCGCCAGTGGTCGGTGAGCTGTCCGCTGCCGTCCACCGAGTGGATCCTGCCGAAGACCCGGTCGAACAGCCAGGAGATGCCGTAGCCGAAGAGCAGGCCGAGGAAGATCGCCACCCGCGACCAGAAGCCGCGCAGGCACACCACGGCCAGGCCGGTGAAGAGCATCACCAGCAGCGCCGTCCACTGGTCCTGCGGCCAGTAGGTGGAGGCGGTGACCGGCGCCAGGTTGAAGCCGATCAGCATGACGACGGCGCCGGTGACGATCGGCGGCATGGCGGCGTGGATGATCCTCGCCCCGAACCGCTGGACCGCCACGCCCACCAGGAACAGCGCCACGCCGACCACGAACACCGCGCCGGTGACCGTCGCGCTGGTGCCGCCCTGGGCCCGGATCACCGCGGCCACGCCGACGAAGGAGAGCGAGCAGCCGAGGTAGCTGGGCACCCGGCCGCGGGTGGCCAGCAGGAAGATGACGGTCGCGACGCCGGACATCATGATCGCCAGGTTGGGGTCGAGCCCCATCAGCACCGGCGCCACGAACGTAGCGCCAGCGCATGCATGACGAGCCTGAGCAGATGCTACGCCGCCGGTGACCGGCGTCAAGCCCGGTCGGCCAGGGCAGTCAGACGAGATCGAGGAGAAGCCATCCCCGCGAGGGCGGGGCCGGCCTCGCCACCGCGCTGGGGACCACCCCAGAGGAGGAGCAACCCCCGCAAGCGCGGGGCCGACACAGTCACCATCCGCACACCCCGGGAGGTCGAGGAGCAACCCCCGCGAGCGCGGGGCCGACTACAGGATGGTCCGCGACGTCATGGTCCCGTGGGAGCAACCCCCGCGAGCGCGGGGCCGACGCCGGCGCGAGGCTCGGCGCCGGGTCGACGTGGGAGCAACCCCCGCGAGCGCGGGGCCGACGGCGGGCGCCGGTGCCGGCGCGTACGGGGGCAGGAGCAACCCCCGCGAGCGCGGGGCCGACTGGAGGAGATGCGCGAGCGGAGCGGTTCGAGTTGAGCAACCCCCGCGAGCGCGGGGCCGACAGGTTGATCTTCTCGATCAGCACCTCGAAGGGCGAGCAACCCCCGCGAGCGCGGGGCCGACAAGCTCGCCGTGGTCACCTGCTTCGCCATCGCGGAGCAACCCCCGCGAGCGCGGGGCCGACGGCGCCAGGCCGCCTTCTCGGAGCGACGGCGGGGAGCAACCCCCGCGAGCGCGGGGCCGACCCGTCGAGTGCGGTGATCGTCGGGCACGGCCAGGAGCAACCCCCGCGAGCGCGGGGCCGACCAGCACGTCGCTCTCGTGGCGGGTGGTGTCCCGGAGCAACCCCCGCGAGCGCGGGGCCGACACTTCGTGACCTGCGGGTCTATCGGCGGGATCGGGCTGAGAGAATCAGTCCGTCGAAGTCGACGGGCTTCCAGCGGTCCTTGCCGGCGGTGCGGACGGTCCAGCCTTGTTCGTTGGTGGCGGGTTCGACGAGGACGGCCTGGCCGTCACCGATACGGGTGGCGAGGAGGTCCCAGAGGCGGTCGCGGATGCGACGGCTGGGGGTACCGACGAAGACGCCGGCGTTGACCTCGACCATCCAGCGGGTGAGGTGTCCGCGTAGGCCTTCGGGGGCAGCGATGAGGATGATGACGGTCATGGGCTGCTCGTGTCCTCGGTGAACTCCGGGCCGATGATGGCGAGGTGTTCGTCACCCATGCCCGGGTCGGAGACACCGGGCACCACCGGCACTCCCTCGCTGCCCGCCCAGTTCACGCCGCCCTGGACGGTTCCGACGCGTTCGTCCCAGAGTTCGTTGGCCTCGACGTCGGGCATGTCGGTGCCCTCCGGGCTGAGGAGGGTCTTGACGTCCTGGACGATGCGGCCGAGCAGCTTGTCCTGGGCGATGCGGTCGCGCAGGCCCAAGCGGGCATCGCGTTCCTCGGTGTGGCCCTGCTTGGCGAGGTCGAAGGCGAGGGGGATGGTGTACTCGGCCTTGTAGAGATCGGCGATGTCGAGGACGAACGAGGTGGCCAGCCCGGTGTGGACGAAGCCGAGGCCGGGACTGGCTCCCAGGCCGGTGATGACGGCGTGGCAGATGCCGTAGAGCGCGGCATTGGCCGCCGACAGGAGGCGGTTCAGGTCGTCGCCCGCGGCGTGGGCATCGCCGGCCTTGTAGACGCGGCCGTTCCAGGGGACGCCGGTGCGGCGCGCCTCGGCCTGGTAGAGCTTGCGGATGCGGGCTCCCTCGCGGCCGCGCAGCTGCTGCATGGTGGCCGCGCTCACGTCCTCGCCCGGGAACCGCATGCGGTACATGGTCCGGGCGACGGCGAGGCGTTCCTTGGTGCGGCTGACCAGCCACGCCTGCCGGTTGAGGAGCGCGGCTCCGCGGCTGGGGCCGAGCCCTGCCGCGTACATGCGTACGCCCTGTTCGCCGACCCAGCACACCGTGGTGCCGGAGTCGGCGAGGAGGTTGACGGCGCCGTGGGTGATTCGGGTGCCGGGGCCGAGAAGCATGACGGCGACCATGGCGGCGGGGACGCGCACGGTCTCGCGTTTGTTGATGACGACGACGGCGTTCTCGTCGCGGTCGATGTGGCTGCGCTCGACGTAGACGCTGGAGACGCGGTCAGCGAGGCGGTGCAGGTCGTGGGGGTGGGCTTTCCACCAGATGTCGGCCACCGGTCAGCGTGCCCCTGCCTGGAGCGGGGCGAGGGTGAGCAGGCCGCACCCGTAGGCCTTGGACGGGCCGATGCCGCCGAGGAGGGCGGCCTGCAGCAGGTCGGGGTCGGCGATCCGCAGGTGGCCCTCGAAGGTGGCGGTGGTGAGGGTGACGGGGGTGCGGGTGCCCGGCTTGGTGAAGCTGCTGCGGCTGCGGTCGGTGATCCTCACCTCCCGGGCGGGCCGCACGTCCGCCGGGGTGTCCGCGGCCGGCGGTTCGAGGCCCGGTGCCGGCCGATCGCTGCGCGCCTCGGGAACCGTGAAGCCCCAGCGGGTGGTGCGGTCGAGGAACCAGGTGAGCTGCTGGGCGGCCGTGCGGTGGGCCATGCGGTAGGAGCGGTGGCGCAGTTCGGCTTCGGTCTTGGTGCGGTGCGGGCTCGCCTTGTCCGGCTTGGCGGTGTTCTGGATGGGGCTGGCCTTGAGGCGGAAGGCGAACTCCCGGCCGACGGCGAGCTGGGCGAGCAGTGGGCTGTAGTCGCGGACGGCGTAGTGCTCGCCTTCGGCGTCGGGCCATCCGGCCTGTTCGACGAGGTGGGTCCAGTCCGGTTTGGAGGGGGTGAGGACGAGCAGCATGGGGCGACGCGGGTGGTCGGCGTCCAGGCGCCACAGGGTCCGGTCGCCGGGGGCGGTGTCGGGGATGCCGGCCAGGACGGCGCCGTGCAGGGCTCGGGGGTTGGCGAGCAGGTTGCGGCTGGCGGCGCGCAGGGGGTTGATGCGGACGCGGGAGAGGTAGGTCATGAAGGTCACCAGCCCAGCAGGGCGAACGGGTCGTGGCCGCCGGCGTCGGTGGCCGGGTGCGTGGTCGTGGTGGACGGGGCGAAGCCGGTGGGGACGCTGAGCCATTCGTGGCGGATCCGCCGGGTGGAGAAGCCGCGTTCGCGGGGTGCGAAGGTGCGCGGGACGTCTTGGAGGGTGTCCTCGCCCGCTGGGTCGTCGAAGGTCGCCGCCAGGTCGATCCGGTGCGGCGAGAACGGCTCCGGACCCCGTTCGGCCCGCCGCCGGTAGGCGTCCCTGGCAGGCGCGCCCGCCTGCCAGGGCTCCGCGGCCAGGACGTCCTCCAGGGCGGCGTCGCGCATCTCGCCGAGGACGATCGGCTGGGTCGGGACGCACGAGCGCCGGCCGAGCGCGAGCGGGAAGGCGGGGCGGCGGATCGCCTCGGCGAGCGCCGTGACAAGCGCCGCAGGGCCCTGGACGGCGGCGACGAACATCGCGTCCTGGAGGTAGTAGCGGTGGGTGACGTGGGTTTCCTTGGCCGGGGAGGTCGGCTTCTGCAGGCCTTTGGCGTTGACGCCGGCCTGCGGCAGCGGACGGCCGCGGTAGTCGCTGACGGTGTGGTAGTCGCGAAGCAGGGTGCCGGGCTGGTCGATGCGCACACCCAGGCGAAGGCCGACGAGGTCGGTGATGTCCGCTTCGCGCGGTCGGCCCGCGGCGGCGGCGAGCAGGCCGACGACGCCGGACTTGGTCGGCTGGGGCCGGCTGTCGCGGCGGTTGAAGGCGCTGCGGTCGCCCCAGGACTGGAGCGGGCCGGCCAGGCGCAGGACGAGGACCGCCTGCGCCTCGTCCTGCCGGTCCGCGGCGGGGGCGGGACCGGGTGTGGGGTCGGTGGGCATCAGTTGCCGTTCACCCGTTCGGTGAGGGCGGCGCGCAGGCCGTCACGCAGTTCGGTGAAGGTACGGTTCGCCCCGAACGCGTCCGCCAACTCCCGCCCCGTCCCGTCACTGTCGGTGCCGGGGCCGAGGGTGTGACAGATGCCGACGTACAGCGGCTCGTCGCCCCACTGATCGGTGGCGGTGGCGAACTCCCCTGCGAGGCGGCGCGCGGACTCGGCGACGATGCCCTGGCTCGCCGGGACGGGGTTCTCATAGGCGGAGACGAGGTTCACGGGCTGGTCGGCGCGGACGACGACGGCTACCAGGCTGGGGCGGGTGCGGTGGGCGAAGGAGTTGCCGTAGCCGGTGGGCATGGAGCGGGCGAAGGAGTCGACGAAGAGGTCGACAGCGTCGATGGCCGCCTTGTCGTCGCCGAGGTTGTCGCGCAGCTGGTGCAGGCCGATGGTGGCGTAGCGGTAGAGGGTGGCGGAGTTGAAGCCGATGGTGCCGATCATTCCGGCGCCGGTCTCGTCGGCGGTGTTCTCGTCGTCGACGGCCGTGTAGTAGTCAAATTCGAGTTCGGCCGCGTGGGTGGAGAGGGCGTGGGCGACCTGGGTGGCGGCGTCGACGTTCAGGCTGGGGATGTCGGCGACCATGCGGCCGAAGAGGGCGACGTCGGCGGGGTGGCCGCTCTGCAGCTGTTCCTTGACCGGCAGGGCCTTGACGGCCTCCTCCAGGGCTTTGGCGTCGAGGGCGGCGAGGTCGGTGGCGGTGTCGGCGACCAGGTCGACGATTCCGTCCAGCTGGCGGCGCCCGTAGAAGAGGAGGTAGGCGGTGTCGCCTTCCTTCTTGCCCGCGGAGATCCCGGTGGCCTTGATCAGGGCGTCGGCGATCCGCTGGGCGTCCTCCGCCGAGACGGGGGTGCGTTCGGCAATGCCTTTGGCGAGCTGGGAGGCGATCCGCTTGGTTCGGGTGGCGAGGTCCTGCCGGTCGCGGCTCTCGGCGAAGTGCAGGCGTGTGGCGCGCTTCCAGGCCTGGGAGGAGACGCGGGAGCGGCGCTTGCCGCCGAAGTAGGCCTCCTTGGGGTTGCCGTTGTCGTCCCGGTTGAGGTTGGCCGGGGGGACGGTCTGCAGGATGTGCACGTCGATGTAGAGGCGGTCGGTCATGCGCTTCTCCTCGGGGATGGCGGTACGGGCAGCTGGGAGGCGGGCGGGCGGGGTCAGTCGGTGGGTGCCTTGTCCTTCCACGCCTGGTAGCCGACGGCCCACTTGAGGCGGACCTGCGGGCGCCGGTCGGTGTGGTGCCAGGCCTGGATGTCGGCCATCAGGTGGTTGTAGTCCAGGGGCTGCCCGACGGTGCGCAGTTGGGTGATCAGGCCGCGCAGGTGGACCAGCAGTGCGGACACGCTGGTGGCGCCCGCGAGTTGGGCGACCCGGGTGTCGAGGGCTTCTTCGCTGAACTTGCCGCTGCGGCGCAGGGCCCGCAGGGCCTCGCCGAGTTTGACGCCGCTTCGGTGCATCGGTGTGGCCTGGCTCTGCTGGTGCAGGCCGTAGAGGGCCAGGGCTGCGTGTTCGGCCTTCTGTTCGTCGGAGACCTCGTCGCGCAGTGCGAGACGGTCGTCGACGTCACAGCTGTAGAGCGGCCACATCCTGGGGCTGTCCATGGCGGGCCGTCCGAGGCCGGATCGCATGGCGGCGAGGTCCTCGCCGGGGGGTCGGCGTGGCTGCTTGGTGCGGGGATCGGTGCGCCAGGTGTGGTCCGGGGCGGTGAAGTCGTCCCAGTACCGGCGCCTCTTGCGGGCGGTGGTGTGCTCAGTAGTCAAAGTCCGCTCCAGGGGCGGGTTCGGGGTTGAGGTCGGGTCCGGTCTCGGCTTCCCGGGCGGCAGCGGCCTGCCGGACGGCATCGGCGTGGCGGGGGAGGATCTCGTCGACCTGGCGCCGGAAGTTGGCGCCGGCCGTGCCGAGCCGGTAGGTCTGTGCCTTACCCGATTTACCGGGCGGGTCGAGCGTCCGGCCGCCGAACGTGGTGGCGGGTGCGGCCAGCAGGAGCGTGTTCGCCGCCTCCCACACATGACGGTGGGCGACTTGCTCCCAGGCGAGCCGGCCCCGCTCCAGAATCTCCTCGTCGTCGCCGGCGTCGCGCACGCCGGCGAGCAGGCGGCGCACCAGGGGATCGAGGGTGTGCAGGAGGAGGTCGCCGGGGCGCTGACCCTTGTCCCAGGGGATGGGGTCGGTGCCGGCGGCTCGGCGCAGGTCCGCGGAAAGGTTGTTGACGGCCCTCGCAAGGAGTTCCGCCTGCTCGGCCGCGTCCAGGAGGAGGAGGTGGGCTTCGCTGTCCTGGTGGAGGGCCAGCAGCGGCAGGGGGATCGCGTCGTGGATGACGTCCTCGACGACGGCGGACTGGGTGCCGTAGACCATGCCGAAGGTCTCGACCTGCAGCGGGTAGTCGACGCCGAGCTTGCCGCTCTCCTGCAGTCCACTGACCTCATCGAGCAGGACACTGGTCTCGAAGGCCCCGTCGGCACTCTGACGGGTGGGGGCGAGGAGGGCGTCCAGGCCACGCCAGGCGGCCTTGCCCTGGGTGTGGCGGCGCGGCCGACGCTCGGGCAGGGCCGAGGCGGACTTCTTGACGGGGGCGGTGAACGTCCAAGCGGTGTGCGGCTCCTGCTCGGGCAGCCGCGTGAGGCGGTCGCCGGCGCTGATGACCACCCGTGCGACTCTCGGCTGCCCGGCGTCGTTCTGGTGCGGGATGAGACGGATCCGCCGGGCCTGCCACGTCCACAGGTCGAGCAGGCCCTCGGCTGCGCGCGCCGTCCAGGACGGGCCGTGTGGGCCTCGCGTCCACTGTGGGGTGCCGAGGACGCTGGGCGGGGTGACCGGGAGGTTGAGCAGGAGGGTCTCGTACAGGGTGCGCCCGGTGGGGACGATCACGCCGAGCTGGCCGAGCGGGCCGGTGGGGTTCCCGGTGGTCTTGCCCGCCTTGACGTGCTCCTCGTCGCCGACGACTCCGGTCTTGATCGCCGCAGTGTCCCAGCAGTGGGCGTGCACGAGCCAGTGGGCGGCCTGGGCCGGTGTCAGGTCGAGCGGGTCCGCGTCCGTGCGGCTGGCGAACAGCGGGACGTTGTTGCCGCTCGCGGCCGTCGCCACGAGGGCGGCGGAACCCTTCGTCTCATCCTTCGCGGTACGCAGCCCCGCGACCTGGGCGAACGGGGCGGCCGGGTCGAAGAGGTCGAACTTCGCCCGGTGCTCGTCGAGATAGACCTGGAGGCGTTTGCGCTCGTCCTCGGCGAACCCGCCGTTCTGCGTGAGGCGCTCGCCCTTCTCGCGAAGGGTCTCGGGCGCTCCGGTGGCGTGGGCGACGACCGGCAGCAGGACCTGTCGCAGGAGAGCCGGGAGCTGGGTGGAGAACTCAACGACGATCCCCTCGAACTCGTGGGCCCGCGCCAGGGCCTCGGCGATTCCCAGCTCAACGGGAGGGCCTCCGCCGACAGGCCGCACCGTCAGCCACGGTTCGTCGACAAGGTTGTAGCCAGACACGCACTGTTCTCCCAACTGGCTATGTTTAGCCCGTTGTTGAATCATCGTGGCATCATCGGCGGCCGACCGTGGGGCGAATGCTTGAATTGCCCCCTCAGCCCCGTAGGTTCGCTCGCGCGGGGATGGCCCCTGGCCGTGTTTGGCCGCCCGTGACGGGCACAAGTCGGCCCCGCACTCGCGGGGTTGGGTGGTGGGCCCGGCAATCGCCCGGCCCACCACCTCGCCGTCATCCGTACCGGCGCCCCCCGCTCACCGCGAGGCCGAGGTCGTCGTCGTAGCGCAGCCGGAAGTCTCCGAGGGTCGCTTCGCCGTCCTCGTTGAGTTCGAGGGCCAGGCTATAGCGCAGCCAGGGGTGGTCGCGCCAGCCCGCCAGTGGGCCGAGCGCCTGCTCGGCCGCCGCTGTCAGTTTGGCGGGGAGGCGCACCGTTCCCGCGAGGACGTCGTCCAGCAGTTCGGCGGCGACCTCGCCGTTCGGGCCGAGCCTGCGGCCGGTCATCGCGTGAAAGCCGCTCTCGGTGCGGCGTACCAGGACGACTTCCGCGCTCCGTTCGCCGTCGCGGACGAGTGCCTCGAACTGTCCCTCGGTCAGCTTGCCGTGGGCGCCGCGGTGCAGTCCGGCCAGGGTCGGTTCGCCGTGTTCGCCGGCACGGGTGAGCAGGTACTGGGAGGCGTTCTCTCGGCGATCGGCCTGCCGTTTCTCCCAGTCCTGCCGGGCCTTCGTCTCGGCCTCGGCCCATGTGTCCGGGACGACGGGGCCGGTTCCGTACACGCGGGCCACCAGGTCCGGCACCTGACAGGGGATGCTCCACGTGTCCCCGCTGTCCTTGGTCACTCGCTTGATCTCGGCGGCCGTGCGCAGCAGGAGGTAGCGGCCGTAGATCTTCTCGGAGGCGCCCAGGATGTGCGGTGCCTGGTCGTCGTGGAGGTGGAGGCCGGTGACGACCACGGTGGGCTGGGACAGCCGGTGCGAGCGTTTCACGCCGTCGTGGCGGTGGAGGCGGCCGATGCGCTGGAGGAGCAGGTCGACCGGGGCAAGGTCGGTGATCAGCAGGTCTGCGTCGACGTCGAAGGACTGCTCAGCGAGTTGGGTAGCGACGACGATCAGCCTGCCAGGGCGCTCGTGTCCCCGGCTGGGTGGTCCGAGGAGGTCCAACACCTGCTGCGTACGGTCCGCCCGGTGGCCGGCGTGCAGGCGGCCGTGCAGAAGGCGGACGTCGGAGCCGAACTCCTGCCGGAGGGCTTCGAAGGTGGACTGGGCGCGGGCGACGGTGTTGCGGATGACCAGGGCACATCCGCCGTCGGCCAGGCGATCCTTGAGGCAGTCCACCAAGGCTGTATCAGCCGTGGCCGCGTCGTCCTGCCGCCCTTCCGGGCCGGTCGGCGCCGGCGGCTCGTCGAGCGCCTCGACCCGGACCTCGAGGTCGTCGCGCCACGACTCGGTGCTCTCGACCAGCAGCTCCGGCCGCCCGTCCCGGCCCGGCCAGACGGCCGTCACGCTCGGATAGCCCTGCGGCTCGGGAAGCTCCAGCGCCACCGGGCCCTGCGCCGACTGCGTACCGGCCACGTAAGCGGCGACCAGATGCCGCCGCTGCTCGGGCGGCAGGGTCGCCGACAGCAGCACCACCGGCACTCCGGCCTGCCCGAGCCACCACAGTCCCTCCAGCAGGAACTGCGACATGTAGACATCGGCGGCGTGGACCTCGTCCAGGATCACGACCTTGCCGGCCAGGCCGGCCGCCCGCAGCATCACGTGCTTGGTGCGGGTCGCGGCATACAGGAGCTGGTCGATCGTGCCGACCGCGAACGGGCTGAGCAGACCACGGCGGCGCCCGAGGAACCACTCCGCGGGCGCTCTGCGTGCGGCGCCCTCGCATCCGTCGAAGGAGTCGGCCGCCATGCCGTACTCGTCCTCCCCCACCGAGGTGAACGGGTCGTCCGCGCCCTGGCCCCACTCCCCCGCGCCCTCCAGCAGCGCGCGCCACTGCTTGTTGAACATCCGCTTGCCGTGCAGCAGTGCGACCTGGTCCTCCAGCCCGTCCCCGACCTCGCGCAGCCACGAGCGCACCTGGGTGAACATCGGGTCCGCGGTCGCCTGGGTCGGCATGCCCAGGAACACTCCATCCGCGCCGTGACGGGCCGCCATCAGCTCCGCCGCCGCGAGCGCTGCCTTCGTCTTCCCCTCCCCCATCGGCGCCTCGACGATCACCAGCCCCGGCCCGCCCATCCGGCGCACCACGTCGAGGACCATCTCCTGTGAAGGCCTTGTTCCGTGCCCGAAACGGTCCTGGAAGGTCTCCGGCCCGGGCGCCGCCAACGCCCCCCAGCCACCGCGCAGTTCGAGCCTCGACCACGCCGCCGAAGCCCGCCGGCGCGCCTGAGGCATCGCCACCTTCGACAGATCCGACACGCCGGTGAAGTGCCGCTCGTCGCTGGCGATCCAGTCCGCCATCACCACGAAGCCGGACAACTGAAGCTGCATCGCGCGACTCGGCACCAGAGCGGGCTCAACCGCGGCCAGCGGCGACCAACCTTCGTAGCCGACCTCCCGTGAGAACACCTCCGCCAGGGCCAGCTGCGCGAGCTTCCACGACCGATCGTGGCCCTGCAGTTTCTCGTTCTTCCTCGGCGGTTTCAGATCCCCTACCGTCGGGATCAGACCGTGGTGGCCGGCGACCAGCGGCCAGACCCAACCGACCTGCTCCTCAGACCACTTCGCCTCGGCGAGCAGCGCCATCAGCACCCGGGCACCGGCCTTGTCGTGCCGCCAGGACGCCCCCTTCACCGCGTACTTGTCCCAGGCGAGCCCCGCCTGCCGGACCGCGGCCTCCCCGGCAGCGTCCAGATGCTGGAACACCGGCGTGGCCTTGCCCAGGTCATGAATCCCGCACAACCACGCGAACAGACGCCGCCCCTTCCCCGCACCCCCTGCCAGAGCGTCCAGACGCCACCTCGTCGCCTGCGGCAGGTACCGGTCCCAGACCAGCTCGGCAACCGCGGCGGTGTCCAGCATGTGCGACAGCAGGAGATTCACCGTCCCCCCAGCCCGCCCCGCCGACTTTCCCCACAACGCACCCAGCCAGCCCCTGACCTCCGGTGGATACCACCGCCAGCGATCCTCGACCATCGTCCCGACCTCCACGTACGAGTACGCTGCGGAGCGTAGAGCCCAACACTGACAATCCACCGGGACAGAACAAGAGACGGCGGTGACGCATGAGCTCCTCAACGGCCCGTCCACCGAATCGAACTGAATCAATCGGAGCCCACTGAGGGGAATCGCCGCAGGTCAGCAAGTATCGGCCCCGCGCTCGCGGGGGTTGCCCGCGGTCACACCTCATGCATTACGCGGGGCCCAGATCGGCCCCGCGCTCGCGGGGGTTGCCCGGGTGGCGAGGCGCCGCCGGATCGGCCCGGAGTATCGGCCCCGCGCTCGCGGGGGTTGCCCTGCGCACACCCGTGCCACAGTCTTGGTGTGCACATCGGCCCCGCGCTCGCGGGGGTTGCCCCGAAATCAAGCGGGCCCTCAAGGAGAAAGGCCGGATCGGCCCCGCGCTCGCGGGGGTTGCCCCGACACCTCGGAGGCGTCGATCGCGGGGCCCAGATCGGCCCCGCGCTCGCGGGGGTTGCCCCTGACCGACGAGAAGGCCATCGCCAAGGCGAAGATCGGCCCCGCGCTCGCGGGGGTTGCCCCGGCAAGAGGCCCGGGCGCCTAGACAACTCCCGATCGGCCCCGCGCTCGCGGGGGTTGCCCTCAAGGTGGCCGCCCTATTCGTCTGGGACTACGATCGGCCCCGCGCTCGCGGGGGTTGCCCCGAGCACACCTCATGCATTACGCGGGGCCCAGGATCGGCCCCGCGCTCGCGGGGGTTGCCCCGACCAGCACACCGACCCGTGGACGCCGCAGCAATCGGCCCCGCGCTCGCGGGGGTTGCCCCCACCATGGCTGCCAAGATCGAGGAGCTCACCAATCGGCCCCGCGCTCGCGGGGGTTGCCCCGTCTTGGACAGCGCCAGGGCCTGTTTGGTGACATCGGCCCCGCGCTCGCGGGGGTTGCCCCCAGCAGCGGGGCCAGTGCAGGCAGGTCGAGCAATCAGCCCCGCGCTCGCGGGGGTTGCCCCCGCACCCGCAGCTCGTTCTGGCGCCGCTGACCATCGGCCCCGCGCTCGCGGGGGTTGCCCCGTGGGCTGGGAGACCGCAAGGAGATTGGCGAATCGGCCCCGCGCTCGCGGGGGTTGCCCCGACCTCCTCGCCAAGCTGCGGGCCGCCGGCCTATCGGCCCCGCGCTCGCGGGGGTTGCCCGGCGGCTGTCGAGCAGTGCGCCGCGCTCGCGGGGGTTGCCCCTCCGTGCGGACCTGAAGAAGTGGTCCCGCCTCATCGGCCCCGCGCTCGCGGGGGTTGCCCGGGGCACCCGTCGATCAAGGGTGTCCGCCAGGCATCGGCCCCGCGCTCGCGGGGGTTGCCCTCTTCGACTCTCACCGAAAGGTGAACCTCTGGCATCGGCCCCGCGCTCGCGGGGGTTGCCCGACATGCGCACCCATCTGCTCCAGCAGACCAGCATCGACCCCGCGCGCGCGGGGGTTGCCCGCTGCCCTCGGCGAGGCGCGTGGTCGCCTCCTGACCGGCCCCGCGCTCGCGGGGGTTGCCCCAGTGCGTGGAGCACGGACGCGGCCACGTCGAAATCGGCCCCGCGCTCGCGGGGGTTGCCCCTACTACCGCGGCAAGCACCCGTTGCGGTTCGCATCGGCCCCGCGCTCGCGGGGGTTGCCCTCGCGCCCTGGTCGTTGACCCGCCGGGCGAGCGATCGGCCCCGCGCTCGCGGGGGTTGCTCCCTGGGTGCCGCACAAGAGCTCGCTGGTGTACTGGCCGCCTCGTCGTACGCCTCACCGCCCACCGGGAGCAGCCCACGACCGCACCCAGGAGAGGCGGCGGCCGCGCCGGGTCAAGATCGACGCCCTGGCCACATCGAAGCCGTCAGGCCCGGCCCGCAGCCGGGCTGCGGGCCGGGAAGTCCGCCACGGGCCGGTGCTCCGGCACCACCCGCTCGGCGGCGTTCAGCGGGTGCGGCCGAGGTCCGTCACCCCTTCCCCCGGTGGTCGTCGTAGGCGCTGGTGCCTTCGTCCAGCAGTGGGCCGCTCCCGGACTGGGGGTGCTTCAGGTGGACGGGGGCCAGGGCCCGCAGGCCGTGATAGCCGAGCAGCACGATCAGGGTGCCCAGGGCGATGCCGCCGAGCTCGAAGTCGTCGCTGAACTTCAGCGTCACGTTGCCGATGCCGACAATCACACCCGCCGCGACCGGCACCAGGTTCAGCGGATTGGTCAGGTCCACCTTGTTGTGGATCCAGATCTGCGCGCCCAGCAGACCGATCATGCCGTACAGCACCACCGTGATCCCGCCCAGCACCCCGCCCGGGATCGCCGCGACCACCGCGCCGAACTTCGGGCACAAACCGAACAGGATCGCGAAGCCGGCCGCGCACCAGTACGCCGCCGTCGAGTACACCCGGGTCGCCGCCATCACACCGATGTTCTCCGCGTACGTCGTCGTCGCCGGACCACCCACCGCCGTCGACAGCACCGTCGCCGTGCCGTCCGCCATGATCGCGGCACCCATCCGGTCGTCCAGCGGATCACCCGTCATCTCCGAAACCGCCTTCACGTGCCCCGCGTTCTCCGCGATCAGCGCCACCACCACGGGCAGCGCCACCAGCACCGCGGACGCCTGGAAGCTCGGCGCGTGCAGCGACGGCAGACCGATCCAGTCCGCCTTCCCCACGCCCGACAGGTCCAGACGCCAGTGCTCCGTCACGGCCCCGCCGCCGACCGGAGAGTGGATCTTCCCGAAGACCCGGTCGAACAGCCACGACACCGCGTACCCGAACACCAGCCCCAGGAAGATCGCGATCCGCGACCAGAACCCCCGCAACACCACCAGCGCCAACCCCGTGAACGCCATCACCAGCAGCGCCGTCCACTGGTCCTGCGGCCAGTACGTCCCCGCCGCCACCGGTGCCAGATTGAACCCGATCAGCATCACCACCGCACCGGTCACCACCGGCGGCAGCACCGCGTGCACCACCTTCGCCCCGAGCCCCTGCACCACCGCACCGCACGCCGCGAGCACCGCACCCGCCACCAGCAGCGCACCCGTCACCGTCGCCGTGTCCCCGCCCTGCGACTTGATCACCGCGGCCACGCCCACGAACGACAGACTGGAGCCCAGGTACGACGGGATCCGGCCCTGCGTCACCAGCAGGAAGAACACCGTCGCCACACCCGACAGCATCACCGCGAGGTTCGGATCCAGCCCCATGAGAATGGGTGCCACAAAAGTGGCCCCAAACATAGCCACCACGTGCTGCGCCCCGAGCCCGACCGTCCGCCCCCAAGACAACCGCTCGTCCGGCCGCACCACAGCCCCGGGCCGCGGCGCACGCCCGTCCCCATGCAGCTTCCACCCGAACCCGACCTTCATCCCTTTTACCTGTTCCACTCGACCGTGTCCCGAAATGCACCCCGGGACCGCACGCTGAAACCAACATGATCTCCCGGCCGCAGCGTGGGTTGTTCGAGGAGGGCTCTGGTGTCGGTCTCGGCGACGACGGCGGCCGTGCCCGGCAAAGGACGCGAAGCTCGTCGCCGGCACAGCAAGGCGAACAATCATGGCCATGCGTGTGGTCATGCTGCACCAGCCGTGTCAAGGCCCTCGGTGATCGGTGAGAGACTCAACGCGACACAGTCACCGAGGAGTTACACATGTCAGCGCGCAGCCACATCGGGCCGGCCTCAGATAGGTCCAGCTTCGGCGCACTGGCTCTGGGCCTGCTGGACAGGGCGGTAGAGACCCAGGGCCAGCTGGTGCAGAGGAACATCACCCGGGCCCGACGCCGACGGCACGAGGCAACACCGGGGCAGGTGATCCGGACACTGGAGCGCTTGTACGTCACCGGCCAGGCCGCAGCAGGCGCCGCGACCGGAGGCCTCGCCGCCGCCCCGGGGGTCGGAACGGCACTGGCCGCGGCGATGTCCGGGGGCGAAGTCCTGACCGCCATGGAGCTCACCACTCTCTTCGCGCTCTCGGTCGCAGACGTCCACGGGGTCCCCCTCGACGAGGTCGAGCGCCGCCGGACACTTGTACTCGGGCTCATGCTCGGCGGGAGCGGCCGCCAGGTCATCGCGAAGGGCACCGATCGCACGGCCCGGCACTGGGCCCGCCGGATCGTCGCCGACGTACCCATGCAGAAGCTGCATCGGATCAACCGCGTTCTCGGGAAGCACTGGGTGACGAAGTACGGGACGAAGCAGGGGGTCCTCGTCCTCGGCAAGCTCGTGCCGTTCGGCATCGGCTTCGCCATCGGCGGCGGGGCCAACGCCCTCCTCGCCAGCGGGTGCGTAAGAGCTACCAGGCTCGCGTTCGGCCCAGCCCCGAAATCGTGGC
Source organism: Kitasatospora sp. NPDC097605 (assembly GCF_040302725.1). NCBI lineage: Bacteria > Bacillati > Actinomycetota > Actinomycetes > Kitasatosporales > Streptomycetaceae > Kitasatospora > Kitasatospora sp. NPDC097605. The sequence goes on along the minus strand of NZ_JBEOSF010000001.1, from coordinate 436,532 downwards.
CCGCCGGCTGACCCGCAGCAACGCAGCTGCCGGCGAGCCCCCGCCGGGCGGCGAGGCATCGCTCGTTCTCCCATTCGTTCCCGCTGCCGATCAGCGCGGGGCCAGGCGCATACTTGACCGTCGGCGTGAAAGGATCAACGCCTGCGGCGCGCGTGATTTTGGCCAGTCCGTCCGGGGTCACGGCGACCTCGTCAGGGTCTGGCACTATTGGCCGGTCTTGGGAGTCGAGAACCTGCGGGTCGGGCCCGCTTATCCTGTTCGCCCCGGCAGGAGGACCCGTTCGACGGTTGCGGTGATGCTCCCGCCTTCGGACATGGCAGCGCTGGGCTCAGAGGGTTGGGATGGCCACGATCCGAGCCTAGAAAGCGCGGCGGACACTCCTCCCTCGCCCGCCAGCTGCGGCGCTGCCAGCCGGCGCTTCAAGCCGCAGGCCGTCGCGTAGCACCGGGAAGAGCGTCGATGGGTGGGCCGGCACCCCGTCGCCGTCAGCACCTGGCCGCAGCAAGGGGTCAGCCAGCACGATGCCGAAGTAGACACGCCGTCCGCCGAACCTGACCCAGGTCGGATCGACGACGACACCTTCGTCAGTGACACACCATGCGTGCTGCGCAGGCACGGTCTCGGCGCCCGCGATCGCCCAGCCTTCCGCGTATGTCAGGCTCGGGCAGACGAGTTCGGTTCGCTGAGCGTTGACGAAGCACGCGCGTTCCGGCAACGGGTCGACATGGCCCGGTAGCGGAGCGGGCACATGCCACTGCCCGTGCCCGAGGAGCAAGGAGTACACGGTCCGATGGACCCACGAGCCGGTTCCCGCACGGTCGTAGGACAGTTCCAACTCGGCATGCTGCTGGAGATAGCCGAGCAGCACCTGCTCGGGCGACGTGACCATGTTCACGGCCCTAGCCTCGTCGGCGCGATCGTGCTGCCGCAACGCACCTGGTCAGCTTGGGCGCGTCCTGGGGCACCGCTAGCGTCAGCCCGTATGAGCGGGGGCTGACTACCACTCTGCGGTGATCTTGATAGCGGTCGAGTCTGCTGCAGCTGTGTACTCCCAAGACCACAGCTCGTACTCCTTCGGCTCGTCCACGCGGTGCTGCGAGCGCAACGCGCACACCAGGATCCCGGAGCTGGCGAGTTCCCACGGCCAGCCGTCGGGGGCCTGTTCCGATAGGGCCTCGAAGAACGGGTTCTTCGCGATCACTCCGGCTACCCAAGTCCCGTCGCCTCCTTCTTCGGTGATGAGACCGACGACCTGCAGCACCGGGCGCGGCAGGTCGAACGACCCTCGGACCACCGACTTGCGGGACAGCGGACGGTAGAACCCTCGAAGCGGCACACCGAACTGCTGGACGAGTTGATGCAGCGGCCCTTGGTCGACCGGCACCCCGGGCAACAGGAACTCCAGGTGAGCCCGCAAGATCCACCGGGACTCGTCACACGCCAGTCTCGCGGTGACGCAGAAACAACCATCCTCGATTTGGTCGAACAGGATGACGCTCTCGCCGTGCCCGTCCCTGGAGTCGTCTACGAGCCGGTCCCTCCACTCCCGGAGCGTGACTGCGAGACTCCTGGCACCGATACCGTGCCAGACCCGGTCGTCCTTCTGGATTGTCCAGTGAGCGTGTCGACTGAGCCAGCCCAGATCGTTTAGACGATGGAGAGCTCCCAGCAGCTCGTTCTCGGACCGCGAGCCGAGCGGGACATCGAGCGAGACCCCGAAACCAGAGGGGTAGAGCCAGTCCAGATCTGGCAGGTCCAGTGTGAACACTGCCGGTGTAACGCTGCCTGGCGCGTCGATGACAGGCAGCGGCTTGCCGTCCGCACTGACAATCTGCCGTGTCGAATCCGGCAGGACCTGGCCCTGCGACCGCTCGCCGCGTGACCGATGCGTGCCGCCTATGCCGAGGTGAACGTGCCCGAACATCTCCAGTTGCATACGCTTGTATGCGAGCATGCCCGCCAGCTCGTGCGGGTCTTCGAGCAGAACGCGGATGTCCGCCTCGTCGAGGACGAGAATCAAGGCCTCCTCGCGATACCGGACGATACGTTCGGCACACGGTCCGGTGATCCCGCCGACGGTTACCAGCACGCCGACCGCCTGCCGGCCGACTTCCTTGACGCGGACGCGCAGGTTGTCCGCCACCCCGATGTCCGCTGGTGTGGCTTCCCATTTCGCCTCGATGAGAAAGGTGCCGTCCCGTGAGGAGATCATCAGGTCGATCTGCCGGTCAGCGGTGGGCGGGTTGTGTTTCACGGTGAAGTGTGCGCGACGGAAGAGCTGATCGAGCAGCCGTTCCAAGTCGGTGCCACGGCCGTGGGTGTTGGTGGCGCTGTGCAGGCGTGTGAACTGGGCGCTCAGGTCGTCCCACGGTCCTGGCACCAGCAGCGAGTCGAGGTCATTGTCCGGGTCGTACTCGGCTGACTCGCTGTCCTGACCGGGTGCCGGTGCCATGCGCCGTTTCCCTCCCGCGGTGAGCTCTTGTCGGCAGGGTAGCGATCGTAGCCCTGCCCACCGACATGTTCCCGCACATGCCGTCTGAGGACGGGGCGGCCACCGGCATGCTTCGCACCAGGCCTTTCCCGGGGGCCTGCCCTCACCTCGGGAGGAGGTGGGGCCGAGCTTCTCCAGCCGGACGAGTTCACGCGCTGGTTCTGCCGGGCGAGTTCGCTGTCACCACCTGACCGTCACGGCCCGGGGTTGACCACGTACCTCCCCCCGGCGTGGTGGCAACCCCGAAGCCAAGCCGCCTCTGGCGACCGCCATCCACTGTTCTCCGGCCCCCGCCCGTCAAGCTGCTACCCGGACGGTCAAGCGTCCTTCGCCTGATCCTGAACCTCGGGTCGCTCGATCCCCTATGCCACCCACGCGGGAGCGATCTCGTACTTCTCCGACAACGGGGTTCCGCGTCCCCGCCGGACCAGCACCTGCTTCACTACCGTCCGCAGCAGTCGGTTCCGCTGACTGGGACTGGCAAGCTCCCATTCGGCGCGGACCCCGAGAAAGCTCGCCGCGGACATCTTCTGCCCCGCCTTGTGAACCGCGGCGGTCCTGTGCTCCTCCGCCAGCTTCTCCTGAGCCTCCAGGCGCCCAGCAGTTATCTTCTCCTGTTTACGCCGGGCCGCCTCGATGCTGATCGCACCAACCGACACGGCGTTCGCAAGGTTGTCCTCCTGGCGATCGAGTTCGGCGAGCACGCTCGCAGGGCTGGCTCGTACCGGCACCGCAACCGGGACCGACTGACGGGCTCGAGTGATGCGTTGCTCCAGGTCCGCCGGCGGAGTGGCCCGCTGTTCCAGCCAGCTCACGATGCGCTCCTCGACGTGCTCGAGGTTGCCGTAACCCGACTCCGGGCAGGTCCCGAACTCCGCGTGGGTGCGGCAGCGCCAGGTCACGTCACCTGGATGCGGCCGGCCGCCGACCGGAGGCCGGCGATTCTTCTTCGCCCGGAGCAACGGCTGCATCGACACCCCGCAGTGCGGACAGCCCATCAGCCCGCTCACCGAGTACCGCGCCTCGTGCCGGTCCTCGATCGCCGCCCGCTTAGGCGCCTTCCCCCGCCGGGCCGTGTACCGATCCCACACGTCCTCGCAGCGCGCCCGGTCCCCGATCACCGGCTCATGCTGCCCTGGAAGATACAGCCCGAATTCCTCCGGCCTCCGTGACCGGTTCCGCTTCTTCCGCGGCACCCCGGCACGGTCCGGCACCAACTTGTGCAACTGCTCGGGCAGCCGGTACCGCACGAACCCCAGCCCAAACCCCGAGTCCAGCACGTCGTACAACCGCCCCGCCGACACCGGCAGACCTGTCACCGGATCCACCACCCCCGCCGCATGCCACTCCCGAACCAGGTACCCCAGATTGCCCCCATTGGCTGCCCGTTCGTACGCATCTGCCAGCAGCGGACCGAACACCGGATCGACCTTCAGCACGCCCACCCGACAGTCCCGGCACGTTTCCAACGCCACCCCGCGCCTCTTCGGCGGACACGTGTCACACCGGTAGTACCCGAAACGCCCCTGGTTGGCGTGCGGCAATCCCCGCCGACGCCGGCTGGCGATCGTCTCCTTCCACGTCTCCGACAACTGGTCCGAGAACAGCTCCGCGATGTTCAGCATCTGGCGGATCGCGAACCGCCCGATCACCGTCCGCCCATCGAAGTCCTCCTTCGCCGCACGCACCTCGATGCCCAGCTCCGTCAACCGGTCCAGGTTCTTCAACGACTCCAGCGTGTTACGCCCGAACCTCGACCACACCCACAGCACCAGCACCTCGAACTCACCACGCTCCGCCATGGCGATGATCTCCGCGATCTGCCGGTCACTGAACCCCCGCCCCGACTTCCCCAGATCCATCAACGGAGCCCGCACCAGCATCAGCCCCTCCCGATCCACCAACCCCCGACACTGATGCTCCTGCAACTCCGGACTGATCATCTCCTCCCGAGCCACACTCACCCGGATGTAGATCACCGCACGACGACGCGCCCCGGAGGTCATGATGAACCCCCGGCTTCCGTAACTCCGACCGCCGCATTACTCCGGGCAGCGATGAGGGAAGCGACCATATCCCAGAAATCGCTCCAAAATTCCTCCATGTCGCTTTCCACAGCAGGCCCATTTCCCAATCAATATCACCCCTGCAAATTATCCACTGGCTAAACAGAAAAAGAGGACAGGCATCCGATCGCACGTTCACCACAATCGCCACCCATATGTACCTCGAGTGCGCGGTCCCCATTGTTGTCTCACGACCACCGCCACCCGCAGCAACCACACCTCGGCATCCCAATTCGCACCCCTTCGAAAGCAACGCCCTCACGACTTCTGCCACTCCCCTGCGGACGCCTCCACCCGAGGTCGTGCGGGCTAGCCAGAAGGGTTGTGGCGAGTGCCTCGTGGAGTGCGGCAATGATCTCCGGCGGAGTGCGGCCGTCTGCGGAGGACCACCGTTGCTCGCCGCCGGACAGGGGACGGCGGTGAATGGTTGTCCAGGCCGTGCCGGTGCTGTCGTTCCGGGCCCGGGAGATCACGCGGGCACACGGGCTGGTGTACACCGTTGCGCCGTCGGGTTTCTGGGCCGTGGTGGCCGGGTCCTGCGAGGTAGAGCGGGCTGACGAGGGTCAGGGGCTCGGGACTGCTCGGCCGGTCGAAGAGCAGCGTGGCGGCGCGTTCCGCAGCGTCGTTGATCAGCTTCTCGGTGCGGCGGATCGCCTCCTCCCGGTGCTCGTCGGGCAGCGTTCTCCCGGTCCGGGGTTCGGCGTGACCGGCAGTGCTGTGGATGGTCTCGTCCCGCATGGCGTCGCTGAGCGCCGACGGGCCCCAGTACATCCGGCGGTCGCTCACCCACGCTGCGGCTGCGTGGAGGTCTGCGTTGGTGAACCACAGGTCCTGGAGCGGGGTTTCGATCGGCGGCGTCGGGAGCCTGCTTACCCGACGAGGGGGCGGGCCGGTGTCGGGCTCGCGGCCGAACAGGACGGGTGCGCGGCGGGCGGCATCGACGACCAGGTCGGTGACCAGGGTGTGAGCGAGGTGCTTCTGCTCCTTGGGCAGGTCGTTCCATATCCGGCCGGCGGTTGTGCGGGTGCTGGGGATGACCTGGTCGTCGATCATGTCGGCGTAATGGAAGTCCACGATGGACTCCAGCGCCTCCGTTGCCAGGCTGATGGCGATGGTGAGCAGGTCCTCGTCGGTGTACGGGGGGCTCTGGCCTGCGGCGGGCTGGTCGGTCGCCTTGTGCTCGCGCTTGTCGTTCGCGGCCGTCTCGCCGAGGTGCTCCAGCAGTTCCTCGTCCATCCAGTCGCGGTCGCGTGCCAGCGGCGTGGGGTCGGTGAGCGCGCGGGCGAGCGCGTCGACGACGACGGTGGGGGTGCCGGTCGTCGCCATGGCCTGCCAGTAGGGCGGGTATCCGCCGTTGTCGCGGGGCCCGATCTCGACGTACAGGTGTGGCCGGGACATGAGGTCGAGCGCGTCGCCGGGCGGGTCGATGCGGATCTGGACGCGGGCGAGCCGGTCGGGAGCCTCCAGGTCCAGTTCGCCGTTGCGGTAGGTGCTACGCCAGCCGGCGTCCTGGAGGGTGTGGATCAGGGTCCGGCGGTCCGTGGGGGCCTGGAGCGCGGGGGCGGTTTCGCCGGTCCAGTCGATGCCGGAGCCGGTGCGGGCGAGTTCCTCGGCTACGGCAGCGACGAACTCGGGCGGGGTCTCCTTGGAGAAGCCGGCCTGCCACTGGGGTGGGCCGAGAGGGTCGCGGGCAGCGGCGATGTGCCACCAGGCGCCCGGGTCGAGCTGCCCGTCAGCGAGTCGGAAGCGGTGGTCCGGGCTCCAGGCGAAGCTCTGGCTCAGCTCCGTCGCGGTGCTGTGTCCCCATGCCCACTCACCGGTCAGCCGCTCGAAGACCTGGTTGGCGTAGGAGCGGCCGGCCAGGTAGGCGGGGGCGACGTCGATCAGCGTGTCCGGGTCTGCGGGGATGTCGGTTCTCCTGGGCTTCTGGGGGTGTCGGTCATGGGGCTGGTCGGTGGTGTGCACCGTGTGGTTTGGGCGCGTGCGGCGCTCTGCCTCGCCTGGCGTTCGAGCCACCAGGTCAGGTCGGGGTCGATGCCGAGGTTGGTGTGGCCTGCCGCTGCCAGGAGGTCCGCGGCGTATTCGATCCGCAGGAGGGCGTCCTCGGGGTGGGTGTCGGTGGGGAGTTCGTGCATGCCGAGGTCGGGGAGGTAGGTGAAGCCGGCTTGCTCCAGTCGGCGGGCTGCGTCGGGGCGCCGGTTCGGGCTTCCGCCGATGGCGACGACGGTGGTACCGAAGGTGCCGAAGGTGATGTCGGCCATCAGCGTGCCCGGCGCGGGCCCGGCTGCCCAGATTCGAGCGGCGCGGGTGGCTCCGCCGGGGTCGGCACGGCGGAGCGCGTTTGGGTGGTGGCGGTTGCCGCGTGGCGCCTCAGGTTCGGGGCACGGTCGTCCTCGTAAAGGGATCCGAGGGCCTTGATACGCACTTCGGTGTCGGCCAGCGCTCGGTGCATGTCGTCGAGGGCACGGGCGTGTTCGGCGAGGATGTCGGACAGGTCGTCGCCGGGTACGTGACCGAGCCTGGCGGCCCAGCCGCTGAGGACCTCGGTGAACGCGGCGAGGCGGGCCAGGGCGCCGTCACTGCCGAAGACGGCGCCGGTGTGCCGGGCCACGGCCTCATGGTCCCGGTCTGCTACGGCGAGGCGGTGGGTCAGCAGGGCGAGGTCGTGGCCAGGGTCGGGCGATCGGGTCTCGACGAAGGTGCGTGCCAGTGTGCCGAGCCTGGGGTCGAGTTCGACACCGAACCCGAACGTGCGAAGGTCGTTCGCCGCGTCGACTGCGGCGACGATCTGTCGCGCCTCATCGAAGTGAGCGGGCAGCCGCATTTCCATGCCCAGCCCGTTGCTTTCCAGCTCGGTGAACTCGCGGCCCCTCAGCAATGACGTCGCCAGTTCGTTGAGGCGCCCGTTCACGGCGGTACGCCCGTCCGGCAAACGCTTGATCGTGTAGGTAAGGGTCGTGTTGGTGATGGTGGTGTCCTTGCGAGCGCAGACGGCAGTCGGTGGATGCCTCCCTCGTGCGGCGAGCGGGTGCTGGCGGCCCGGGCGGAGTCCCCGTGCGTGGTGGTTCAGCGGCGCCGGGCAGCGGGCGTGGCGGAAGTCCACACGACGCTCGACGGCGGGGCCGACACTGCGCTCGGGGGCGTGGCGGTGACCGAGCGCAGCCGTGCGGCCCTGCGTTGGACATCCAGGGGGCTCGGTGCGGGCTGGGTGACCAGTGTGATCGTCGCCGTCTGCTTGGCGTAGTAGGCGAGTGCGTCCCAGTAGCGCGGGACGGGATTGGAGTCGAGCATCGCCGTGGATACGGCGTGGAGGATGCGGGCGGGTGTGCCGCCGCTGAACCGTCCGTACCAGCCGGTCGGCTCGGCCGTGCCGATGGTGAACCGGCCGTCCTGGCCGGCCTGCTCGCGGTCGTCTACGGGGAGAGCGCCGGCCCGGTAGGTGATGCGCGCGAGGGTGTCCGGCGAACGCAGTGTGAGCGTGCCTCGGTCGACGCCGGCCTCGGCCCACCCGGCGTCGGCGTAGGGGGCGATCCATTCCAGGGGGCCCAGCGTGGGCTCGTCGAGCCACGCGTTGTCGTCCGTGCGGTACATGCGGGCGAGTTCGGCGGTGACGGCGGTGACGATCTCCTCCGGGGTGTTGTCGGAGAAGCTGGTGACCCAGCGCGGCGGTGCGAAGGCGGCTGGTGCTGCGGCGATCTGCCAGAGGGTGTTCCACTCCTGCTCTGGGATGAACCCGATGCGGATCTTGCCGTCCGCGGTCGCGAGGTAGAAGTTGCCGAGCTCGTCGTGGTGGCGGACTGTGCCCGGCAGGTCGCCGATGGGTTGCAGCGCTGGGTCGCCGGTGTAGCCGCTGCCGGCAAGGTAGACCGGGTGGACGAGGATGTCGCCTTCGGGGTCGAGGCTCCGGGGAGCGAAGGCCGGGCTGGTCAGGTCTTCCTCCCCGCGGATCGACGTGCGGCGATCCCCTGGACCAGCGGGAGCCCGGCCAGGGTGGTGCGCCTGGTCGCGGCCAGGGGCCGCACCGGCCCCGTGTAGGGGCGGACCTTGGCCGTGCCCAGGTGGGCGGTGGGGACTTCCGCGAGCCGCCGGGCCTGCGGCTGCGGGTCGGTGAGGTGGTCCAGGGCCGCGGTGATCAGGCGGGTGGGGGTGTTCTTGGAGAAGTGGGCCTGCCACGCCGTTCCCTGCTGGTCGGCGGTACTGCGTGCCCAGAGGGTGACTGCGGCCGGGTGGTCCGCGCCCCAGGGCTCGTCATGGAAGCCTCCTCCGTCCCATCGCACCAGCCCCGCAGTGGCATCGGGCGACCGGAAGGCCATTTCCGAGGTGGTGCTGACGTCCGCCCATCCGGCTTCGCGCAACTGGGTCACCAAAGTCGCGCACGTGTTCTGCCTGCCCAGAGCGCTTCGTCCTTCGCGGCGAAGCTGCCAGAGGAAAGGGCGCTGGAGAGTGCGGCGGCGACGGCGAGGGCGATCTCGTGCGGGGTCTCCAAATCGAAGGCGGCGTGCCAGGCGCGCTCGCCCACGGCGGATTCGTACCCGGCGACCGTCCATCGGGATTTGCGGTCGCCGGGCTCGTGGTCGAGCCGGACCCGGCCGGTGAGGCAGTCGCTGACGGCCACGCTGGTGTCCCCACCATCGCAGGAGTACCGGGACCAGCCCCGGTGCTCGGCGAGGAAGGCCTCGAACGCCGCGCCGGCGGTATCCAGGTCGCCGGGCCCGGCGAGGTAGCCGGGGCTCACCACGACACGCTGCTCGCCCTCGGTCGCACTGCGGCCGGAGTGGTCAGCGGCCACGGGCGAAGTCCTGGCCGCGTCGTGCCACCGGGTGGGTGCGCAGGAAGGCGCGGTGGCGCATCGGGATCCGGGCGGCCCGGCGGGTGTAGCGACCGGGGTTGGTGACGGTGCGCAGGGCGGCCAGGACGATGCCGGTCGGCGTGTCTCGGCTGAACTCAGCGGTCCACCAGGTTCCTTCGTGCCCTCGGGCGCCGGCGGTGAGGGTGTAGGCGACGTCGGTGGCGTCGCCGTGGCCGTCGGCGGAGTGATGGATCCGGAGGGTGGCGGTGCCGTCGGGCGCGTCGAAGGTAAGGGCGCGGCAGTGGGGGCGGGTGGTCCAGCCGGCGTGGGCTGCCTCGGCCCGCAGGACGTTGTGGGTGCCGGTGTAGCAGCCGCGGCTCCATAGGTGCTGCTCACGTTCGGAGCGGGTGGGCAGGGCCATGCTGTGGGCGAGGCGGCGGGCTACGGACAGGACGACTTCGGCCGGTGTGGGGGCGTCGAAGGTGGCGCGCCAGGCGAACTCGGCCGTCGGGCTGGAGCGGGCACCGATGTTCCACTGAGGGTAGGGGCTGTCGGTGTCCTGGTTGAGCATGACGAGTCCGTTGGTGCTCTCATGACCGGCGACGAGGTGGTCGTCGACCACGGTGAGCAGCCAGTCGTCGCGCCCCCGGCCGAACTCGAAGATTGCGTCGAGGCCTTCGCCGGGGCCGGCGAGGTAGCCCGGGAAGACCACCATCGGCATGTTGTGGGCGAGCGGGTCGGGGTGCGTCATCGGCGGTGGCTCCGTTGAGTGGTGGGGCGGCCCCGGGGTCTTCCGGGGCCGCTGGGGGTGGGGCGGTGTCAGAGGAGACCGGCTTCTCGCTCGGCGCGGAGGATCGCGGCGATCTTCTGCGCGCGCGTGGTACGTACGCCCGCCGCGAGGGAACGGGACCCGATCAGGCCGCTCTGCTGGACGAAGTCGCGAGCGACGGCCAGGACGGTGTCGAGCGGGCTCCGGCCATGCTCGTGCTGTAGCGGGCCGCGGGCTGGAACGCGTCCGTCGGCGCGGCGCGGACGGCACACCCCTTGGTGCCGGGGGTAGCGGCGAGGGTGCTGGTGGCGGCCGGGGCCGGGTTTCCCGGTGCGGGCTGCTGGTCGTGGCGGTCGGTGTGGGCGAGCATCTGGGCGACACCGCACAGGAGCGCGCCGATGGCCTCCTCCGGCATGGAGGAATCGAACCGGTGCCGCCAGCGGAGCGCACCGGTCGGGGAGTCGTAGACGGCCATGGTCACCGGGGAGCTTTTCGACGCGGCGGGCGGGAAGTGAAGCCGCACGCGCTGGCAGGGGGAGACGAGCACCTCGCTCTCGTCGGCGAGACGGTGCAGGCTCCAGCCGTCGAAGTCGTCCTCGCGGTCGCACTCGGAGCCGAACAGGGTGGGGCAGATGCTGAGAAGCAGGGAGGTTTCCTGTGATCGTCGGAAGGGGGCTTCGGCTAGGCCGGATCCTGGGTGGCGACATCGGCGGTGCGCTTGGCCTCGGCGAGGCGTTCCTCGGCGATGTCGGCGTAGTGGCTGGTCAGCTCGATGCCGAGGAAGGAGCGGCCTTCGAGGAGCGCGGCGACGCCGGTCGAGCCGGAGCCTGCGGTGAAGTCCAGGACGGTGCCGCCGGGCGGGCAGATCTGCACCAGGTGGCGCATCATGCCGACGGGCTTCTGCGTGATGTGCTGGCGCTTGCTGCCCGAGGGCTGGCTGCCTTCCAGCAGGCCCTTGAGGTAGACGGGGTTGCGGTCGCCGTCCATCGCGCCCTTGGAACCCCAGACCACGAACTCCGTGTTCTGCGTGAAGCGGCCCTTCTGCGGGCGGGCGGCCGACTTGTACCAGGGCACGATGCCGCGCCAGGTCCAGCCACCGGCCTGCAGCGCGTCCGTGGTGGTCGGCAGCTGCCTCCAGTCGGTGAACACCGCCGCGGTGCCGCCGTCGACCGTCAGCCGGAAGGACTCGGCGAGCAGCTGCGAGAGCCAGAAGCCGTACGACCTCTGGTCTTTGTTCTCGCCGGGGAAGTCGGGGAGCTGGTTCTTCGAGCCGGCGGTGGTGTACTTCGCCTTCGCGCTTCGCCCGACGCGCTCCTGGGTCGTGCGCCCGCCGCTGTTGTACGGCGGATCACAAATGACGCAGTCGGCCGCTCCGGCCGGCAGGCCGCTCAGGAGGGTCAGGGCATCGCCCCGGAGAAGGGTGTAGTCGGTCAAATGTCCTCTTGGGTGTCAGGGGTGTGCGCGGATCTGCCGCTGGGGCGATTCCGGCTGCGGCTGGCGCATAGAAAGAGCCCGAAGCGCGGGTGGCTGCCGGGTCTTCATCGAAGGTAGAAGCCGGAATGGCTTTTTTGCAAGGAGTTCGGAAATTTCCACGAACTTTTCCGATCTCCTTGCACGATAGATATTCCGACTTCTACCTTCGAAGACGTCGCCATGCACCGCGACCAGGTCGGATTGGTACACGAACCCCTCTCCGGACTCCTCGGGCGAGCCGCGACTCCCTTCTTTCACCAGCGCACCGGAACGCCTTTCCGCACCCCGGTTGCGCACCCCCACGATCGGAGATTCCCCTTGCCGGGACTTCACCTCTTCATGTCTTCCGACGGCCCGCCGGGCCTGATCCGGAAGGGCTCGCCGCAGCGGCAGGCGATGTGAAGAAGGCCGTCGCCGGGCTCGGCGCCGCCGTTCTCCTGACGCCTTTCGCCTTGATCCTGCCGGTCGCCATGGCCTCCCAGAACGACGGCGCGTGGGACGGCGGCGGCCCCGGGGCGTGCACCGGCCCCGGTGGCCCACAGCCTGTGGACTCCACCGCGATCCAGGCCGCGGTCAATCTGATCCTGTCCGGCGCCGCCGGGCCGACGGCCCCTGTCGCCGGGCTGGAGCTGCCGACCGTGCAGATCCCGATGGCCCAGACAATCGTCGCCACCGGCATCGCCCTTCAGGTGCCGCCGCGCGGCCAAGTGGTCGCGCTCGCCACCGCGATGCAGGAGTCGCGGCTGCGGAACCTGTCCAGCGGCGACCGGGACTCGCTGGGCCTGTTCCAGCAGCGTCCGTCGATGGGCTGGGGCACCCCGGCCCAGCTGCACGATCCGGTCTACGCGTCCACCGCGTTCTACAAGGAGCTGCTCAAGGTCCCCGGGTGGCAGGACCTTCCGGTCACCGTCGCCGCGCAGAAAGTGCAGAAGAGCGGCTACCCCGACGCGTACGCGCAGTGGGAGCCGCTGGCGACCGCCCTGCAGCAGGCGATCGGCGCGGCCCTCAAGGCCCCGACGGTCGGAACGCCCCCAGCGCCCGGCGCCTCGCCGGATTCGTGCACGCCCCCGGGCGCCAACACCGACTGGGGCATCATCCCGCCGGGCGTGCTGCCCGAGGGCTACACCATCCCCAACGACGCCTCGCCGGCCGTACAGGCGGCGATCCGCTGGGCCCTCGGCCAGCTCAACACCCCCTACCAGTGGGGCGGCTCCTGCACGAACTCGCACGGACCCGACCCGATGGGCCGCTGCGACTGCAGCTCCCTGATGCAGCAGGCCTACAAGGCCGCCGGGATCACGCTGGACCGCACCACCTACGACCAGGTGAACCAGGGCAGCACCGTACCGGTCGACCAAGTGCGCGCCGGCGACCTGCTGTTCACCCAGCGGGGCTCCCAGGGGCCCGAGCACGTGGGCATGTACATCGGCAACGGCCTCGTCGTGCACGCCCCGCACACCGGGGACGTGGTCCGCGTCGCGAGCTTCAGCTCCTGGAAATCCGGCGTGATCGCGGTCCGCCGAGTCGCTCCCTGAGCACTTCCTCCCCTCTCTTCTCCGTGCCGGTGCGGCGCCGCCGCGCGCGCCCCGGCACCTCTCCCCCCTCTTCTGGAGAAACGTTTGTCCTTGATCCTCGCCGCCCAGGCGGTCACCGACCTCGCCTTCGATCCCGGCGTCACCCCCGCCGAGGGCGGCCTTCCCGGCCTGACCGTCCTCAAGCAGGTCGTGAGCAGCATCAACCTTTTCGCGGTCGTCGCGACCGTGGGCGCGCTCTGCGTCGCCGGCATGGTCTGGGCATGGGGCCATCACTCGGGCTCTCACGGTGCCGAGCAGAAGGGGAAGCAGGGCGCGCTGGTCGCCGCCGGCGTGGCCCTTCTCCTGGGCGCCGCCAACGGCCTGGTCGCGTTCTTCAGCGCGCTGGGGACGCAGGTCAAGTAAGTGCCCAAGCCCAAGTTCCCCTTCTACGAAGGTGATTCGGTCCTGCGTCGCAGGCTGCTGATCGGGCTGGGCGTGCTGCTGGTCGTCGGTCTGCTGGCCGGGCTCCTCGCCCGGCTGGCGGGCGGAGGCCGCACTGACCGCACGGACCCGCAGCCCACTTCCCTCCCACGCTCCATCTCCTCCACCGACCTCACGGCCGGCTCCCGGGCCAGCGCCCCGCCCACCGAGGCGGGCACCGCCGTCGCCCGGCCCCCGCACACAAGCAGCCCGACCGACTTCGCCGCCGCGTTCGCCCAGGCCCTGTGGACCTACGACTCCCGCGTGGTCACCCAGCCCGACTTCGTGTCCGGCCTGCGCGGATGGCTCACCCCCGAGAGCCAGTACGCCGACGGCGACTCCGTCACCGGCCAGGTCCCCGACCCGCTGCTGTGGTCACGGCTGCGCGACAACGGCCAGACCTCCACGGCCGGCCAGGTTTCCGCCCACGTGCCGGACTCCTACACCAAGGCGATCCAGCAGAACCCGGGCGCGTTCACCCAGGCGTACATCTACGCCGTCACGGTCACCGCGAAGGTGGCCGTCGCCTGGGACGGCGGCCAGGGAGCCGAGGACCGCGCCATCACGCTGGCCGTCCAGTGCCGACCGGGCAGCGACTGCGCCCTCGCGGCCATCGCCCCCACCGTCTACCCCTAACTCCCCTTTCTTGTCTCTTACTTGAGGAGAAGACCATGGGTTTTTGTGATCTTCCGGGTTCGGGGTTGATCTGCGACGTCGTCGTCGGTGGCGTGTCCGACAGCATCACGGCCTCGATCGGCAACTGGATCGCCAAGAGTGCCGGGGACCTCGCGAAGTCGGCCGTCGACCTGGCCAGCCGCGCCGTCGACAAGACGACGTCGATCGATCTCGGTGCCGACTGGTTCCGCAGCAACTACGCACTGATCTTGCCCATCGCCTTGACGATGCTCGTGATGACCTTCACGTTCCAGCTGATCCGGGCGGCGTGGCGCCGGGACGGACAAGCGCTGGGCCAGGCCGTCACCGCCACCATCAGCAGCACCCTCTTCGCGGTCACGGCGATCACCTTCACCGGCGTCGCCATCGCGGTGGTCGACGCGTTGTCCCGCGGCCTGTTCACCGTCGCCAACAGTTCGATGGACGACGCGGTGCGCCGCCTCGTCCGGGTCTCGATGATCTCGATCACCACCCCGCTGGGCTGGGCCGTTCCGTCCCTGGTCGCGCTCGCCTGCGCCGTCGGCGCCATCCTCTACTGGGGCATGATGATCTTCCGCAAGGTCAGCATCCTGATCCTGGTCATCCTGGCCCCGCTCGCCGCCGCCGGAGGCCCGTGGGAGCCGACCCGCGACTGGCGCAAGCGCTGGATCGAGGCCACCGCCACCGTCGTCTTCTCCAAGCTCGTGATGACGATCATCATGCTGGTGGGCGTCTCCGCGATCGGCAACTCCGACACCAAGGACGGTATCCAGGCCCTGAGCGACATCATCGCAGGCCTGACCGTGATGGCGCTCGTCCTGTTGTGCCCGTTCATGATCTACCGCTTCGTCCACTGGGCGGGCGACGGCCAGTCCGCGGGACTCCACCAGTCCGCGGCAGCAGGCCTTCAGACTGCCGGTGCGGCTGCCAAGAAGGGCGGCCGGATGGCGATGACCGCAGGCTCCGGCGGCGCCGCGGGCGGCGCCGGGATGGCCGGGGGCAGCCCCGCAGGTCCGTCGCAGGTCGCCGGCATGCAGTCCGCCGGCGCCGGCCAGGGCGGCGGAGGTGGCGGCGGACCCGAGGGCCCGAGCACCGACACGCTCGCCAAGGCCACGCCCACGTCGTTCCAGTACGGCCAGCAGCGTTCCGGGGGCGGCGACGGAGGTGTCCCGCTCGTCAAGCGGCCCGACACCGACCGCAGCGACGGCGACCAGGGCCTCGCGCTGGTCACCCGCTCCACGGGCTCCGACGCATCCCCTGGCTCGGGCCGATCCTCCGCCCCCGCCGCGTCCGGCGGGTCGAGCCCGGCCGCGGCAGCCCACGCCGCAGCAGGCTCGCCCGGCGTGTCAACGCCGGGATCCGCCCCGGCGCAGGCCGGAGTACCCGCGAACCCGGCTCCGGCCGGAACGCCCGCGAGCCCGGCGCAGGGAGTCGTGCCCACGTCGGCCGGGGCCCCCGCGGCAGGGCCGCCGGTGGTCTCGCCCGCGCCTGCGGGCAGCGGAGGCACGCCGGCCTTCGATCCGGTGATCGCCCCACCGTCCGGTCCGGCAAGGACCGGCACCGGCTCCGCCCAGCGCTTCACCTTCCCCCCGGGCCCACCGTCCGCCTGACGAGCCACCCAGCAGAAGCGGCCCTTCTCCCCTCGGGCTCCCCCTCCGGCGGGGAGCGGGGACCGCCCTCGCCTCGTCAGCAGCAACGATCCTGCCCCCGGCGGCCCTGCCGGGCGGGAGCGGGCTCGCCCTCCCTTCCCCCGCACCAGAGAGCACCTTTTCCTGAGCACGCCCAGCGAGACCCCCACCACCGTCAAGTTCCCTGCCCGCAGCCGCCGGGGCATCCTTCTCGGCCTGACCCTCCCGCAGCTGGTCCTGGCCGCGATCGGCGCAGTCGTCCTGCTCGCCGTCCTGATGACGCTCGGCATCGTCGGCGCGCTCGCCCTCACCCCTCTGTGGGTGCTGATGGCCGTCGCCGTCGTCCTCCGAATACGCGGGCGCTCGCTCGCCGAGTGGGCGCCGATCGCCACGCGCTACTGGCTGCGCCGCACCTGCGGCCAGCTGGTCTGGCTGGCCCGCCCTTCGACCCGCCCCCGCATCGAGGGCCTGCTCCACCTGCCCGGCACCGCCGCCTCGCTGCGCGCCGTCACCTCCCCCGACGGGCGCCTCGGCGCCGTCCACGACCAGCAGCAGGCCACCCTCACCGCCGTCACCCGCGTCTCCTCCCGGGCGTTCGCCCTGCTCGACCCGTCCACCCAGGCCGGCAACGTCGCCGGCTGGGGCCGGGCCCTGGCCGCGCTCTCGCGCTCGGGCCAGATCGCCCGCATCCAGGTGATGGAGCGCACCGTCCCGGACTCGGGCGACGCCCTCCAGCGGTACTGGCTGGAGCACGGCCGGCCCGCCACCCCGGTCGCCGGTCCGATCTACGAGGACTTGCTCGCCGCCGCCGGGCCGTCCGCCGCTCCCCACGAGGCGTACATCGCCATCGCGCTGGACCTGCGCGCCGCCCGCCGCCTGATCAACCAGGCCGGCGGAGGCCTCGGCGGCGCCTTCGCCGTCCTGACCCAGCTCACCTCCAGCCTGGACGCGTCCGTGCGTGGTGCCGGGCTGACGCCGGGCGGCTGGCTGACCGCCGGGGAGATCGCCGCCACCGTCCGCACCGCCTACGACCCCGCCGTCCTCGGTGCCCTGGAACGCTGGTCGGACTCCGGCCGCCCCGAGGCCGACATCGCCGCCGCCGGTCCGGTCGTCCTGGTCGAGGAACCGGACAAGGTCCGCACCGACTCCGCGCACCACGCGGTCTTCTGGATCGAGCAGTGGCCCCGCACCGAGACCAGCGCGGGCTTCCTCCACCAGCTCCTCTACTCCTCCGGCGTCCGCCGCACCCTCTCGCTCCTCTACACCCCCCAGGGTCTGGACGCCGCGCTCAAGGACGTGCAGCGCAAGAAGGCGACGATCATCTCGGACGCGGCCGAGCGCGTACGGCGGGGCCAGGTCGACTCCGAGGCCGACACCGTCGAGTACCAGGACGTCAAGCAGCGCGAACTGCAGCTGATCGCCGGGCACGCCGATGTCGCGATGACCGGCCTGCTCGTCGTCTCCGCGGACGACGCCGACCAGCTCAGCGCCGCGTGCGCCCAGGTCGAGACCGCCGCCGTCGCCGCCCTGATCGACCTGCGCCGCCTCACCCTTCAGCAGGCCGAGGCCTTCACGGCCGCCGCCCTCCCGCTGGCCCGACTCTGACCGCCGAAGGGCTCCCCATGCACCACGACGAGCCGAACCTGATCCAGTTCGCCACCGCCTCCCTCGCCTGCCACCGCGACACCGAGCCGCCCGGCGGCCAGCCGCTGACCCGCGAGGAACTCGACGCCCTCCACGAGCACGTCGTCGCGCTCCACCAGCTGGTCGACCAGGCCACGGTCCGCATCCGCGCCCAGGCCCCCGCCGAGGGGGACCACCTCCACAACGCCCGCATCCGGCTGTGGCAGGGCGTCGAGCACCTGCACGCCGCCTACCACGCGGCCCCGCGCGCCGACGGCCGGATGCCCACCCGCGAGGCCTGCGCGCTCCGCCTGCCGGAGGGCGCACCGGAGCTGACCGTCTGCCAGCGCCACCTCAGGGCATCGACGCGGGTCCGGCAGTTCACCACGCCCACCGATCTGCACACCTCCGCCACCGGCATGATCCGCCGCTGACCGGCCGGGCCAGAAGAAACGGTCCCCTCTTGCGACTACGCACCACCACCAGCGCCAGCGCGCTGTTCACCCCCGCCCGCCGCGACCGCGACGAGCGGCGCCGGGCCCGCCGCGACCTCCAAGCCGCCCAGCGCGAGGCCCGCCTCGCCGACCGGCCGCACCGCCGCGCCGACACCGCCGTCGACGAACTCGACGCCCGGCCCCTCTACCCCGCCGCCGGCCGCCCCGGCCCGGCCTCCGCCCGCGGCGGCAAGCTCAAGCTGCCGGCACACCGGATGACCACCGCCATCGCCAGCGGCGCCTTCCCCTTCCTCGCCGAAGGCGGCCTCGGCGCGGGCGGCGTCTACATCGGCCGCGACGTCCACGCCGAAGCCGGGTTCTCGTTCGACCCGTTCAGCCTGTACGGGAAAGTCGAAGGTTACACAAACCCGAATGTGCTGCTCGCCGGCGTGATCGGCATGGGCAAGAGCGCCCTGGCCAAGAGCCTTGCGCTGCGGAGCATCGCGCACGGCTACAAGGTCTACATCCCCTGTGATCCCAAGGGCGAGTGGAGCGCCGTCGCCGAGGCGCTCGGCGGGCGGACCATCGCCCTCGGCCCGGGGATGAGCGGGCGGCTGAACCCCCTGGACGCCCCCGCCGCCCCGCCGGGGGCGGACCCGGCCGACTGGGTGGCCGAGGTCCGCAAGCGCAGGCTTCTGCTGCTCGGCGCGCTCGCCCGCACGGTGCTGCACCGCGACCTGGTCCCGATGGAGCACACCGCCCTCGACATCGCGCTCGACGAGGTCGTCACCGACTCCGAGCGCGACGGTCGGGTGCCGCTGCTCGGCGACATCGCCGCCATGCTCGGCAACACCCGCCGCCTGGACGACGCCCTCGGCGATCCCGTCCGACGGCTCGGCGCCGCCGCCGTGGATCTCGCCCACGCGCTGCGACGCCTGGTCCAGGGCGACCTCGCCGGGATGTTCGACGCGCCGAGCACCGTGGAGTTCGACGTCCGGGCACCGATGCTGAGCATCGACCTCTCCCAGCTCGGGTCCTCCGGCGACGACACCGGCCTGATCCTGGCGATGACCTGCGCCTCCGCCTGGATGGAGGCGGCCCTGTCGGACCCCGGCGGCGGGCGGCGCTGGGTGGTGTACGACGAGGCGTGGCGGCTCATGCGCCACCTGCCGCTGCTCGAACGCATGCAGCAGCAGTGGAAGCTGTCGCGCGGCCTCGGCATCGCCAACCTCCTGGTGATCCACCGTCTGTCCGACCTCCTGTCGGCCGGCGACGCGGGCTCGCGCGGCCGGGTCCTGGCCGAGGGCCTGCTGACCGACTGCGCGACCCGGATCATCTACCGGCAGGAGCCGGACCAGCTCGCCGCGACCGCGAGCCTGCTGGGGCTGACCGGAGTCGAGACGCAGGCCATCGCCGCGCTCACCCGCGGACGGGGCCTCTACAAGATCGCCGGCCGGTCCTTCGTGGTGCAGCACCTCCTCCACCCCGCCGAGCGGGGTCTATACGACACCGACAGCCGCATGACAGCGGCTCCGGGCGAAACCCCGCAGACCGCGTAGCCCCGCACAACCGCAACCCACCCTGCACCCGGGCGTTCTCGCACCGTACGGAAGTAGACCATGGCCTCTGCCATGACCAGTCCCGCCCAGCCCCGTGACACCGGGTTCTGGCTGACCGACCGCGACCTTCGCGCCCGGCTGCACCAGGCCGTTGAGGGCCTCGTGACCACCACCGCCTATGCCGTCGAGGACGACGTCAACATCATCGACGCGCTCAAGTCCTTCGCCGTGTCCGAATGCCAGGAGGCAGGGGTCGACGCCGCCTTCGCCGTGCTCGTCCAGGCCCACGCGGCCCACGTCATCGCCAACTGGACGATTGACCGCAACTGCGTCGGCCCCCTCGACCTGGGACTGCTCTTCTCGCTCGACGACTTCCACGACCTCCCCGAAAAGATCCAGAGCGCGCTGCTGCACGAGTACACCGCCGACACCTCGCAGTGGGAGGACTTCCACCACGGCAACGACTCCAACCTCTACCTGTCCAGGTACGAGGCCCTCGACGGCT
This sequence comes from Kitasatospora sp. NPDC097605, assembly GCF_040302725.1. Lineage (NCBI taxonomy): Bacteria > Bacillati > Actinomycetota > Actinomycetes > Kitasatosporales > Streptomycetaceae > Kitasatospora > Kitasatospora sp. NPDC097605. The sequence continues at coordinate 416,547 of NZ_JBEOSF010000001.1, read as the reverse complement.
GATGCCCGCCGCGCGCCGCATCCCTGTTCCCGACGACACGGGGCGGCCTGCGCGCCGCCCGCACCCAGATCCTGTGCCCGCGCCCCCGTACGAACGGAGGACACCTCGCCCACCATCACCTTCGCGGTCGACCCCGCTCTCGACACGATCACCGCGCTGGCCGTAGACCGCCGCAGCGGCCAGCGGCTGGAACAAGCCGGACTCGTCCGCCACGACGCGACCGGTCTGCACCGGATTCCCCGCAGCACCGCCGGGTCGGTGGCCCCGCGACTCGTCAGCGACGCCACCCGCCTGCTCAACACGGCCGGCTACGACGTACTGCGCCTGTACTCCGAGACGGAGCAGCGGCAGTCCGTCACGGAGCCTGCGACGGAGGAGTCGGCCAAGACCCGTGCGCCCGGGACGATCCGGGCCCATCACCTGGTCTCGGACCTGATCGCGGGCCGCCTCGTGGTCCACGCCAGGCTCCGCAGGGCGGACGGCCCCACCCAGCTGCTGGGCAGCTTCCCGGCGGACGGTGCGGCGGCGGTCCTGGCCACCGACGGCACCGGCTTCTTCGGCATCACGGAGTATCCGGACCTGGACGCGGCAGTGGCCGCCTGGGGCCATCCGCTGACCGCCTCGCCCTCGCAGCCGGAACCGCGCCGGGCCGCGGTGTCCGCCTCGCGCTCCAGCCGGTACGTCGAGAACACCAACAGCGTTCCTCCCACATCGTGGGGCACTACGACTGGCTGACCTCCGAGGCCCCGTTCCCCAACGCCGGGGCCGTGGCGCAGGCAGCCAGGGCGGAGGCCGTCCGGCGGCTCAATCGGGTGCCGTCGCCCGATTCGCTGGCGATCACCGAGCAGATCGCATCCGGAGAGCTGCTGGTGGAGGCGCGGCGCACGTTCGACGCCACCGAGTGGATGATCGCCTCCGAACGCGGCCGACCGGGCCACTACCTGGAGCTGCTCCACCGGCTGCCGCAGGGTGCGGTGTTCGTCACCGGCGACGTGCCCGAGACGTTCGCCGGACAGACTCGTCGCACCTTCCGGCAGTTCCTCCTGCGCGAGACCCGCCCGCCGTCCACCGCCCGGGTCCGCGCCGCCACCACGGCCTCCCGGCACCCCGGCACGGCCGTCGGCACCCGACGCGGCTCGGCTCCCGTCGCCCGCTCCGGCACGACAGCGCTGACCCCCCTGCCGCTCCCCCACTTCGACAGCGAGGATCATGTCCGACATCTCCTTCGGGCCGGGTCCGGACGGTGCCATCACCGCCCGGCTCGGCCCCCACGCCCCCGACAGCGCACACAGGCTCCTGCGGCAGAACGGCGCGAGCCCCGACCCCAGCGCCGTCGCCCGCGCCGCGCAGGCCGCCTGGCTCCACCAAGCGGACTCCCCCGGTGCAGCGGCCCCGTCGCCGTCACGGACGATGCCACTGGCCGGGGTGGATGTGGTCTTCGCCCGCCACCCGGAGGACGGGATCGTCGCTGCGACCGCGACGGACTCCACCGAGGGCCTGGTGCCCGAGGTGCTGCGAACCTTCGGCTGGCGCTACGACGGCGCCGCCCCCGACCGCGACATCTACCTGCCGCCCGAGACCGCGAGCGAGCATCAGGCCCTGGCCGCGGCTGCCCGCGCCAGCCTGGTGCTGCAGGGACTGGGCCTACAGGTCGCCACGGTCGGTCTCGCGAGTTCGCCGGCCAGTGCCGAGCGGCTCGCCGAGGCGACCGAGGACCTCGCCGTCGAAACGATCAACGTGCTCAGCCTCGCCGACAGCAGGGACGTCGCCGACGTCCTCGACACCGCCCTCGATCCGCGGGTCGGAGCGCTACCGAACCTGCTGGAGCTGCTCGACTCCACCCAGGCCTTCGTCTCCCGGATCGCCCCGGACCGAGGTGAGGTCCTCGGCGCCCAGGTTGGTATCGCCCGGCACCAGACGGCCGCCCTCGCCGAAAGCCTGCGCACCGTCCAGGCCGCGCTGGCCGACGCCGGCGTCGTCATCGACGTGCCGGTCACGGCCGTGCGAGGTGCCCGCGCGACTGCGGCGAGCGCCGTCACCGCTCGCGGGCTCCCGGCCGGGCCGATCATCCAGGCCGCACCCGCAGCCCGGGCGCTGGCCACCGCCCCCTCCGCCGCCGCCACGCTCTAGGAGAACCCGCATCAGCGACAGCCCCGCCATCCGCATCACCCGCCATCCCCAGCACGGCATCACCGCCTCCGGCCTGGAGCACGCCACCTACCAGCAGCGCCGGATGCTGGCTGACTACGGCTTCACCCCGGTCACCGGCACCACCGACCTGGCGTTCACCGGCCGCACCGACAACCTCTTCCTCCATGCCCGGCAGACCGTGGCCGCCCTGCGCGCCACCGGCGCCGAGGTTCGCCCGGCCCCCGAGTTCGACTACGCCGAGCATCCCGGCCACCCCTCTCCCGCCGCTGCCGCCGCCGGACAGGGCACGACGATCATCACCCCCGGCCGCATCACCCCCCAGCCGCCACAGACCGCTGCCCAACGGCAGCCGGACGTGGCCGTCGGGCACCACCCCGACCACGGCATCACCGCCACCAACCACTCGGGAAGCCCGGACGCGGCGAAGCTCCTGGCGCAGGCCGGCTTCTACCGGGTCCCGGACCATCCGACCCTGTTCTCCCTGACCAGACCGAAGGCGGGCGGGGTCGACCGGGCCACGGACACGGTCGCCCGCCTGCGCGCGGCAGGACTGACCGTCGTCTCGGATGCCGCGTTCGACCCCGACCACGCTCCCAGCGACCCCGGCGAGACGTTCCGCACTCACCTCGTCAAGATCGCCGACGCCGCCCAGGCACCGGACGCCGCGCCCGACCCTTTTGCCACCCGCATCTTCCCGGCGCCCAGGCAGGACTCGGGCCCCGCCGGACCGGCGGCCGACCCCGCCCCGTTCGCCACCCACGTCTTCCCGGCTCCCGAACGAGGCCAGGCGGACAGCCGGATGGGCGCGCTGCTGAGCAACCGGCAGGACACGCTCACCGCGATCCAGGACATCCTCACCGGGCTCGCGCAGCAACTTCGCGACGACCCGCAGGCCCTGGACCCCGCGCAGGTGTCCGCCGTCCTGGACGACGCGCAGACCACGCTCGGCGGTGTCCGCCGCGACCTCGCCACGATCTCGGCCGCCGCCCCGGCCCGGACGGCCCGTCCCTCCCAGGCCACCCGGCCGGCCGTCACCCCCGGACTCGGAGCCCGCGCGCAGGCGGCCACCGCCACCAGCCTGCGGCTGGGCCGCGTCACCGCCGCACAGCCCGTCGAAGCCGCCGCACAGCCGGTCGACCCACGCCGGGCCTACAGCATCCACGCCCGCTGACCAGCACCCCTTCCGCTCACCGACGTCAAGGAGCCCACCGTGCCCACGACCCCCGGGAGCAACGACATCGTCGGCAGCAACGACGGCGAGCCCGACGTCGCCATCGACCCGCACCCGAAGCTGGGCATGGTCGCCGCCGTCACCTCCGGCCTGCCGACCGGCCCCGCCCCGCTGCTCACCCGAACCAGCTGGAAGCACATGCCGGCCCTCGACCTCTACCAGGCTCCGGTCACCGACCGCCCCGAGGACGACAACCTCGCCGCCGCCGCTCGGGCGACCGCCCGCCTCCAGCGCGGCCGGTACACCGCCGCCGTCCAACCGGACCTCGCCGCCGCCCTGGCCCGAAGCTCCGCGACGGCCGCACACCCGCAGCACCCCTGATCCATCCAACCGCCAAGGAGAACGACATGGCCGTCAAGACCAAGTGGGTGGTCACCCACTCCTGCGGACACGAGCACGAACACGATCTCGGCGCCAGACCCGCCGACCGGCGAGCCGGGTACGCCCGCTGGCTCGCCGGACGCGACTGCACCGACTGCTGGCGCGCCCAGCGCGACGGCGACCGCAGCGCGGAGCGCACGGCCTGGATCGCCGTCCGCCGCGCCGAGGAGCAGCAGGCCGCCACTGACTGGGCCGAGCGGTACGGAATGCCGCCGTTGTCCGGCCCGGCGACGATCCTCGCGTGGGGCGAGCGCTGCCGCCACCACCTGGTGACCGGCGCCTACCAGAGCCTGGTCACCGAGGGCGAGTTCACCGAGGACCGGTGGCGCGAGGTCGAGGACGTGGCCCGCACGATCGACCGTGCCGGCTGGTGGGTGGACCAGCGCGAAGCCTCCCCCGGTGACCTGCCGGAGCTGCTTGCCGCCGCCACCGACGCCGACCGCGTCGTCGAGAACCCGTTCTAACCCAGGGAGAAGACACCCGACTTGAGCCTGATCACCACGCTCTCCGAGAGCCGGCCCGACGACGGGCAGAGCGCCCGCGTCGCCGCCTGGGCGGTGCGCCGCCTGGGTGACTCCCTCGCCGACAGCACGCTGCCCTCGGACATCGCCCGCCCGATCGAACTGCTCGAACCCCTGCTCCACGAAGTCGAGGAGGCCCTGCGGCGCGCGGCCGAGGCCACCGGTGGCGCGAGCCCCGCACCCTCCGCACGCGCCGCCGCCGAGCACCTCGGGCAGGCCGGCGCCACCACCGTCCTGCTGCGCCCGCACCTGGAGCAGATCACCACCCGGCTGCGGGGCTACGGCCTCGACTTCCCCGCCGATGCCGCCGACCTCTCACCCCGGGCCGCCGCCGCCCAGCGCACCGCACCGCAGAGCGTGCACGCCCTACGCTCCGCACAACCGCCGGCCCCGGTGCCTGCCGTGCCGGTCACCGGCGCGGCAGGCCGCACCGTACGGCGGTGACCGGACCGATCCGCATCCGGCCGGGCCGCTTCGGCTCCGCGTCCGTCAGCGGCGCCGACTCCACCGCCGAGGCGATGCTGAGCAGGCTCGGCTTCGCCCCGCCGCGCGACGCCGACGGGCCGCTCGCCCTGAGCATGTCCGACGGCCCGCTCGTCTTCCGCGCCGTCCTCGCAGAGGCCACCCGCCGACTCGAAGGCGCCGGGTACGAGGTCGAGGTCGATCCGCAGCTGCGGCTCTCCGCCACCGGCGAGGAGGCGCTGGAAGTCCTCGCCGACCTGCGCGACAAGCTCGACGAACTCGCCGACGTTCTCGGCCGGATCGGCGACCTCAGCGAACTCGCTGACGTGGCGGCCCAGATGGTCGCCGGAGCGCACAACGTGGCCGACGGCACCCGCGAGCTGCTCCGCAGCGCGGCCGGCTACGCGCGTGACGCCTCTGGCCCGCCGCGCGAACGCGAGGAGATCGCGCGCTGGCTCGACGCCGGCGCGGAATCCGTTGCCGTGTTCCAGCACAACGCCTCCAACGTCCCCCGGCCGCCGCGGGCCCGACACCTCGCCGGCCGGCCGGGCGCTGGCCGCCCGCTCCCGGTCCCCGGCCGCCCGCTCAGCCACGACCGCCCCGGCCAGCGCCGCCCCCGTCCTGCCTCACAGCTCCTACTCCCGGAGAACCCGAGCTTGACCCACCCCACCCACTTGTCCCTTGCCCAGCGGCTCCGCGGCCTCGCCGACCAGCTCGACACCGACAACGGCCAGCCGAGCCAGAACCTGCTCCGGGCCCTCGTCGCTCCCCAGGGCCTGCTCCACCTCACCCACGAGACAGCCGCCGCCGTCCGGATCGACCTCGATGCCTGGGAGCAGGCTCTCAGCCCCGACGCGGCCAGCACGCACCTGCACGAACTCAGAAGCCGGAGCGCCAAGGTCGAGGACACCGTGCTCGCCTCCCTGGAGGAGGCCGCACTCCACCTGCCGGCTGCGAGCAGGCTGATGGCCGACCACGCCGGCCCCACCGAGGCCGCGGCAGCAGCCCTGGCCGTCGAGCAGAGCCTGTGGGACGGTCCCGAGGTCCGTGGCAACGAACGTGTCTACTACTGGCACGTCGAAGGCTCGGACGACGTGCCCCTGCCGGGCCTCGCACCGACCAGGCGCGGCTACGCCGACCCCTACGGCACTGCGCTGTTCACCCGCCAGGTCGCCAAACAGGTCGTCGCCAACATGCTCGCGACCGACGTCGGCTTCGAAGCCGCCTTCCAGCCGGACGGGTCGCTGCTCTACACCTGGCCCAAGGAGTACGACGGCGACGGTGGACGCATGCACGTCGTCCCCGACGACCGGGGGCTGTACGCGATCGGCGGTCAGTGGCCCTGGTCGTACGACCGCCCTGGCAACACCGCCCTCGCCCAACGGGCCCAGGCCGCCCGGATCGTCGCCAGCATGCCCGCCCCGTCGGCCCAGACGGAGGAGGCGGTCCGGCCCAGCGCTTCGGCCACCACCCCCGGGAGGACACGGTGAGCCCCCGGCCGCAGAAGCCGACGGACCCGGACCCTCGCGCTGTCGTCCTCACCGCCGGCCTGCGTGAAGTCGCCGCTCGGATCCGCGCATCCGGCGACCCTCCAAAGTCGCCGGACTGCTCACGGAGATTACCCGGCACGGGGGCACCCTCGAGGCGCTGTCCGACGTGGTGGCCACCGCGAGCCGGTGGGCCAAGGACCGGCCCGGCGGCGGATACCTCTGGCAGCCTCTCGGCCGCGCCGCGGACGAGATCTGGGAGGCCGGCGCCGACATCGCCGACCTGCCCGAAGCCATCCGTGATCTGCCCGCCGTTCCGGCCCGCGTCCGATCCGCCGCCGCCCGCGCCTCCAGCGCCACCGCGCCCGTACCTGAACGGCAGCAGCCGCCGGCCTCCTCCACTCCTCCGCAGTCCCGCTCACGCGGACGGTGAAGAAACGACTCCCCTCTGATCCCCTCCATCACCAGGTACGCGAGCACCCGCGACCTGCTCGTCGCCGCGCAGCACCAGGCACTGCGCCAGCCGGGCGGGCCTCCGGCCAGCGTCATCGACGGCTGGCGCGACACCGGTGAACTCCCGCTGCCCGGCAGTGCCGGACTCGACGCCCTCGCCGATGAGTTGAACGCTCTTCTCCGCGCGCACCGCCCGCACCAGGGCGAGCGCCCGGGCCGCAGCCGCGACGTGTGGCACTGCACCATCCGCGACCACCCCGACGCCCCGCGCCGGACCGACGCCCAGTGGGCGGCCACCGCCCGCCGGGTCCTGGCCGCCACCGGGATCGCGCCCGCCGACGACCCGTCGGCCGGCTGCCGGTGGATCGCGCTGCGGACTGGCAGCCACGAGGTGCGGATCATCGCCCCACTGATGCGCCCCGACGCCACCGCTCCACCGCTGCATCGCGATCACTCCCTGGCACACGCCGCCTGCCAGCTCGCCGACCTCGACCTCTCAGGCGGCCGCCGCGCCATTGCCGCGCGTACCGGGCACCGGCCCGTCAGCGCCGCAGCCCAGGCGGCCACCTCCTGGTCGTGGGCGCCGGAGCACCGCCCGGCAGCACCTCGCTGCTGACCAGCGGCTTCCCCGGCTTCGGCCGCGAGCGCGTGACCGCACCGCGCCGACGCCAGCCCGTCCCCAGGCCCGCACCACGGCCGTCCCACACCCGCGCGCTCCGCCCCCTGCGCCCGGGCTTCCCGCAAGGACACCTTCTGCCCTCCCCCTCCACCCCTTCCCCCAAAGTCCCCTCCTCCAGCCCCAGCACCGATGCCGTCCTCTTCACCTTGATCGGTGCCGGCCTCGTCCTCGCCGCCTACGGCTCCCTCGCCTGGATCGGCGGCAACCTCACCAACTCCGCCTTCGGCAGCGGGCCCTGGCAGCCGTACCAGCCGGCCACCGCCGCCCTCCATCCCGGCCAGTTGTGGCCGGCACTCGCCCCGCTCCAGGTCCTGATCGGCGCCCGGCTCGTCCCCGGCCTGCTCTTCGCCGTCCTGGCCGCCGTTGGCGCGGCCCTGGTCCTCAAGCACCGACGATCCAAGAAGACCGCCGGGCTGGCCACCAGCCGCGACCTCGCGGTCCTGCTGCCCAAGGAGATCACCGCCAAGGCGAGGAGCCTGCGCCCCAGCCTCGCCGGCGCCAAGCCGGGGTCCATCAAGCCCGACGACACCGGCATCCTCCTCGGCAACCTCGGCAACGGCGGGCCCGAGGTCCGCACGTCCTGGGAGGACGTCGCCGTCGCGATCATGGCGCCGCGAAGCGGCAAGACGACCTCGCTCGCGGTCCCGTCGATTCTGGCCGCTCCCGGTCCCGTCCTGCTCACCTCGAACAAGGCGGCCGGCGACGCGTTCACGGTGACGCTCGACGCCCGGTCCGAAGCCGGGCGGGTGTGGACGATGGACCCGCAGCAGATCGCCCACACCGAGCAGGCCATGTGGTGGGATCCGCTGGCCGACGCCAAGGACCTCCCCGGCGCCCGCCGCCTCGCCCAGCACTTCGTCACCGCCTCCGTCGACGAGAACGAGCAGGGCGACTTCTGGTCCACCGCCGCCGCCAACACGTTGACGGCGCTGTTCCTCGCCGCCGGCGCGGACGGGCGCCCGATCACCGACGTTCTCGGCTGGCTCGCCCAGCCCGCCGACCGCACCCCGATCGACATCCTCAAGGAACACCAGCTCACCGCCATCGCCGCCCAGCTGCAGGGCACCGTCAGCGGCGCGGTCGAGACCCGCGACGGCATCTTCGAGACCGCCCGCCAGTACGCGGCCTGCCTGCTGGACCCGAAGATCTCCGCCTGGGTCACCCCGAGCGACACCCTGCCGGAGTTCAAGCCCGCCGACTTCGTCTGCCGGAAGGACACCCTGTACCTGCTGTCGAAGGACGGCGGTGGCAGTGCGTCCGCGCTGATCGCCGCCGCCGCGGACAGCGTGATGCGCACGGCGGTCATCCAGGCGGAGCGCGACGGCGGACGCCTCGACCCGCCACTGCTGTGCGTCCTCGACGAGGCCGCCAACGTGTGCAAGATCGGTGATCTCCCGGATTTGTACTCGCACTTGGGCTCTCGCGGGGTCATCCCGATCACGATCCTCCAGTCCTACCGGCAGGGCCAGCGGGTGTGGGGCGAGGTCGGCATGGACGCCATGTGGTCCGCCGCCACGATCAAGCTCGTCGGTTCCGGCATCGACGACGCCGACTTCGCCGACAAGCTGTCCCGGCTCGTCGGCGACCACGACGTCGAGACCGTCTCGCACTCCACGTCCGAGTCCGGGCGCTCCACCTCGGTCTCGATGCGGCAGGAGCGCATTTTGCCCGCCGACCAGATCCGCGCCCTCAAGAAGGGTTCGGCGCTGCTCTTCGCGACCGGGATCAAGCCCGCGCTGCTCCAACTGCGGCCCTGGTACAAGGAGCCCGGCGCCGACGTGATCGGCAAGTCCTCCTCCCGGCAGACCGCGGCGATCACCGAACGGGCCAAGGCCAAGGCCGGGGCCGCCGCGTGAGCACCGCCACCACGAACACCCCGACCGTGCGCACGCTTTCGCTAGGCGCCGGCGTGCAGTCGACCACTTTGCTGCTGCTGTCCGCCTTGGGTGAGCTGCCCCGACTCGACTACGCGATCTTCGCGGACACGGGCTGGGAGCCGAAGAAGGTGTACGAGCACCTTGACCGGGTCGAGCGCGAGATCGCGAAGCCCGCCGGGATACCCATCCTGCGGGTCTCGTCGGGAAACATCCGCGCCGACGCTCTGGACCCGAGCCACCGTTTCGCCAGCATGCCGCTCTACATCCTGAACAAGGACGGCTCACCGGGGATGACGCGGCGCCAGTGCACTGGCGAATACAAGATCAAGCCCATCAAGCGGCAGGTCCGGGACATCCTCGGATACCCGTATCCCGCGCGCATTCCGGCCGACGTCTACGCCGAGCAGTGGATCGGGATCTCGACCGACGAGTTCCACCGCGCGAAGGACGCCGACGTCAAGTACACGCGCAACCGTTTCCCGTTGATCGAGCTGGGTCTGAGCCGCGGTGACTGCCTGGGCCTGCTCGCCGAGCACGGGTTGGAGAGCACCCCCAAGTCGTCGTGCCTGGGGTGTCCGTTCCACGGCAACGCGCAGTGGCGGGCGATCCGCGACGGCGACCCCGCAGAGTGGACGGACGTCGTCGAGTTCGACGCGCAGATCCGCGCCGGGAACGCGCGGGCCAACGCCGATGGGCGGCCGCTGCTCGGCCAGGCGTACCTGCACCGCTCCCGGGTGCCGCTGTCCGAGGCGCCGATCGACCGGCTCACCCGCCGCGAACAGCTCTCCCTGCAGGAGCGGCTGGCCTTCGACGACCTGGAGTTCGGCCCGCAGGACGGCTGCTCCCCGTACTCCTGCCGCTCCGGCGAGCCTGTCTCGTGACCGGCACCCGGCGGGCGCGCACCGCCATCGGCTGCCGCCTGGGGAGACCATCTACATGGTCGGCCCGCTGAGCGGTGCGGGGCGGACGCGATCCGGCTACCGCCCGCTGTCCTCGCCGGGGGAGCCGATGTGGTTCGGCCCCGATCACCGGATGGGCCCCTGGTCCCGCGGCGAGCTGATCGCGCGCGCCCATCCATGGCCGGTCTCGTGGTTGTTCCCGCCCCGCCCCGGTGATCCGCCTCGGATCGTCAACCTGTTCGCGGGACCCGCCGGCTGGGAGCAGGGGCTTCGCATCCTGGACCCGCGGCCGGGCGCGTTCGACATCGTCGGCGTGGAGATCTCCCCCGACGCCGCCGCGACCGCGAGGGCCGCCGGTCACCGGCGGATCGTCTGCGACGTGCGGACCCTGGACCCCACCCACCCCGCCCTGCGCTACGTCGTCGGGCTGATCGTCAGCGCCCCCTGCCAGGTCTGGACACCGGCCGGCAAGCGCCAGGGCCGGGAGGAGCGCAACATCCGCCTCCTGGAGAAGGTGCTGTCCCGGGCCGTCGAGGGCAGCATCGGGCACTGGCACGACGACGACGAGTGCGACGAGGCCGACACCTGCACGATCTGCTGCGACCCCGCGTGGGACGGCAACGGCGGCTGGACCGGACCGCTCCTATCACGGGCCGACGTGCGCGAACCGATCGCGGAGATGAGCGATCCGAGCATCGGCCTGATCGCCGAAACCGTGATCTGGTCACTGACGCTGACCGCACGCTTCGACGCGCTGCGCTGGCTGGCGATGGAGCAGTCCAGCGCCCTTCCCCGCGCCGTGACCGACGCGCTGCGCGACGCACTCGACCTCGCGGACTGGTACAGCAGCGACGTCCGGACCCTGGACGCCGCCGACATCGGGCTCGCCTCCCACCGGCGCCGCACCTACCTCGTGGCCGGTCGCCACCAGGGGGTGAGCCTGAGCGTCGCGCAGCCCGCCGACCCGATGCCGGCCCGCACAGCCGCCCAGGCCCTCGGCTGGCGGCAGGGGATCCGCGTGAACACCCGCGGCAACCGGTCCACGCCCGGCGGTAACGAATGGTCGGCGGACGCCACCGCCACCGCCATCACCGGACGCAGCCGCAGCTGGTACTGGGCGGATGACCCGGAGCGCCGGATCACCACCGGCGAGGCCTCCCTGCTCGTGGGCATGCCCGCCGACCACCCGTGGGAGGGCTCGCCATCCTCCCAGCACGGGCAGATCGGCGGCGTCGTGGCCCCTATCGAAGCCGCCCGCGTCCTCGCCCAACTCGTCGGCCGGCCGTGGCGAGAGCCGGTCCGCGGCTTCCTGGAGAACCTTTACAGCCCGGCGTCCCAGGCCATGGCCGCCGCCACCGACGCGCGTCTGCGCGCGCGCCGCGCCGCAGCGGCCGCGTCCTCCTCCCCGGCCCTGCCCGGCTTGGACGACCTGGGCACTTTGCCGGCCCACACCCCCACCCAACCCCCACGCCGGGCCTCCGGCCCCGGCCGCTAGCCCGCCGCCCGCACCGATCCCCAGGGAAGTCCGTGGACAACAACGCCCCAGGTCCCCGCGCGGCCCGACCGAATTCGGCGTCCCGGAGGCCGGAGGTGACGCGGTGACCCCGCAGATGGAGGCCGAGCAGGCCCTGCTCGGCGCAATCCTCCTGGACCCGGCTCAGCTGGGGGCCGTCGCCTGGCTCGAACCGCAGCATTTCTACCGGCCCGCGCACACAGCCCTGTACCAGGCGCTGATCGACCAGGCCGCCGCCGGACACCCCGGCCTCGACCCGGAACCCACCGAGGCACGAGCGCGGTGGGCGACCGACGCGATGACCGCGGCGGCCGAAGCGTGCCCCGCCTTCACCGCCGGCTACGGACACACGCTGATCGCGGCGTGCCCCGTGAGCAGCCACGCCGCCGTCTACGGCCGGATGGTGCTGGAGAGCTGGATCCGCAGACAGGTTCACGAGCACGCCCACCGACTCCAGCACGCCTCGCGAACCGGTGACCTGAACGGTGTCCTGGACCTGACCGTCGCGCTGCGCCAGGCAGTCCATGAACTGACCGCCCGCTGGGGTGCCCTTGACAAGCACCCGCGACCGCTGCCCGGCCAGTGGCCGCTCGAGCTCTCCGACGCGATCCGCCGGACCACCACGGTCGACGAGACCGCGCTGCTCACCTCCGCTACCGCTTCTCCCTCCGGGCTGCACGAGATCACCCGGTGGTTGCGGCCGGGCGACTTCCTCGACCCCGGGCGCGGCGCGGTCTACCAGGCCCTGGCCGCGCTCGCCCACCGAGACGAGCCGATCGACGTGCTGACCGTGCTCTGGGAAGCACAGCGTCAGGGTGCGATCGCCGCGGGCGCGGTCACCGCCGACGGCGTGCGCGCCGCCACGCGCAACGGCTTCACCGGCGACTCGCGATACTGGGGCGAACGGGTCCTTCGAGCCTCCGTCCTGCGCCAGACCTCCGCATCAGCCGGCGTCGTACGACTGCTCTCCCGGGACACCTCACTGGCGGCCGCCCGTCTGCTCGGCTGTGTCCTGCCTGCTCTGGAGCGCGCCGAGGCCGTCCAGGAACGCTGGCGCGCCGCCACCGGCGCCCCGCTGCGGGCCGGGCCGCCGCCCACCTCCAGTAGGTCCGAACGACGCGAGGCCGCACGCACCCGCATCCCCGCCACCTTCCCGCGCGTCGCCGCTCCGCCTTCACCTGCCGAAGCAGCAGCGCTGCCCGGATCACCCATCAGGAGCAACCGCTGACCGATCCCGAACAGCCTGTGCGCACCGTCCGCCCGCCAGATGCCCGCCGCGACCGCTACAACTGGGAACTCGCCCGTGGCCAGATCTCGGCCTTCGGCGAGACCAAGAGCCTTCCGCCTGAGCCGCCGACCCCCGCTGCATGGTCAGGAAGGAGGCGCTGCGCACCCGCCTGGCTCTCGGCTGGGAACCGGAGCGGGCCATCGGCACCGACAAGCACGACCAGACGCTCCCGAGTACACGTACAACGGCAGGTCGATGACCCTGCGCGGCTGGGCTGAGCAGATCGGCACCGCCTACCACACGCTCTACCAGCGCGTCCCACGACAGGACTTGAGTATCGAGGATGCTCTCGCCCTGGGCCCCGGCTCCGCCCGGGACGACCAGCGGCTGACGGCGTTCGGCGAGACCAAGCCCGTCTACATGTGGGCGGTCGACCCGCGTGCCAGCGTCACCGCGACCACGATCTACAAGCGGATCGACGCCGGCTGGTCCGCCCGCCAGGCGATCACCGAGGAGCCCCTGCACCGGCACGGCCTCGGCGGCGGCGCTCCGTGGGCGGCGTTCGGGCGCCGGTTGGCCTGCCGGACTGGGCCAGGCTCAGTCAGATTCCCGAGCAGGCCCTGCGTCACCAGATGGACACCCACGCCATGACGCTGGAGGACGCCCTCCAGTCCATGGGCTGGCTGCCCGACTGGCACGGCCGCGGCGCCGAGGTCGTCCAGGTCAGTGCCGCGGACCTTCGCCCCGGCGACCTGGTCGTCGAGGTGGCCCTGCCCGACCAGGGTTCCGAACCACTGCTCACCGTACGCCGCGCCAGCACCAAACCGGCCTCCGGCCGCGCGGCTGCGGCCACCGCTCGCGGCACCGCGCTCCGCTCCGCTCCCGCAGCCGTCCCTCGCCCGGCCCGTCTCGCCGAACCCCCAACCGGGACCGCTCCCACCTGTTCCCGCTAGCCCCCGAAGGAGCCCAGCCCTGCCTACGAGTTCGCCCCGCCCACCGAGCCCCGAGGCCACTCGCCTACGGGCTGCCGCCGACGCCATCGACGTCGTCGCCGCCGCCCTGCCCGGCGCCTACCGGGAGAACGGCCCTCCCCCGATCCGCGAGCTGGCCCAGCACGTCGGCCACCGGCACACCCACCTCGTCGCCACCGCCGACGTGCTGGCGTCCTCACCGCTGGCCGACAGCACCCGCCGCGCCACGGCCCGCGCGCTCGCCGACGCCGGCGCCCAGGTCGGGCAGGCCATGTCCAGCATCAGCCGCGCCGTCGCCATGTCCGCCCGCCTCAACGAGGTCGCGGGTCTGGACAGCGCGCACGCCGAAGCCGTCCGCGAGCGCGCCGGACAGGGGCTGAACCTCGCGCTGTCCCGTACCCGGCTCTCGCTCACCGACGCCAGCGACACCCTGCGCCAGCAGGCTCGCGCGGGCCGCAGTTCCGCCACCCTGCCCCCGATGGTGCGTAGCCGGGCCGCCCGCACCCGCCGACGCGCCCGCCCCCGCCTCGCTCGCCGCCCCGCCGCCCGGCGCCGCCGCAGCCCCTGTCCCGACCGCAGCACACCGCCGCTAGTCTCACCCAGGAGCCTTTCATTCCCCGCAACAATCCCCAATCCATCGACTACGAGGCTGAGTTGGAGCAGGTGGCCTCGATTTTCACCTTCGTCGCGGAGAACCTCGACAGGACAGCCCGCCTGCCCGGCCGCATCAGCCTGGCCAAGGCCATCACCGAGGAGTGCGAGAACGCCAGGACCGTGATGCGGCACTGCTCCACCCGGATGGACGACCTCGCCAGCTCCACACCAGCCCGGGACCCGCAGCGGCACGAGGCGGCGCGGGTGGCCTTCCGCACCGGGCGGGCGCGAGCCGCCACCGTCCACCACCACCTCGCCCACGCCCTGGCCATCCTCGTGGACGACACACCTCTGGCGCGACGAGACGACGCCGACGGTGTCGAACGGGAGCGGCGCCTGGGCTACCAGATGCTGTGCGCGGTCACCGAGGGGCGGAACACCGCCGTCGCCGCGGCGAGCGAAATGGTGGCGCTCGGCGGCCAGCTGCCCGCCGCTGCCCCAGCGCCGGCCTCCCGTTCTCGGCGTGCCCCTGCTGTCTCCGCCACAGCGCCTGCCTCCGCCGTCGGCCAGCCCACCGCCGCGTCGGGCCAGCGCAGATGAGCGATATCCGCGAGGAGGACGTCCAGCGTCTGACCGACCTCGCCGACCGCCTGGCCGTCATCCGGCGTGGGCTTCGCCAGACCGCGAGACGGCCGCCGTCCGCGGTGCCGGCTCTGCTGGCCCGGGACATCGGCGCCCTGGCCGACTACATCGCCGCCGCGTCCCGCCTCCGGGCCGAGCTCTCGCACCGCACCGGACCGGCGCCGGCGAACTACGGCGAGGACTGGGGGCCCACGTTCGCCGCCACCCGGACCAGTCCCGTCCTGCACCAGCTCACCGAACTGCTGGACGACGCCTGCGACCTGGCCAGCCAGAGCCGGCCCCGCAGCCGGTACCGCTCGCACTTCCACTCGGCCGGTCTGGATCTGCGAGTGTCGGCCCAGTTCGCCGCCGCCGACAAGGAGATCACCCAGGTCATCGCCACGATCCGCCGCTTCCGCACCGGGCTCGGCAAGGCCCGTGCGCGCGACCTGGAGCAAGAGCAGCGGGCGGGGGCGAACCCCGACGGGCCTGCGGCCCGGGCAGTCGCCGCGCGCGCGAAGGCCAGGAGCCAGCCCACGGTGCTCACCCCGGCCCCCGGACAGGAAGCGGCCAGCGCCGCGGCGGCACGGCGGACCGGCGCGTCCCGCGTGGTCTCCAACACCCCTGCGGCGTCCCCCTCCCCGGCAACCCCGCGCCGGTGACCTTCCTCGCATCCCGCTGACGATCGGAACACGCTGAACGACACCGACCTCACCGCCGCAATGCGGTCGCTGGCCGACCGGCTGGAAGCCGTACGCCGCACCCTGCCGGCCGTCGCCGACACCGGCCAACCGGCCGAGACGGCATGGCCGATGACCCATCTGGTCGGCATCGTCGCCGAGGCATCGGATGAGTACCTGTTCCGGGTCGCCGATCCCGAGGCCGACCGCACCGTGCTTGCCGCCTTCGCCACCGCAGTCGCCCAGAGCGGCCAGGCCTTGTCCTGCCTCGCCACCGCCTCGGAGATCCTCCTCGGCTCTCTGCCCGGCCGCACCGAGACCGCCCGGCACAGCCTCAACCGGGCGGACGACCTCTCCGCGCTCGCGGCCCGCGGTCTGATCACCATCGCCGACCGGCTCTCCTGCGCCGCCGCAGCACCGGCCATCCCGCTGCCCGCCGACGAACTCCACCGGCGCCGCACTGCACAGGCCACGGCCGCCATCGCCCGGTCCCGGATCGTCAGCGCCCAGCCCGCGAGCACCGGCCAGCCCGAACCCGCCACCCCCACCGCGCCGGTCATCCCCCTGCGCCGGGGACATTGAGACCCGGAGTCCGCCCTGACCACCGCGCACCCCACTTCGTGGGAACTCGCGGCGATGCTCGACGAGATCGCCGCCTCGTGGCCCGCCGTGCCCGCCCACGGCCCGCTCCCCGACCCGGCCACCGTCGGCCTACAACTGTTCGTCCTGGCCGGGCTCCATACCGGACTGACCCATACAGCCCTGCGGCCCCTCGACGCGTTCGCCGCGCCCGAGCAGGCCGCCGCCGCCCGACGCGAACGCCGGGCCACCACCCGAGCGGTGTCGATGACAACGGTGGCGCTGCAACGGATCAGCGAAGTCCTCGAACTCGCCGACACCCACCAGCTCGCACCAACCCCCCTCGCCTGCCAGCACGCCCAGTGGCTGTACCAGGAGGCCGCCCAGACGCTCTCCACGGCCGCCCGCGACCTTCGCGCCAACGGCCCCGCGCCCCGATCCGCCGCGAACCCGACCCGCCCGGCCGCCGCCGAAGCCGACCGCCCCTCCCGCGGAGCAGCCGCCCGCCTTCGGTCCGCCCTCACCCGCGCCTTCCGCTCCGGCCCCGAGGCAGCACGGCCCGGCCACCATCCCTCCACCACCGCCCCCTCCACGGCCAAGAGGCTCTAACCCACCTGGAGTCCGTTCCTGCCCTCCCACGACCGCCACCCGTCCACCACGCTGGCCACCGCCGCCGACCGAATACGCGTCGCCCGCACCGGCCTCGACCTTCTGCGCCGACCGAACGCCCTGCACACGGTGCCCGCGCACATCGAGGCGCTGCACCAGATCCACCGCACCGTCGTCGCCCTCACCTCCTCCCTCAGCGCTTCCCACCCTCCCGGCAAGGAGCCCGACCCTGCCGGTCTCGCCCTGCGGGACGCCGCCCTTGGACTCGCCGAGGCCGACCAGCACCTCCACGCCCTCCACCGCACCAACCGGTTCGACCACTCGACCAGCACGACCTACAGCGCCGACCCCAGCGCGCACCACTTGGCGCTGCGGAGGTCCGAGCTGGCGCTGGACCGGTCCGCCACCGGCCTGCACATGGCCGCCGGGCGCGCCGCTTCTCCTGCGCGGAGCAGCTTGCGTGCGGGCGCCGCCCGGGTGCGCTCCGCCCTGGCACGCCGCCCCGGTCCTGCCCGCGTTCAGCGCGCCGAGTCCGCCCCTGCCGCCGCCGTGGTGCCGGCCGCCCAGATCAGGGCGTCGCGATGACCGGTCTGCGTATCGGCTCCCTGTGCTCCGGCTACGGGGGCCTCGACCTCGGCGTTCAGTCCGTCCTCGGCGGCACGCTCGCCTGGCACGCCGACCCTGCCCCCGGCGCCGCCGCCATCCTGCGGCACCACTGGCCCGACGTCCCGAACCTGGGCGACATCGCCCAGGTGAACTTCAGCACGGTCGAGCCGGTGTGCGTCCTCCTCGCAGGGTTCCCGTGCACGGACCTCTCCGTTGCCGGGGCGCAGGCCGGTCTCGCCGAGGGCACCCGCTCCGGGCTGTGGCACACCATCGCCCGCGCCATCCGAACTCTCCGTCCCTGCTTGGTGATCCTTGAAAATGTCCGCGGCTTGCTCTCGACCTTCGCGCGCACCGATGGCGACATGGAGCGGTGTCCGTGGTGTCTGGGAGACACCGGAGATGAACATCATCTGCGGGCACTCGGTGCCGTACTCGCAGACCTGGCCGACCACGGGTTCGATGCGCGCTGGCAGGTGCTACGCGCCTCCGACGTCGGAGCCCCCCACCGCCGCGAACGCGTCTTCATCGCCGCCTGGCCTGCCGACGCCCCAGGCCCGGGACTTCAAGGGTCCGGACGCCGGCCGGGTGGACCTCGGCCACGTGGTCACGCTGCTGCTCACCCCGACCTCGAACCTCGGCCAGATCGGAGGCTCGCAGCACCCGGAGCGCAGGAAGGCCGGCGGCCACGGCCCGAACCTGAGCGACCTCGTGGAGCACCTGCTGCCGACCCCGAGAGCGAGCGACGGCACCAAGGGAGGCCCCAACCAGCGCGGGAGCCGGGGCGATCTGACCCTGCCGAGCGCGGCGGCCAGGCTCCGTCCGGCACCGGAGGCGGGCAGCACACGGCACCCGCCCGGCCACGGCCGCAACAACGCCGGCCCTCCGACCCAGCCGGAGCTGCCGATGTGGTCACCGGCGGAGGTGAACGCTGGGGCGAGTACGCCGCCGCCATCTTCCGCTGGGAGCGGGTAACCCGCCCGGCGCCCGAGCCGGTGGATTCCCGCGGCCGCCTCTCCCCCGAATTCGTGGAATGGGTGATGGGCCTCCCGCACGGCTGGGTGACCCAGATCACAGGACTTTCCAGGTCTGCACAGTTGACCGCTCTCGGAAACGGAGTTGTCCCTCAACAAGCGGCGCTTGCAACAGAGTTGCTGGCCTCCGATATTTCTCTTTGCCGAAGCCATTCTGCTCCCCGCGAGTGAATTCCCGGTGCCTATACCTCATCGGATATCTCACGGGCAAGGGATTGGCCGACGGGCAGAGTCGTATTCACCGACGCACGATCGATTCCCCGGGAGCC
Source organism: Kitasatospora sp. NPDC097605 (assembly GCF_040302725.1). Classification (NCBI taxonomy): domain Bacteria; kingdom Bacillati; phylum Actinomycetota; class Actinomycetes; order Kitasatosporales; family Streptomycetaceae; genus Kitasatospora; species Kitasatospora sp. NPDC097605. Next base: position 397,705 of record NZ_JBEOSF010000001.1, on the reverse strand, counting down.
GCCCTTGTCCACCCCCACGCCCGCCGACCCGCCCGGCCGCCCGGCGGTCTCACCGGAGACCGCGGCCGAGTGGCGCGCGACCCTGGCCCGCCTCCAGGCGGAACGCGACTCGCTGGCCATCGTGGCCGAACTCCTCGCCGAGGAACAGGACGAAGCCGATCCCGCCGCCGAGCTCCTGGTCGAGGACCCCCTGGCCGCGCAGGCGGACGGCGAGCAACAGGAATCCGACCCGGTGTCGCTGACCGTCCTCGCCTTCGACGACGACGCGCTGGCCGCCGAAGTCGCCACGATGGTGCCGTGGGTCGACCACATCCTGCTCGGCGTCTACGGACAGGAGATCACCAGCGGCAGGCCGTGGTGCGCACGGTGGCCCGAGCACGACGAGGCGCTGGCCCGGATCCACCACTGCTGGCTGGCCTGGCAGGAGCTGACCGACTCCCGCTCCGGCGCCACCGGACCGAGCGTATGGCAGCGCGACCACCTGGAGCCGCTGCTGCTCAAACTCCGCGCGGCGGACGGTCCGTTCGGCGCGTGCACCACCAACCCGGACCACCCGCACCACCGGCTGCTGCCGCATCCGCCGCACACCGACCCGGACTCCCTGCCCCAGCCCGGGGTGCCCCGCATCTCCGTCTAGACCGAGGACCGCCCGTGACCGCCGCCCTGCTCGACTTCGATGCCCACCCGGCGGCGCTCATCGACCTCGACCAGCTGCCACAGGAACTGCAGGACGCGGCCGTCGGCCACCTGCGCCGCCTGATCCGCTGCCAGCAGCGCGGGCCTGTCCTCGGCCGGCGCGGCCTGTGGGACCTGACCGGCTGCCGCCGGATCTACCTCGACCGCGACCGGTGCTGGCGCCTGGTCTACCAGGAGCGGCCGCCCCACGCCGCCTCCGGCTGCGGCGCGATCTACCTGCTCGCCGCCGGACGTCGCAGCGGACACCAGGTCTACAACACCGCCGCGCGCCGCCTGCAGCTGCTCACCGCCCTGCCCGCGGCCTGACCCGCCCGCCTCCGCCCGTCTTCCTACCCGCGAAGGACCAGCATGCCCACCGCGCCCTCCCCCCTTGCCCAGGCCCAGCACATCCAGGCCGCCATCTCGGTCCTCGGCCCGCCGAACACCATCTCGCTCCTGCGCCTGCTCAAGCTCGCCGACGGCACCCGGCCGCTGTCCGAACTGGCGGACAAGTCCCGCGGGATGACCGACGCCCAGCTGGAGCGGCGGCTCGACGCGATGGAGGAGAACGGGCTGATCACCCGCAGCCAGGAAGCCGGCACCACCTTCGTCTCCGCCACCCGGGCGGGACGCGAGGCCGTGGCGTGCATCCAGATCCCCGTCACCCGCTGGTCCTCGGCCCACCAGGGCGTCCCGGAGCACGGGACGGGTCCGGGCGCCTACACCGAGCAGGCGCTCGGCACGCTCAACCGCACCAACACGGTCGCCACCGTCATGGCCCTGGCCGCCTACGGGGAACCCGCCTACCCCAGCGAAATCCTCGACGACGCCCTGCCGGCCGCCATGAACCCGAGCAACCTCTACCTGCGACTCCAGCAACTGGAAGCCGACGGCCTGGTCGAACGCACCGGCGAGCCGCGCAACTACATGTACGGGCTGACCACGGCCGGCAAGGCACTGGCCGACCCGCTGCAGGCCATCAGCCGCTGGGCCCAGCGCCACCTGCCCAAGCCACCGCGCGCCGATACCACCGTCCGCCGGGCCGACGCCCGCAGCACCGCTCCCGCCGCGTCGTCCCCGGCGGCGCGTCCGGCCGCCGTGGGGCCGTCGCCTGCGGCACCGGCGAGGGCAGGTGCGCTGGTTCCGGCGGCGCCGGGCCCGGTGGCCGTTGCGCAAGCTGTGGCTTCGCCGTCGCAGCAGGCCGCCGCCCGCGCCAAGGCCGCCTCGCTCCGGTCGGCGACCTCCGCGCTGGTCTTCAGCGACCAGGCCCCGGCGCAGCCGACCCCTGTCATCTCCAACTCGACTGCCGCCAAGCGGCGCTGAGGACCCCTATGGACTCCACCACCAGTTCCGCCCCGCCCGCCCGCGCTCCCCGGGCCCGCCGGCCTCACGGTCTCGCTCCCAAGCCCCGGGTCGCTCCTTCCCTGCCGAATGCCCCCTGGGCCACCCGGATCGTCGGTGTCCGTCCCCCCTATCTCGCCCTCGGCTCGTACTCCTCGGTGGTGCGGGCCCGCCGGGTGCTGCAGGAGGCGCAGTGGGCCGGTAGCGCCCAGGGCTTCGACCAGGCCTTTTCCCACGGCGGCATCCAGGTGCTGCTGCACGACCCCGCCGACCAGGCGTACCAGCGGGAGGCGCTCATCGCTCACGGCCCGGGCTGGCACGCCACGTTCAGCGCCCAGACCCCCGACGAGGTCCTCGCCTCGGCGGCCGAGGCGCTGGTCGAGGCAGCGGCGGCCGGCACGGACGGGGCGTCCGACCGCTGCGACCTCGATGAGGCGCTCTACTGCCTGTCCGAGGCCGGTTGGGACGGCGCGGACACCCGCGACGGGGCTATCGTGCGGATCACCTCTCCGGACCACCTCGCGGAGATCCTGTGCCCCCCGGACCAGCAGGCGTGGCTGGTCACCGCCGGCATGGACGGCGAGGGCTGGGAGGCCGAACTCGTCGGCGACTGCCCGGATGCGCTCGTGGAGAGCGTGATCGGCTGCCTCGCCGCCGAGTCCCCCGCCCGCCGCCGCACCTCCGACCTACCGACGGCACTGCGCCGCTACCTGGAGATCGGGCCGGACCCCTACCGCTCCGACGCGGCCCGCGAGACCTCACCGGCCGCCAGGGCCGCCGCTCCCGCCGCCCTCGTCATCACCCCGGCCCAGAGCCCGGCCGCCGCAGCCCGGAGGAGCCGTTGACCACCGCCCGCCAGGAGGCGACCGCGCTGCTGACCGCCGACCTCCAGGAGGGGTCGGAGCAGGTCCAGGCCCTCGCCCGCACCCTCGATCTGCCCCACCGCGCCCCGGACCCGGTCCGGCTACTCAGCCGCAACCTACTGTCCGTCCTGGTGCACCTCGCCACCGTCAGCGCCTCGGCCGCCGCCGTAGTGGACGCCGCCGACCCACCCACCGGCGCCCACCTGCGCGCGCTCTCGCGCATCGAGCAGGCCCAGCAGGCCCTGCTGTCGGCCGGCGGCTCGATGGCCACCGTCCTCGACCAACTCGCCGACCCCGACAGCACCATCACCGACACAGCCGGGCTCGTGCAGGCCGGGCGCCTGCGCGCCGCCGCGCTGCTCACCAGCGCCAGCGCCCACCTCGGGGCCGCCACCGCAACGCTGCGCGCCGCCCCGCCCGGCTAATACCCCCCGCCCCACCCGGAGACCCCGCCGCCCGCATGCACCCCGCTTCCACCTCCCAGCCCCACCCCACCACCCGCGACGTCCTCGCCCGCCCCCACGTGCCCGCACTGCTCACCGGCACCCTCGTCGGACGGCTGTCCACCGCGATGGCGCCCCTCGCTCTGCTGCTCGCCGTACGCGCCGCAGGCGGGCCGGTCATGCTCGGGGCCGCCCTCGCCGCCCTCTACGCACTGGCCAGCGCCGTCGGCCAGCCGCTGCTCGGCCGTGTCGTCGACCGCACGCGGCTGGGAATCGTCTCGGCCCTCGCGGCGAGCGTGGCGTTCACGGCGTTCAGCGTGCTCGCCGCGACCGATCTGGCCGCCCGGCCGCTCACCGCCGCAGCGCTCGCCGTACTCGCCGGTGCTGCAACACCGCCGCTGGAGGCCGGACTTCGCGCACTGTGGCCGCGGCTCGTGCCCGACCCGGCCGAGCAGCGGGTGGCCTTCACCCTGGACAGCGTCAGCCAGGAGATCGTCTTCGTCGCCGGGCCACTGGCCGCCACCGCACTGTGCGAACTCCTCTCTCCGGCAGCCGCGTTGTGGGCGTGCGGGGTCGTCGGCGGCATCGGCGCGGGCATCGTCGCCACCCGCCCGCCCGCCGACTGGCCGCCGGCCGAGCGGCGCGAGGTCCACTGGAGCGGACCTCTGCGCTCGCGCGGCCTGCTCGTCCTGCTCGCCGCGATGCTCTGCCTCGGAGTCAACCTCGGCGCCTTCAACGTCCTGGCCATCGCACTTGCCGACCGGACCGGTGCCGGCTGGCTCACCGGGCTGCTGCCCGCCGCGCTGTCCGTCGGCAGCCTGCTGGGCGGCATCGCCTACACCCGCTCCCCCTGGCCGCTCCCCCCTCAGCACCAGCTGCTCGCAGCGGCCGGCGGGTACGCGGCCTGCTTCGCGCCGCTGCTGTTCACCACCGTCCCGCTGGCGGCCGTCGCCTTCGCCGTCGCGCCCGGCCTCTACCTCTCCCCGCTGCTCGCCATCGGCTTCCAACTCGCTGATCGCCTGGCCCCGGCCGGCACCGCCACCGAGGCCGCGGCCTGGCTGGTCGCGGTCGTCGGCGTCGGCCAGGCACTGGGCACCGCCGCCGCCGGCCGCCTCGCCGAGCACGGCACGGCGTCCGTCGCCACCCTGGCGGTGTTCGCCGCCGTCCTGGCCGCGGCCGTCCTCCTCCCCCGCATTGACCTGCTCAACCCCCGCCCCACCACCTCTCAGGAGACCAGCGCTTGACCACCAGCACCACCGCCGCCGCCCGCATCCGCATCGTCTGGGACTGGAACGGCACCGTCCGCGATGACCTGTCCGACCACGTCGCCGCGCTCAACGCGACTCTTCCCGCTCTTGGCGGTCGGCCGGTCAGCGTCGACACCTACCGAGCCCAGCACCGGGTGCCGATCCGCTCGTTCTACGACCACCTCCTCGGCCGTTCGATCAGCGATGAGGAGTGGGCCAGCAACGACGCCGCGTTCCTCGCCGTGCTCGGCCAGAGGCCGGTGAAGCTGCGCTCGGGTATCCGGCAGGTGATGCTGGGCCTGCGCGCCCGCGGGATCGGGCAGTCCCTGCTCTCCCTCGCCCCGCACGAGCGGCTGCTCCACGAGGTACGGCAGGTCGGTATCGCCGGGCTGATGGACCGCATCGACGGCCGCGTCGGCCCCTCGGTCTCCACCAAGGCACCGGCCCTCGCCGCCCACCTCGCCGCCCTCGGCCCCGGCATCGACCCGGCCACCGTCATCGTCATCGGCGACAGCGCCGACGACGCGGTCGCCGCCCGCGCGGTCGGCGCCGTCCCGGTCCTGCACACTGGCGGCCTGCACTGCCCCGAGCGCCTGGCCACCGCCGGCGCCCCGCTGGTGGACACCCTGGCCGAAGCCGTCGAGACCGGCCTCGCCGCCATCGCCGCCCGCGCGGCGGCGACGCGGTGAACCAGCCCTCCGACACGCCCAGGCCCGCGTCGGCCGATCCGACAACGATCGGCACCGCGATGGTCCTCAAGGAGTTCGACGTCGGCCGCCTCAGGGACATACCGGGCGGGCGCGACGACGAAGGTGGCCTGCTAGGCAGTTCGGCATCCGAGGTCCTCCGTGTTGCGCGCCGCCTCGACCACGTCCAGCAGGGCATGGTCACCACCGCCCGCAGTATCCGCGGAGATGTGCAGCGCGTGATCGACGGCCTCGACGCCGACATGCCGCTGACCACCGGCGTGATCGGCACCAGCGCCCACGCGCTCGACCTCCTGTGCGCACGCCGCGCCGAGCTCCACCAAAGACTGGACCGCCTCATCGGGCTACACCAATTGCTGGCCGCCCGGATGCCGGCCGAGCCCGCCGCACCGGACCGTGCGCCCACGCGGCAGCGCGCGGCTGAACCGTCCCGACCGATAAGGCTGAGTGCTTCCCAGCGCCTGGCCCTCGACGCCGTCGCGCGCGGCGAGGTCACCGTCCATTCGATGAGCGTCCGTCAGGGTCGGCGCGTCATCAGCCCAGGAATGCGCGTCAGCGCCGTGTCCGTCACCTGGCTGATCGACCGCAAGCTCGTCGAGCACGACCGGAGCAGGTCCCTGTACCAGGGGCAGAAGCTTCGCCTCACGCCCGCCGGAGCCCGGGTCCACGCCACCCTCGCCGGGACCGCCCACGCGGAGGCGGCATCCCCGTCCGCCGCGACGCCGGACGCGGCTCAGGTCGCCGGCATCGATCCGGTCCGCACAGGAAGGCCGGCACGATGACCACCACCGGGCCGGCCACGGGCCCGGCACCCGCCACGCTGGTCGGCGGTGCCCCGGCGTTCGCCGGGCGCCTGCTCGTCCTGGAGCGCCTGGGCCTGGACACCTACGGCCTGGCCGACCGGCACACCGAGCCGGGGGAGCTGCGTAGCCTCGCCCTGCTGCTGGCGCGGCAGGCGGAGCGGCTCGACGACGCCGACCAGGAACTGCGCCGCCAGGCCGACGTCGCGATCCGGCGTCTGGAGCGGACCCGCAGCGGGGACCACCGGGACACCGAGCAGTGGGGCCTGCTGGCGTCCCTCGGCCGCGACATCGAGGCGCTCGCCGCCCGCTACCACCTCGCTGTCGAACACCTCGTCATGGCCGTCCACTTCTACCGCCAGGCCGCCGAATCACCTGCCGCCAGAGCCACCGCCGCCCGCACTGCGGCCTCCCGGATCCGGACCTCCACGACCGTTCCCGTGGCCGGGGTGGAGACCGCCGCAGCATTGCCCGCCACCGTGTCGCCCCCCGCCCGCGGCCGGTGACCAACTGCCCCCGATCGACCATCCCCGTTCCCCGCCCCGACAGGGTCCGGAACCCCGATCCTTGGACGACCACCTGACCGCCCTGCCCACCTCGCACACCCAGCAGGCCCTTCAGCTGCTGTCCGCGCCCGGCACCGTGCGCGTATTCTTCGACGCCCGCTACCACGAACTGCCCGCCGAATCCCGGCCCACCGACTTCCCCGCCGACGACAGCATGAGCGCCGCCGACGTGCGGGAGCACCTGCGGCGCCTGCAGACCGCCCGGCTGCTCGCCCATACGGGCTGCTACGACATCGAGCGACAGACCACCACAAAGATCGCCGGGGAACTGGCTCCAGTGTGGACGAGCGCCTACCTCACCGCCCGGTCCCTCGGCCTCGCCCGGCCCGACGAGCACACCGCGGTGCCGATCGAGACCGTGCTTCGCCTGGCCGCCGACCCCAGCCTCACCGCACCGCGCTCCCTGTCCGACCAGCCGGCGACGCACCGCGAGCTGGCCGCCCGGCTCACCTTCGCCGGCGCCGTCGACCTGGCCGCCCAGCTCCCCGAGGACACACCGCTACTCCCCGGGCAAGGCCTCTCCCACAGTGCGGCGAACCGCGCACTGTTCCACCTGCGGACCCTGTACACCAGGCTCCACGCCTGGCACGAGAACTACGTCCGACACGGCTGGGCACCGACGTCGAGCACGCGCGGCTGTCGGCCCATCGCCACAGCGCCTGGCACCGGCACTCCCACACTGTTCCCCGCCCCGGCCATCGACCCTGCGGCCCGCAGGACGCCGCGCCGATGACCGGAAGCGAGCCCGACGGCAACATCATCGGACTGGCCGGACTCGAACCCGCCACCGTGGACGACCTCACCGCCGCGCAGGTCCTGCTCCATTGCGGCCTCACCCTCGACCCCGAGCACGAGAGCGGTCTGGCCGCCAGCAGCTACCTCGGCACCGACCGGACCATGGTCCTGGCCGCCCGCGTCACCCGCGACCAGCAGGCCGGCACCTACACGGTGCGCCTGCACCGGGCAGCCGACCCCGCCGCCGGCCGGGCCTGGCTGCGCGCCCAGGAGGGCGCGCGGCCCGCCGTTCCCGCAGAGCGCCGCACCGCCGCCCTCGCCAGCAGTACCGCCCGCATGTCCCCGCCCGCCACCACCGCCCCCGTGCCGAAGCCCGCCGACCCGCCGCGCCCGCACGGCCGACGGTGTTGAACCGGCACGACACCACGGAGCCCTTCATCGCCCAACCCACCGCCGACCTCGGCATCGCCGACCTTCAGCCACGCGACGCGGCCAGCACCGCCAACGCAGAGTACCTCGGCGTCATCGAGCCCGGGCTGATACCGCTGACCGAACAGCCCTCATCCGCTCGGTCCACCCCGCCACCGACACCTGCGGAGACGGCCAAGGTCGGTGGGGACATCCGTTCCGCCATCGCGCGCCGGTGAGCGCCGTCCCGGGTGACACCCTGCCCCGAACCGCCCACGAAGCCGTCCTCGCCGCCGCCACCGACCCCGATCACCTCCTTCCCGCCACCGTCCATGGACGGACCCTGCGGTATCTGGCCGACCACGGACTCGCGTGGCTCCGGCCGCTGTCCAGCGGCCACCGCTTCACCTACGACCAGGCCCACGCCGTCACCGTCCACCTCACCGAGAACGGCCGCCAGTACGCCCTCCGCCACGGCGCCCCCGCACCGCGACGGCGAGCGGTCATCGTGGCCTGCGGCAACCGCAAGGCCACCACCGACGCACAGACATGGCTGCCCGCCGGGAAGCTCTACACGGGCAGCTACCACCGCGCACTGCGCCGCGCCGCCGACGCCCTGACCAGCCATTGGGGCACCGTCCTCATCCTCTCCGCCAAACACGGCCTGGTACGCCCCGACCGCCTGCTCGGCCCCTACGACATGGCCATCACCGACACCGCGGCCGTCACCAGCGAGCACCTGCGACAGCACGCCGAGGCGTTCGACCTCCCCAACGCCGAGGTGGTGTTCCTCGGCGGAACCAGCTACGCGGACGTGCTGCGCCCTGCAGTACCGCACAGCGTGCTGCCGCTGGCCGGAACGCGCGGCATCGGCGAACAGCTGAGCCGGCTCCGGGAGTACTACGACCCGGCAGGCTCGGACCGGCGGGCGGCATGCTGGGAACAGGCCGAGGCCCGGGCGGAACAGGGCCTAGCGGAGCGCACGACCACACGGCTCCAACCAGACGTCGCTGCGGCCGGAACGATTGGACGCCCGACAACGCCGGCCGCCGCGCAGTACCTCACCGCCTCCACCGGCCGCAGGACCGCAGCAATCACCCGATCGCTGCCCGTTCGCGCCGCTGCGGGCACCACGGTGCCGGCGGGCCGCCCGGGCTCCGTTCCACGTCCCCCAAGCCCCACGCAGCGGTGAGACCCCGCAGGCCCCTGCACCGCCGAGTCCCGCACCCCCGGAACACGGCTGGCACTGGCCGCCCAAGCCCTCCCAGCCCCGAATCACGGAGAAGTCCTGACCTCGCATCCTCTCGACTCCGTCGCCAACGTCAAGGCCAGCGCTGCGACACTGCACGAACTCGCCGATCACCTCACCACAGTCGGCACCGATCAGCTCGGCCAACTCCTTGAATTCCTCTTGGAGGACGGCGGCCTGCTCCACGCCGCCGAGCGGCTTGTCGCCCATGCCTGTACCGCAGTCGACCGCTACCTCGACGAGACTCGCCCCGGCCCGGACTCCGTCTCCGCGTACACGCTCATGCATGCCCTGGCCAGGATCGACGAGGGCCTGCACGACCACCGCATGGAGGCGCTCGAGTTCCTGCCGACGGCCCGCACCCTCGTCGTCCAGGGGCCCTCGCCCGTCCACGAGGCAGCGGCGCCAGCAGAGCGCACATCCCAGCCGTTCGTGACGATCCGGCACACCAACACCGGCGAGATCACCACCACCGGCTACAACGCCGCAGCCCGGCGGATCTTGCTTCAGGCCGGCTTCGAGGAGACTCCTGGCTGCGCCTGCCCAGCGACGGAAACCAGCACGGACCGGACGCGCGGGCCCGCTCGGCAGCCAGCGAGCTGCTCGCCGCCGGCCACCCCGTGTGCCTGCACCGAGCACTCCGCCAGCCGGTGAGCGCCGACGGGGCGCCCCTGCCGGGCACGCCCGTACAGACCAGCGACAAGATCTCCCACGCCGCCCGGCCCAGCCGGGGGCCGGGCCCCCAGCTGGGCCGGGCGGACCCCGTGAGCGGGCCGACCTCGCCCCCACGGTCCCGGTGATCCTCCCGCCCCTGACCTCCGACGGCTGTCCCTGCCCGCTTCGGTGACCGGCGGGGGCGCCCGGACCGGCCCGAACCCACCAGCAACCTCGCGGTGATCGTGCCCCTGCTCCTGGAGACCTCCTTGCCTACCGACACCGACATCGACCCGCTGGTCGTCACCGACCGGGAGGTCACCGTCGTCGGCCCCGTCACCGATCGCGCTGCCGCCGCTAGCGCCAGCCGCGCCCCGAATGGTCCTGCGGCACCTCAACGTCCCCCGAGAACACCGGAGAATGCCATCACCGACGTCAATGAGCCACTCCTCGCCATTGACGAGGCCCTCCAGGTCGAGGACCTCGAAGCCCACACCGAGGAGGACAAGCGCAGGTGGTGGGAGTTCGCGTACGAGCGGAACGTCGGCGTCCTGGCCGTGCAGAACACCACCAACCCGCACGCACCGCTGCTGACGGACTCCTACCTCGTCGTCCACGACGGCACCATGACCTGGAACATCCCCGGCTCGGAACAGCTCGCCGGAATCCACGTCCGACGCGACCTCGGCGCCGGAACGTTCCGGCTTGAGTACCAGCGGGCGCCGATCGTGGCGCTCGCGCAGAACTGGCTCGTCTCCCGCGGCGCCGACCTCGGCCAGGTGACACCGAACCACGAGTGGCTTCCGACCTGCGACCAGCCCAGCCGCGAACTGGAGCAGCGGCTCGCCCAGGCCGGCGACAGGTACTGGATCGCGAACTCGTACACCTCCGACCTCGTCCTGGACCCCGCCCACTCTTCGGGCGGCCCACCCAGCAGCAACGAGGACCTGGTCTACGACTTCAACACCTGGATCATCGCCGAGGACCAGCGGCCCGCAGCCGGCGAACACCCCGTCCGGGTGTTCTACGAGGACGTCGACTACCCCGGCCGCACCTACACCCTGCGGGAGGGCGGCTTCCCGGACCTCGATGCGGCCTACGAGTGGACCCGGCGCGCTGGCGCGCCGGACAACCCCCTGCCGCCCATCGGGATCGAGAGCGCCCGCAGCGCTGCGGCCCGCGCCACCAGCCCCGCCGCCGCTGCCAGCCCTGCCGCGGCCGTGGCTCCGGTCCCGCCCACCACCAATAACCAGACCGCCACCCGCCCCCGCACCCGGTGACGGCCCGCCCCCAGGAATGCCAACTCTGGCCACACGCCGCCCCGTTGGAGGATCATCGCTTTGACCACACCCGGACCGCCCGTCAAAACAGCACACGCCAAGCCTGGCGAGCTGCGGGCCAAGGTGGCCCGAATGTTGGCCGACCGTCCGACGGACCCGCTCACCATCGGGGAAATCTCCAAGGCACTGGGCCACTCCCACGGTGCTGTCCAGCAAGCGGTCACGACCCTCGTGCGACGCGGCGAGGCCGATCAGCTCGGCACCGGAAAGCAGTTCCGCGCGAACGGGAAGACGGCCGCCGCCGCGCAGACCGCGGTGATCAGTCCACCGGGCACCCACTCTCCCCGCGCCCAGGCGGCAACGGCCCGCACGACCGCTCCCGCACCGGCCGCGCCGAATCAGGTCGGCCCGATCCGCCGCGCTGGGGGGCAGCTCTACCACCCCCGGGAGCTGGCCGACTTGCCCGACGTCGAGGCGCTGGCTCGCCTGCGCGACGCCGATGTGCCGGTGCTGCTCTACGGCCCCCCAGGCACCGGCAAGACCTCCCTGGTGGAGGCGGCGTTCCCCGACCTGCTCACCGTCGCCGGCGACGGCGACACCACGGTCGGCGACCTGATCGGCGAGTACACGCAGGAAGACGGCGGCAACTACGTCTTCCAGTACGGTCCGCTGGTCACCGCGATGACCGAGGGCCGCGCCCTGCTGATCGACGACGCCACCCTGATCTCACCGAAGGTCCTGGCCGCGCTCTACCCGGCCATGGACGGGCGCCGCCAGATCCAGGTCAAGGCCCACAAGGGCGAGACCATCAAGGCCGAGCCGGGCTTCTACATGGTGGCGGGCCACAATCCGGGCGTGCACGGCGCCGTTCTCACGGAGGCGCTCGCGAGCCGGTTCAGCGTGCAGATCCAGGTCGGCACGGACTACGACCTCGCCCTGGCCCTGCGGATCGACGCTCGGGTGGTCCGGGTCGCCCGGCACCTCGCCGCCCAAGTCGAGCTCGGAGAGCTGGGCTGGGCCCCCCAGCTGCGGGAGCTGCTCAGCTACCAGAAGACCGAGGCCGTCCTCGGCACCAAGGCCGCGCTCGCGAACCTGGTCGGCATCGCACCCATCGAGGACCGCGACGCCGTCGCCGCCGCCGTCAGCAAGATTGCCGGCGTCAAGCAGGTCGCCCCCCTCACCCTCGGCCGGCAGCTCTCCGCCGCGACCACTTCCGCCGCCCAGCCGCACCCGGGCAGCACCGGCCCCGCGCACCGGCGCCGCCCGCGATGAGCGCCCACCACCACATCCAGCCCTCCACCATCACGCCCGACGACGACGCCGACCTCGCACGCTGGGACGACGACGGCGCCCCACCCGCACAGCCCCCTTCCTCCCCGGCCGCGTGGCTACGCGTGGGAGCCGAACTCGGCGACCGACTGGTCGCCCTGTCCGGCCGCCAGGACCTGCTCGTCACCTGCCGCCCCGGCACCCGCAGCGGCGCACCGGCCGCCTACTTCCCCCGCCTGGCGGAGATCGAGTTCGACTCCGGTCTGTTCGCCCCCCTCCAACCCCACGAGATCCACCCCCGGATCGTGGGCGACGAGGAGCGCTATCCCGCCGCCTGGGGAGTTTTCGTTCACGAGGCCGCCCACGCCGCCCACTCCGCGTGGGAACAGCCCGACGACGCGGATGCCCGCGTCGTCGAGGCCGCGCTCCTGTTGGAGGAGAGCCGTGCCGAAGGCGCCCACTTGGTCAGGCGGCCCACCGACCGCGCGTACCTGCGCACCAGCGCCCGCACCCTGGTCATGCCCGACATCGCCAACCCCAGCGTCCAGGGCATCGAGCACGCCGCCGGTGTGGCGGCCCTGATCCTCGGCCGCCGGGACGCCGGCATTCTGGACGCCGGCGAGACCAGGGCCGTCGCCGACCTGTGTGAAAGGGTCCTGGGCACCGACCTGTTGGCCACCCTCACCGGCATCTGGACCGCCGCCCACCGGTGCGCCGACTACGACGCCACCACCATGCTCGCGCACGGCCAGGACTGGTGCGACGCCCTGGACACCGCTGCCCCCGCCCTGCCCGTGCCGAAGGACCTCACCGACCTGCTGTCCGCCGCCGCGGCGGTCGTCATGGACAGCATGGACGCGAACAACGCCGCCGACCTCGCGGCACAAGCCGCCGCCACCAACGCCGTGGCCGCGCGGTCCAGGGCACAGGCTCAAGGCCGTGCCCAGGAGGCCGGCCAGCGACGCAAGGCCGCCGCCACCGCCAAGTCGGTCTTCAACCCCCGCGGCACCACCGTCAGCCCCGACGGCACACCGGCGCCCTACGGCAACCCGATCACCGGCACCCGCAAGCCCACCGCCGCCGAGCAGAGCGCCGCAGCGCGCCTGAGCCGCGCCCTTCGCGCCGCCGCCTACCGCGAGCGCACCGAGGAGCGGAGCACCAGCCCCACCCCGCCCGGCCGCCTCAACATGCGCCAGGCCCTCGCCCGCGACGCCCAGCGCGCCGCCGGGGCGGTGCCCACCGCAGAGCCGTTCACCCAGACCCGCCGCCGCCACTCACCCGCCCCACCGCTACGAGTGGGCATCGCCGTCGACGTCTCCGGCTCCATGAGCGCCGCCTGCAAACCCGTCGCGTCCGCGGCCTGGATCGTGGCCCGTGCAGCGGCCCTGACCGACCCCGACTCCCGCACCTCCACCATCGCCTACGACATGCATCTGACCGCACTGACCCGACCCACCCACCGGGCGCCAGAACGCGTAACCAACTTCGATGCCCGCGGCGCCAGCCACAACCTGGGCGACGCCATCGACGCGCTCGACCACGGTCTCGACCTCGGCCGCCCCGGCACAGGCCGCCTCCTCGTGATCGTCACCGACGCCCGCTACCGCAGCGACGAAACCACTCAGGCCGTCACCCGCATCAAGCGCCTCACCGCCGCCGGCTGCGCCGTGCTCCAGCTCACCCTCAGCGCGAACTCCATCCACCTGCCAGGGACCACCCTGCTCCACCTGCCCCGCCCCTCCAGCGCTCCCGCCGCGATCGCCAAGGCCGCCACCGACGCCATCCGCAGAACACGCTGAGATGCCGCTACACCACCACGACGAGACGTAGAGGCCCCTGTCCGCCAGCCTCGCCATCGTCACCGAGACGAGTGGTCCACCACCGAACATGTCCGGTCTCGGCGAAGTTGGCGGAGGCCGACGCCGTGACCTGCGGTCCGCCAACTACACCGCCCCTCCGACGGGCGGCCTTGTCGCAGTGATCATGGCACTTTGTCGGTGCCGTCTGCGGAGATCACCACGAGCAGGGCCGCAGCCGGGGACCAGCGGTCCCGACTGCGGCCCTGTGAGGGTAGGTGGCGGTCAGCAGGCGCCGGTGGAGCAGGACGACTGCGGTGCGGTGCCCAGGGTGATGAGCTGGGGGGCGGCCGGGGTGGCGCAGCAGCCGCCTTCGGTGTCCTGCTGGGCGTCGGGCTGGTCGAAGAGTCCGGCGCCGCCGCAGACGCCGGTCTCGGGGAGGGTGAGTTCGACGCGCCGGGCGGCGTCGTGGTCGCCGGCGAGGTGGGCGGCGACGGAGCGGACCTGCTCGTAGCCGGTGAGGGCGAGGAAGGTGGGGGCGCGGCCGTAGGACTTCGCGCCGACGAGGTGGACGCCCTGTTCGGGGTGGGAGAGCTCGTTGACACCGTGCGGGTAGACGGTGCCGCAGGAGTGCTGGTTGGGGTCGATCAGCGGGGCGAGCGCGGTCGGGGCCTGGAGGCGCTCGTCGAGACCGAGGCGCAGCTCGCCGAGGAAGGACAGGTCGGGGCGCAGGCCGGTCAGGACGATGACCTCGTCCAGGTCCTCGGTGCGGGTGCCGTCCTCGGCGACGAGGGCGAGCCGGCCGTCGGTGTTCTTCTCGATGGCGGCGGTGCGGAAGCCGGTGAGGGCGGTGGCGTGGCCGTTCTCGACGGCGGCCTTCGCGGCTTGGCCGAGGGCGCCGCGGGCGGGGAGCTGGTCGGCGGTGCCGCCGCCGAAGGTGGAGCCGGTGATGCCGCGGCGCAGGACCCACACCGTGTGGGTGCCGGGTTCGGTCTTCGCGAGGTGGGCGAGGGCGGCCAGGGCGGTGAACGCGGAGGCGCCGGAGCCGATGACGGCGGTGCGCCGGCCCGCGTACCGGGAGCGGACGGCGGGGTCGTCGAGGTCGGGGACGCGGTAGGAGAGGTGGTCGGCGTTGGCGTGCTCGCCGAGGGCGGGCAGGCCGTCGGCGCCGGCCGGGCTGGGGGTGTTCCAGGTGCCGGAGGCGTCGATGACGGCGGCGGCGGTGATCCGCTCCTCGTGGCCGTCGGCGTGGGTGAGGTGGACGGTGAAGGGCTGCTCGTCGCGGCCGGAGTCGACGATCCGGTCGCGGCCGGCGCGGGCGACGCCGGTCACCCGGGTGTTGTAGCGGACGCGGTGGCCGAGGGCGTCGGCGAGGGGCTGGAGGTACTGCTCGGCCCAGTCGGCGCCGGTGGGGTAGGCGGCCGGGTCGGGGCGGGTCCAGCCGGTGGGGGCCAGCAGCGTCTCGGCGGCGGGGTCGACGAGTTCGGCCCAGGTGGAGAACAGCCGCACGTGGCCCCACTCGCGCACCGCGGCTCCGGCGGCGGGCCCGGCTTCGAGGACCAGGGCGTCGAGGCCGCGCCGGGTGAGGTGGGCGGCGGCGGCCAGGCCGATCGGGCCGGCGCCGATGACGAGGACGGGCAGGCCGGTGGCAGAGGTCATGGCGGTGGTCTCCTTCGGAACGGGCGGGTGACGGTTCGACCGGACCCGCCTGATTCGACAAACGTCGATGCGCTGACGATCTCGACCTTGCCACCCCGGATCGACAGGTGTCAACATAGACGCATGTCGAATCTGGAGTTGCCGGTCCTGGAGGCCGAGGCCGTGCCGTGCTGCGCGCCGCTGTCCTCGGCGGAGCTGTCCGTCGGGGACTCGGTGACGATGGCGGCGATGTTCAAGGCGCTCGGCGACCCGGTGCGGCTGCGGCTGTTCTCGAAGGTCGCCTCCGCCGAGGGCGGGGAGGCGTGCGTGTGCGACATCCAGGACGTCGGGGTGTCCCAGCCGACGGTCTCCCACCATCTGAAGAAGCTGCGCGAGGCCGGGCTGCTGACCTCCGAGCGGCGCGGGACCTGGGTGTACTACCGCGTCGCCCCGTCGGTGGTGGCCGGCATGGCCGCGCTGCTCGACCTCGACCGCTGATGCCCGACCCGCGCCACCGGCCTGCTCCCCGCGCCCTTCCCGCCCTCGCCCCGATGCTGCCCGAGCACGCCGAACAGGTCCTGGCGGTCTACCGGGCCGGGATCGAGGAGGGCAACGCCACCTTCGAGACCGAGATCCCGCCGTGGGAGGCGTTCGACGCCGCTCGCCTGCCCGGCCACCGGCACGTCGCGCTCGGCGCCGACGGCCGGGTGCTGGGCTGGGCCGCGGTGAGCGCGGTCTCCTCCCGTCCCGCCTACGCCGGGGTGGTCGAGCACTCCGTCTACGTCCACCCCGACGCGCGGGGCCGGGGTGTCGCCGGCGCGCTGCTGGCCGCGCTGATCGACTCCACCGAGCAGGCCGGGATCTGGACGATCCAGTCCTCGGTGTTCCCGGAGAACACCGCCAGCCTCGCCCTGCACGCCCGCGCCGGGTTCCGCGTGATCGGCACCCGCGAGCGCGTCGCCCGCCATCACGGTCGCTGGCGCGACACCGTGCTGATCGAGCGCCGCAGCCCCGCCGTCCACTGACCGGCCCCGGCGAGCGCAGACGGGCCCGCCCCCGATCTGGGGGCGGGCCCGTCTGCCGCGGCGGTCGTCGGTCAGCTTGCCGGGGTGAACTTTCGGCGCCAGGCCAGCGAGACGTAGACCAGGGCGATCAGGACGGGCACCTCGATCAGGGGGCCGACCACCCCGGCGAGGGCCTGGCCGGAGGTGACGCCGAACGTGCCGATCGCGACCGCGATGGCGAGCTCGAAGTTGTTGCCGGCCGCGGTGAACGCGAGGGTGGCGGTGCGGTCGTAGGCGAGGCCGAGCCCCTTGCCGAGCGCGAAGGTGCCGAACCACATGAGCGCGAAGTAGACCAGCAGCGGCAGCGCGATCCGGGCGACGTCCAGCGGCTGCGAGGTGATCGTCCTCCCCTGGAGGGCGAAGAGGATCACGATCGTGGACAGCAGCCCGTACAGGGCCCAGGGGCCGATTCTCGGGAGCAGGCCGCTCTCGTAGCGTTCGCGGCCGAGCTTCCTCTCGCCGAGGCGGCGGGTCATGAACCCTGCGACGAGCGGGACGCCGAGGAAGACGACGACGTTGAGCGCGATCTTCCACATCGAGACGTCCAGGTGCTCGCCCTCGCCGAGACCCAGCCAGCCGGGCAGCAGGTCGAGGTAGAACCAGCCGAGCACGCCGAACATGACGACCTGGAAGACGCTGTTGAGCGCGACGAGGACGGCGGCGGCCTCGCGGTCGCCGCAGGCGAGGTCGTTCCAGATGATCACCATGGCGATGCAGCGCGCCAGGCCGACGACGATCAGCCCGGTGCGGTACTCGGGCAGGTCGGCGAGGAAGATCCAGGCCAGGGCGAACATCACCGCGGGCCCGACGATCCAGTTGATCACCAGCGAGGAGGCCATCAGCTTCCGGTCGCCGGTGACGGTGTCGAGGCGGTCGTAGCGGACCTTCGCCAGCACCGGGTACATCATGACCAGCAGCCCGAGCGCGATGGGCAGGGAGATCCCGCCGATCTCGACCTTGGCGAGAGCGTCGTTCAGCCCGGGGATCAGCCGGCCCAGGCCCAGGCCGACGGCCATCGCGACGAGGATCCACACCGCGAGGTAGCGGTCGACGAAGGACAGCTTCCCGGCCACCGACGCCGCCTCGGGCCCGGCCTGGGCGGCGGGTTCGGTGCGGGGCATCAGCAGGACCTCTTCACGTCGGCGTTCGCGCGGGCGGTGGCGGCGAGGTCGGCGAACTGCGCGGACAACGTCTCCAAGGCCTCCGGCTTGAGCCGGTAGTACGTGAAGCGCCCGCACGGCTCGGTGTCCACCACCCCGGCGTCCCGCAGCACCTTGAGGTGGTTGGAGAGGTTGGTCTGGCGGGCGCCGGTCTCCTCCACCAGGTGCGTGGTGCACAGGGTCTCGCGGGCCAGCAGGGTCACGATCCGCAGCCGCAAGGGGTCGGACAGCGCTCGCAACAGTTCAGTGTCGACTGACATCACCATGGGCTGATACTTTCACATCAGCCGGGACTGACACCAGCGACAGCTGACACGTCCTGCGGTTGCCGCCGTGGCCGCCCCGGTCCGGATGCCCGACCCGAACGAAGGACCGCCCACTGATGACCGCCGCGCCGCTCGCCTCCGTGCTGTTCGTCTGCGTCCACAACGCTGGCCGCTCCCAGATGGCCGCCGGCTTCCTCACCCACCTCGCCAGGGACCGCGTCGAAGTCCGCTCCGCCGGCTCCGCCCCCGGCCACGAGGTCAACCCGGCCGCCGTCGCCGCCATGGCCGAGCTGGGCATCGACATCTCCGACCAGAAGCCGAAGGTCCTCACCGCCGAGGCCGTCCAGGCGTCCGACTACGTGATCACCATGGGCTGCGGCGACGCCTGCCCGTACTTCCCCGGCAAGAAGTACCTCGACTGGAAGCTGGAGGACCCGGCCGGCCGAGGCCTCGAAGCGGTCCGCCCGATCCGCGACGCCATCAGGACCCTGGTCGAGGGCCTGGTCGCCGAGATCAACGCCAAGCACGCGGCCAACTGACCGAGCCCTGGCTGCAGCCGGACCCGGGTGTCCGGTCTCACCGATCATGGCGGACGCGGCTATGTCGAGCTGCGGATTGCCAGGTTTGGTGAGACGGATCGGGGATGCCGAGCTCAGGGATCATGGCACTTCTTTGTTGGCGCCATCGGTGACGCCCGCGCGTCACCCTGACTTGGTCGATGTGGTTCCAGATCGCATCAGCTGACGTGCGGGGGGCACTGCATGGCCACTGGCAAGCGGCGGCTGCGAGGGGTGTCAGTCCGAGTGCCGCTCTCGTCCGGTCGACCAGCGCGCGGATCTCGTCCTTGTTCTCCGGGTAGAAGAACTCGGTCGGGGCGACGGTCAAAGGCGCAAGGAAAGCGGCCAGGGTCGCGACTTCAGGGTGCGAGACGATCGCGCCAGCCTCGCTGTTCTGCGTGATCGTCTCCGCTTCGGCGGGCCAGTCCAGTTTGCGTGCGCGTGTCTGCCAGCGTTGCACCATCGCTGGTTCAGCCCATCGGTCTGCGGCCCACTTCTCGGCGATCGAGCGGGCGTCGCGAACGCTCATGACCAGAACATCGGGGCCGTAGCAGCGGAGGATCTGGGCCAGTCGTCTCTGAGCGGCGGCCATGCCGGCGAGGGGGCTCAGATCGACCGGTTGCGGGGAAGGCGGCCGTTCGGTCGCCTTCGCCCACGATCCGCTGATGGTGACGCTCTGCCAGTGCTGGTGGCGGGTGCAGATGATCTGGGTAATGGGCAGGTGGAGGCGGGGCGGCGCGGTGTTGCGGCGGATCGCGCAGTGGGGGCAGGCTCGGCGGGTGTAGCCCATGGCGGCTTGGAACCGGACGGCCGGGGTCTTCTTCTCCATGAGGTCCGGGGCATGCTGGCGGGCCCATCCCAGGGCCGGGAGTGCCACCGACAGCCGCGCCAGGGGCAGGCCGCTGATCACTGCCAGGCGGTCCGCGGCTGGCGGGTTGAGCAGGGCTTCGAAGAACTCAAGGTGGCTGCCCAGGGACGAGGACTCCGGTCTGGCGATGGTCTTCCAAAGGATCGTGTCCCGGGTGCGGTTGGCGGCGGCGAGGCGTTGGACGAACGAGGTCAGCGACTCGCCTCCCCAGGGGCGGATTGGGATCGGCAGCGAGCGGGCCGGGGCCTGGTGGGCGTTTCGCGTGTCCCTCATCCGGCGTCCTTGCGCTGGAGGGTCCCGGCGGCTCTGGCCGTCCGTCGACGTGGGGCACTCGCTTCCGCGGCGGTGTCGAGCGGGATGTCTTCCAGGATCGGGACGGTGATTCGCTCGGTGCCGGAGAGGATGGCCCTGACCGCGGCGGCCCGGACCAGGTGCGCGAGGCTTCCGATCATGCCGGAGGTGCGGTGGTGCAGGAGGTCGGACTGGTCGACGAGGGTGCCGGGCCGGTGCCGGTGCAGCCGCAGCGACTGCTCCATGGTGGCCAGCAGTTGGTGCCACTGGGCTTTGTGGGCTGCGGTGGAGGTCGTGAACGGCTTGGCGGTCACACTCACGAAGCGTCCGGCGATCTGCTTGCCCCGGGTCCCGGTGAACAGGCCGGCCTGCTCGACGTCGATGCCGGCGTAGACGAACGTCGCGGTGATCCGTTCGGACAGATACTTCAGCTGGTCGGAAGCCTCCGCTCCGGCCCTGGTCGTGAGATTGAGGTTGTGGATCTCGTCCACCAACACCAGCTCGCAGCCCAGTTCGGCCAGGACCTCGCAGACGGCGTTCGTGATCTGGGCCTGGTTCTGGCCGCCGACCAGGGGGATGCCGAGGAACCGGGCGAACTCCATCGCGAGCATCTTCGGGGTCGCGGCGGGCGGCACCGTCACGTAGACCACGGGCATCCGGGGGCCCGCCCCCGCCGGAAGACGGCGCCGGACGTGCTGCTCGTGCGCCTTGCCGAGCTGGGTGATCGCGGTGGTCTTGCCGGTGCCGGGCTCGCCGGTGACGATCAGCCCGCGCCGGGCGGAGACCTGACGCCGGTTGAGCAGGGTCAGTTCGCGGCCGGTGCGGATGATCTCCATCATCGTGGGGGTCTTCGCGACCAGGACCTCGGTGTGGTGCTCGATCCGGGCCTCGTCGTAGAGCGCCCGCTCGACCTCGTTGAGGGCCGCCAGCTCCTTCGGCCGAAGCAGCGTGACCGTGGCGGGGAGGTGGTTGACGAACCTGGCCCACCCCTCCTTGGTCGTCAGGGCGGGCCGGCCGGGCGCGAGGTCCTGCTCGGTGCTCACCGGTAGTCCTCCTCGCTGAACGGGTCGAAGATGCCGAACGGGATCACCTCGGCCAGCGGTGCGTCGTCCGCGTCCGCCTCGTCGAAGTGCTCGGCCCCGGTCGCGGGCAAGCCTCCGGCGAGTCGGACCTGCGGCAGGTGGGGTTCGGGAACCGCCGGCCGCGGCGAGTGCGGCCGACGGCCCGCGCGCTGCAGCAGGTCGTCCAGCGCGCGGGCGATCCTCGCCTGGTCTGTGTCGTCGTGCCCGCGGGCGGCGACCGTCCGGCGGGCCTGGCGCCAGAGGCTGTCGGAGAAGGGCCGGGCGATCAACTTGCGCAGGGTCCACTCGGCGGTGATCCAGCCGCCCGCGCGGTGGTCGCGTACGAAGACGTGGGAGACGTCGTGCGGGTCGAAGTGGACTTCCCAGCGGCCCCGCTGTGCGCTGACCCCGGACAGCTGGCGCCGGTAGGGGACGAGCTCGGGCGCGTCGTAGGTGCGGTTGTCGATGCGGATCCCGTAGTCGTTGACGGTCCGCCAGGTCGTCGGCAGCAGCTCGATGTAGTCGGTCGGGCCGAGGGTCATCGGCAGGTAGCCGCTCGATGCGACCAGCAGCGCGTAGGCGTCGTTCGGCGACATCGACCGGCGTGGCAGGAAGGGGTGGGCCAGCGCCGCGTGCGGGCGCAACTGCCACCCGGCGATCACCCATTCCTGCAGGAGGTCGTCGAGCTCCGGCAGGCTGAAAGCCGCCCGGCGGGCCGGGTCGGTGCCCCGGCGGCTGACGTCCCGGCCGGTGTAGCTGGCGACGTGCTGGCAGAACAGGCTGTTGATCGAGGAGAACGTCCGCTCGACCACGCCCTTGTCCGTCGGGGTGCCCGGGTGCGCGAGCTGGACGGAGATGCCCAGCTGCCGGCAGGCGTCGGTGAAGGTCCGCGAGAGGTAGACCGCCCCGTGGTCGGTGGTGATCGTCTCCGGGACGATCACCGGCTTGGCCGCCGCCTGCGCGAACCGGGCATCGATCCGCAGGAGCCGGGCGTGCGGCAGCAGGGAGGCCGACGCTGCCAGCGCGTGCGGCCAGGTCGGCCGCATCGGCTCGGGTACCAGCATCCGCGCCAGCAGCAGGGCGGCGTCCACCGCCTTCGTGCTCTCCGGCCGCAGGACGGCCGCGCAGATCGTGCGCGTCGCCATGTCGACGGCGATCGTCAACTCAGGGCGCCCCGTGCTTCCGTCGTCGAGGACCACCAGGACGTCCAGCTTCGTGGTGTCGATCTGCACCTGCTCTCCCGGCCGGGCCTCGGTGCTCGGCGTGAACGGGCCGGTGGGCCGGTTCGCGGTCTGCCGGCGGGTCGTGGCCGCCCCGAAGGTGTGCCGACCCGTCGTGAGCCGGTCGACCAGGCGGTAGAGCACCGCCCGGGACGGCAACGGCACCGCCTTGTCGCCGTACTCGTCCGCCAGAGCCCGTTCGACCCGGCGCATCAGCCTCGCCCGGGTGCCGGTCGACACCTCGGTCTCCTCGCCGATCGCCTGCAGTAGTGCCGTGACCACCCGCGGATCGGTCCGCCCGGTCGGTGAGGAGGAGCGCATCGTCCGCTGGTCGACCAGGCCGAGCAGGCCCTGCTCGCGGTAGCGGCTGCGGATCCGCTGCAGCGTGCGTTCCCCCACCGGCCGGCCGACCGCCGCCAGTTCCTGGGCCTTCGCTCTCTGACGCTCCGCCAGTGTGGTGGTCGCCGGGTCGTAGCCCGGCCGCGGAACCGTCCCGGGCGGCGAGTCCGGCGGCAGGCCGGTCTCGATCTCGACGACATGGCGTTCCCAGAACCGTGCCTGTGCGAGCGCCTCGGCCGGCGCGGCCTCCAGCAGTCCCGTCGGTGCCAGGGCCGGGCCAGGCCCGTCCGCACCCAGCAGAGCGAAGTCCTCGTCCGCGAGCAGGAACGGCAGCAGCACCACTCGCGAGGCGCCGTCCGCGCCCAACAGCCTCACCGAAGTGTTTTCGATCGCCACCACGGTGTGCTCTCCGCCGTCGAAGCGCACCTGATCGCCGACCCGCAGAACACCGGGCCGGGCCAGGCCCGTCACCGCCCGGTCCCCTCGGCCACGCTGACGAGGGCGGCCTCGCCGAGCACCACCGACAAGTCCGCGACCAGAACCCCGGACCACAGCAGGTGGAACAGCACCGGCAGCACCGCGATCGGATCGCCGACCCGCTCCACCGCCAGCCGTACCGGCGTCGGCCCCGTGAACGCGCCGAGCAGGGGCTCCACGAAGCGGCTCACGGCATGCCGGGGATGGCGATAGCCGGCCAGCCACCGGATGTTGGCCAACACGACCGGCTCCACAGTCCCGACCACCTGATAGGACCAGCCGACCTCGCGGCAGGCCCGCTCCGTCGCCGCGAACGCCTCTGTGTCCCGCGGCTTGATCCGGTCCAGCGGACGGCAGTCCACCACCAGCCCCGAGCCGTCGGCACGACGGGCGAACCAGTCCGGCGCGTGCGACCTCCGCTTCCCGCCCTCCTGCCAGAACAGCCACAACGGCTGCGACGCGAAGCCGGTGACCTGCCGGTCGAAGTCCAGCAGCATCGCGTGGTCGCGCTCCAGCCACGACTCGTAGCCGACGTGCTGGTCGGACGTCGCAGACCACCACAGCCCGGGATAGTTGCGCTGCCCTCGCCAGGACGGAAACGACCGAACCGGCCGTCCCTCCTCGAAGCGCACCCCGGCAGCGTCAGCCAACGCCGCACGGTGTTCCCCGCCGTTCCGGTCGACATAGGCGATCTCGAACCCCCGCACCACCGCCGGCGCCCCACCGGCAACACTTCGAGCAACCGTCACGTCACCACGATGGTCAGACGTAGGAGCCCCTGTCCGCCAACTTCGCCAACTTCACCGAGACGAGTGGTCTGCTGTCCTCTGGTGTTGAACCTTGGCCGGCGGGTCAGACTGGAGGGACTGCTCGCGGACGTGTCCACAGGTACATGTCCGGATTGTCCTCCAGCATCTTCAGCCCGCTCACGTCCATACCCGGCCGATCGCCGGCATCATCGAGTTCGGTGAGGAGATCACGCTCGCCAGAGACGGCGGTGACAGTCTGGGGGCCAGTCTGCTGCAGCCGCACCATGGTGTCGCCCGTGCGAACGAAGTACGGATAGCCGCGGCCCACGTCGTTGGCGACTTGGCGCGTCCGTTCAACCCACGGCTCGCCCGGGAAATGCGGGCCTTCGCCGACCCCGCTGTATCCGATGACCTTGCCGTTCTCGAACAACTGGTAGCGGACCTCGCGGAACCGGCCAGGCGGATTGCGATCCTTGGCCTGCCGAACCAGACCGTTCTTCCGATCCTTTACTGCCCTGTCCCAGGCCGGCCATCCGGCCGAGCGCCGATCGGAACTCCGGCAGGCGATATCCAGAAGGAAGACCTCGTAGTGGTCCAGGCCCATCGGCCGGTACACCAGGTGTGTGCGCGGGCTCTCCAGCCGCAGGTCCGTGTCAGGGACCTCAACCAGCGACTCCAGATCAGTGGACTCTGCGAACGCCCAACGCACGAGCGGTGGTTCGCCAGCAATCAACTGAGGGTCAAGGGACTGAAAGAAGCGCACCGAGTCGAACAAGGTGTCAATGACCGGACGGCCTTGTACTTC
The DNA here is from genome assembly GCF_040302725.1 of Kitasatospora sp. NPDC097605. Lineage (NCBI taxonomy): Bacteria > Bacillati > Actinomycetota > Actinomycetes > Kitasatosporales > Streptomycetaceae > Kitasatospora > Kitasatospora sp. NPDC097605. Next base: position 373,177 of record NZ_JBEOSF010000001.1, on the reverse strand, counting down.
CTTGCGGTAGGCATCCTGCGCCTCTCCACGGGCCCGCTTCAACTTTTCACTGGCCGTCGGATCGATGTTCACGTAGTCGGCCGGCATGTCCGCGTACTGGGCCCAGTCGTAGACCACGCGCATGCGAGTGGGCGCCATGGACATGGGGACACCGAAGTAGGCACGTGGTACGAGCAAGCCCTCGAAGAGTACGGGTGAGTGCTCTTCGCAGTTGCGGATCAGTTCGAGCCCCATGACGACCTTGCCCAATGGATCACGGGCACGATGCCGCCGGTAGTCGTCGCCGAAGGCAGGCAAGAACACGGTCTCATCAAGGATGTTCACCGCGGACGCTACCCGTCGGACCTCCAGCGCCGCCGCCTCCGAATCCTCCATGGTCGCGTACCAATACGCCTCGATCGCACGGCGGATCTCCCGCATGTAGCGGAGCCCCTTGGCCTGGTAGGCAGCAGTTAGAGGGAACTGTGTTCGCGTCACAACTCAGAGCATCCCAGCGTGTGCCCTGTGGGCACCACCGACTTCTGTCTGCCTGACTACAGCGAGCATAGCCATGAAGCGCTTTGACCCTGGGGAGTCAGGGATCGGCTGCTGGCCAAGCTCACCGAGACTTCGCCATGGTCATCGAGACAGGACAGAACAGGCCCTCACCGGCAGGGGCCTTCGTGTTCGAGACGGCGACGTTCGCCTGCGGCAAACACGATCTACTACGCGAATGGTGCACTACCAAGCAAACATGGACGCTTCCCATCGAACAGGAAGGCGACCAACGTGACCATGGCGATCACCCTCCCCACCGTCCCCGGGCTCAAGCCGGGCGCCGTCATCGAGCACCGAAGCTGGCTCGTGGGCCCCGGAAGCCCCTACGCGATCACCGACTTCCTGGCCGCCCGCAGCTGGAGCTGGGTCATCGACCCGCGTGGCGCGCTGCACGCCGCCAGCCCCGACACCCGGGCCTACCTCGGCTACGCACCCGACGACCCGAACACGGACACCTGGACCATCGCCGTCAGCGGAACCGCCCACCAACCCGGCTGGCGCGGGACTTTCGACCGCGAGACCCCCGTCGAGCTGGTCCTCGACCTACTCGACGCCATGTACACCCGCGCCACCCGCTGACCGAAGGACTTCATCATCACCACCAGCACCAGCGGCTCCGACATCACCCGGCTTCTCGCGTCGGCGCAGTACCTCGCCATCGCCGGAACCGTCTCCACCGCCGTCACCGCCGTGATCTGCGCAATCCTCCATGAACCCCTGCTCGCCGCCACTATGCTCCTGACCTGCCTTCAGCAGATCGCCCTCCAGATGAAGCTCCAGCGTCTGCAGCGCGCCGCGGCCCTCGCCTTCACCACCGGCCGGATTCCCCACCAGCGCGACAAGTCCAGCTGACCACCGTCGCACCGGCGGTACCGTTGTGCCTCTTCGTCCAGGAAGCAGAACCTCGTGAACAACACCGCTTGCCCCCGGAAGAACCGACGCCGCAAGCTGCTCGTTCGAGGCCTGCTGATCACCGGCATCGCCAGCGTCGGCGCGTTCGGCGCGCTCAGTGTCTACGGCGCCCTCGCCCACCACACCGTCGACAGCTTCTCCCTCACCGTCTGCGGAGCCTCCGCCATCCTCACGCTCGGCGCCGCCCGTTCTTGGGACGACCTCACCGATGCCGACGTCCTCGCCCTGCTAAGCACCACCCCTCTGCCGTGCAGCTCCGACGACCTGGCCCGTCGCCTCGGCCGCCAGCCTGGTCCCGTCCGTCTCAGCCTGGCCCGGCTGGAACGTGCCAGGCAGGTCCTCGCGGTCGATGCCAACGGGACGGTCCGGTACACCGCCCACTGATCAACCCGCTCGCGGGAGTCAGATAGCAGCGAGGGCCCGCGCCCCATGGCGCGGGCCCTCGCTGTCGCTGCTGCCCGATCAGATCCCGACTCCAACCGCCTGCAGGGCTGCCCGCCCAACCGCGAGCAGGAGCGTCTGCGGCATCAACTCCTCCTCCACCTGGAGCAGATAGCCTGAGGTGGGAAGAACAGATCCGACTGTCGCGCTTGCGGGCGACCGTCTGGCGAGCGGCCACGGTGGCGAAGGCGAGGCCTGCGCGGACTCCGCCGGCCAACCAGCAGAGGCCACCGAGCAGTGAGCGATGGGTGACCGGACCTTCCTGCCAACCGGACTGGTCGAGCCGAACCCAACACCGGCCGAGCGGACCGCGGCCGCCATGCAGCTGATCCTCATGGCCTACGCCTTCAACACCAAACTCGTGGAACCGACGACGGCGGCCGTGTCGCGGTGCGGCGCCTGGCCCCGCCCTTCCTCCTCGCCCCGCTCACTGTGAAGTAGACGGCGAGCGTGCCTCCAGACGACCACCCGACGGACACTGTTGCTCCGCCCCGCGGAAGATGCATCAAGTCGCGGCCGTTCGTGGCATCCGGCGGAGGTTGCGTCGGATGCAATCCGACCCGACTATACCGGCGGAGATTGCTTAGTCCTCTGCTGCCGTCTTCCTGGTAGGACAGCCCTGACAGGCGATCGTATAAGCGGTATGGCTGCCTTTCGACGTCGGACCGTTGGACTTCCTCGGCTGGAACCGGTTGATGGTCTCCCATGTGGTCGCAGGTGTGTACCGGCCGGGTGAAGTGCGGTATGCGGGGGTTGAGCGGGGGATAAGGTCCCCGGGTCGGTTGTCGGATCGTCCCGGGGGTGGGGATGGCAGCGGGTCGAGCGCGCCGTGTCGTGCTGAGGTTGCTCGGCGGGGTGGCGGTGGTGGATGCGGCGCTCCTGTCGCTGGCGGGCAACGCCGCGACGGGGGACGCGAAGTGGCCAGGCATGCTGGATCTGTTACGGGCGAATGCGTGGTGGGCGGTTGCCGGGCTGACGCTTGCTGCCGTGGTCGTCGGGCTGCTGGTTGCACGCGTCGAGCGGGTCCCGGCGGGGGAAGGGGATCCGCCACCTCCCCCGGCCCCGGAAGTGGAGGGGTGGCTGGTGCGGCGTGCCGAGCTGCGGCAGGCCGTCGACGCCGTGCTCACCCGTGGTGGTGCGACGGTGGGGCTGACGACGTCGTTGCACGGTGCGGGAGGGTTCGGCAAGACCCGGCTGGCGCGGATGGTCGCTGCCGACCGCAGGGTTCGGCGCCGCTTCCGGGGCCGCGTCTACCTGGTGACCATCGGCCGAGACGTGCGTGGCGCGGCGGAGATCACGGCAGCGGTGGGCGAGGTCACCCGGCTGATCACCGGCGACGTCACCACCTTCACCGACCCGGACCGAGCCGGCGACCACCTAGGCCGTCTCCTCGCCCAGCGGCCCCGGACCCTGCTGGTCCTGGACGACGTGTGGGAGCGCGAACAGTTGGAACCGTTCCTGCGCGGAGCGCCCAAATGCGTACGACTGGTCACCACTCGCCGCCGCCAGCTCTTGGACGGCCGTCCGGACAGCCGACTCGTTCTGGTAGACGGCATGACGGAACCTGAAGCACGAACAGTGCTGCTGGAGGACCTCGACGCCGCCCACCTGCCCGCCGACACTGTGACCGAGCTCCTCGCCCGTACCGGTCGCTGGCCGCTGCTGCTGCGTCTGGTCAACCGTCTGATCGTGGCCGAGATCGGACTCGGGGTGCCCATCGCCGACGCGATGCGGGCAGCCGCACGGCGGCTCCGGGACGCCGGACCTGCCACCGCGGACGCCGCGGCGATGGACGCGGCAGTGCCGACTCAGCGCGAGCGGGCGGTGGAGGCCACCATCGAGGCCGCCGTCGACCGTCTCCCGCCCGGTGGGCGGGACCGCCTGCTCGAACTCGGGGCCTTCGCGGAGGACGAAGCCGTTCCCGTGGCCCTGGTGCGCGGACTCTGGCACGCCTCCGCCGGACTCACAACGGAGCAGGCACACGCCCTGATCCACGCATTGGACAGTCTCTCCCTGGTCACCGCCGACCCTGCGAACGGCGGACGAATCACCCTTCACGACGTCCTGCGCGACTACCTCCGTCAATCCCTGGGCACCAACGGCCTGGCCCTCGTCAACGCCCACCTCGTCGATGCCCTCACCGCCCGCCTACCGGTTGCGGTGCCCCTCGCTCCGGGGACTCCGGATCCTGGGCACGCCTGGTGGGACACCGACCACGGCTACGTGCTGGACCATGCGGTCGAACACCTCCTCGCAGCCGGCCGCCACACCCGGGCGGAGGACCTGGCCTCGGACCTGCGCTGGATCGACCGCCGCCTACGCCAGCGCGGCCCCAACGCCCCCATCGCCGACCTCCGCCACGTCGGGAATCCAGGTACGGCCGAACGAGCCGCCGACCTCAACCGAGCCGCCCATCTCCTCCAGCCCACCCGCCCCGACCACTCCGTCGCCTCCGTCCTCCACAGCCGCCTCGAGGGCCTCCCCCATTGGGCGGCCCAGACCGTCGCCCATGCAGGACAGCTCACTGCTCCCCGGCTCAGCAACCTCTGGCCGCTGCCCGACCAACCACAACCGTCCTTCCTCCGAGCGCTCACCGGCCACACCGGTGGGGTGAATGCGGTGGCGATCTCCCCCGACGGCACCTGGCTCATCACCGGCAGCAACGACGGAACGGTGCGGATCTGGGACCGCGCCACCAGCACTCAGACCGCCACCCTCACCGGCCACACCGGCTGGGTGCACGCGGTGGCGATCTCCCCCGATGGCGCCTGGCTCACCACCACCGGTATCGACCTAGTGGTGCGGATCTGGGACCGGGCCACCGGCACTCAGACCGCTACCCTCACCGGCCACACCCGCGGGGTTCGGGCAGTGGCAATCTCCCCCGACGGCACCTGGCTCACCACCGGCGGTGAAGACGAAACGGTGCGGATCTGGGACCGCGCCACCGGCACTCAGACCGCCACCCTCACCGGCCACACCCGCGGGGTTCGGGCAGTGGCAATCTCCCCCGACGGCACCTGGCTCACCACCGGCGGTGAAGACGAAACGGTGCGGATCTGGGACCGCGCCACCGGCACTCAGACCGCCACCGTCACCGGCCACACCGGCTGGGTGAACGCGGTGGCAATCTCCCCCGACGGCACCTGGCTCACCACCGGCAGCAACGACGGAACGGTGCGGATCTGGGACCGCGCCACCGGCACTCAGACCGCCACCCTCACCGGCCACCCCCGCGGGGCGAATTCGGTGGCGATCTCCCCCGACGGCACCTGGATCGCCACCGCCGGTGTCGATCGAACGGTGCGGGTCTGGGCCCCCGTCACTGGTACTCAGACCGCCACCCTCACCGGCCACCCCCGCGGGGTTCGGGCAGTTGCGATCTCCCCCGACGGCACCTGGATCGCCACCGGCAGCAACGACGGAACGGTGCGGATCTGGGACCGCGCCACTGGTACTCAGACCGCCACCCTCACCGGCCACACCGGCTGGGTGAACGCGGTGGCAATCTCCCCCGACGGCACCTGGATCGCCACCGGCGGAGGTGACCTCATGGTGCGGATCTGGGACCGCGCCACTGGTACTCAGATCGCCACCCTCTCCGGCTACACCCGTGGGGTTCGGGCAGTGGCGATCTCCCCCGACGGCACCTGGATCGCCGCCAACAGCGACGAACGAGCAGTGGGGATCTGGAACACGACCACGTGGGAACCTGCCACCTTGATGCGGGCCGACACTGCTATGACCTGCTGCTGCTGGTCAGTTGACGGTGCAAGCATTGCCATCGGAGGCGACAACGGGCTGTACCACTTCCGATTCCACCCCGGAACGCTGTAGCACCGGGGCTCAACGCCTACTGCGTCAGCTGATTTCAGCCGACGCAGAGGGCTCGTTACGACAGGTATGCGCCACGGAAGAGTCCGTCGAAGCCCAGGCCTTGGTACATCTCTTCGAAGGAGTCCCACTCGCGCTCCTCGAAGGTGTCGTCGCGGGCCTCGGCGACGTCGTTCGCCTCCAGATCCGCCTCACGCCATTCGTGGGCGCAACGGCACCGCACGAACACAAGGTTGGGGTGGACGTGGATGAGAAGCCAGTCGCGGGTCGCCCGGCACTGGGCGCAGGAGATGAGCATGCCTCGCGGGCTCAAGGGGTTCGGGTGCGGGACGGCCAGCGTGCTGGGAACGGGGTCGGCCGGCTGCGGCTCCTGACCGTAGCGGAAGTTGGTGAAGTTGGGCTGGTCGTCGTTGCGGTCGAAGATGGTCAAGGAGCCCCCACTCTCTGGATGCATGGGACAGAACGCCCCATATCGAGAATCTTGTTCCATATTGCCCGATTTGCGAATGTTGGTTCGGTCACATGCCGGCCGCGGTCGGCGTGGGGCCGGCCAGTACCTTGCCCGCTACCAGAGCAGTTGCGCTCTCCCTCACCTTGCTATGAAGGAAGCCGGGCCCGGCGCGCAGTGCGTGCCGGGCCCGGCCTTGGTCGTTGGGTCAGTCGACGGTGACGTCGAGGTGGTGGGCGGCATCGGCGAGGTGCTGGAGGCAGATCTCGGCGGTGGCGGCAGTGGCGACGAGGTGGGCGACGCGGGCGGTGCCGAGGTCTCCGGCGGGCGGCAGTGCGACGTGGTCGCCGCTCTGCTTTTCCCAGACGAGGCGTTCCAGCCATGGCTGCTCGTGCAGCGCGGGGTTCGCCGTCGCGCGGGTGAGGCCGCCGGTGGCGGGGGCGTAGGCCATGTGGATGGCGGCGGCCCGGCGCCGGGTCGCGGTGAGGTCGGGCTGCAGACCGAGGGCGATGTCGGCGGCGGCGAGCGGGAGGTCGATGCCGGTGGCCTCGCGGACCAGGTGGGGGATCAGGTCGCCGCCCAGGCGTCCATTGACCTCGATCAGGCGGGGGGTGCTGCCGCCGTCGACGAGCCGCATCTCGACGTGGGAGACGCCGTTGGCGAAGCCGACGGCGTCCAGGGCCTGTACGGCGACGGGGCCGACCAGGGCGAGGAGCGGGTCTCGGGCTTCGACGCTGTGGCCGGTCTCCTCGAAGTACGGCGCCGGCCCCAGGCTCTTGCGGGTCACCGCGACAGGCATGGTCACGCCGAGAGCGGTGACGCACTCGACCGAGACCTCCGGCCCGTCGAGGTGTTCCTCGACGAGGACGCCGAAGCCGTCATCGGCGTGGGCGGTGGCCCGCGCGTAGGCGTCGGCGAGGTCGGAGGAGCCGTCGGCCCGGCGCACCCCGATGCTGCCCGCCCCGGCGGCCGGCTTGACGACGACGGGGTACCCGATGCTCTCGGCGGCCGCGAGAGCCTGGTCGAGGGTGTCGACGCGGATGCTGGCGGCGGAGGGGACACCAGCGGCCGCGAAGGCCGCGCGGCTTGCGGCCTTGTTCCGGCACGTGGCGGCGGTGGCCTCGGAGTTGCCGAAGGTGCCGAAGGCTGCGGCGAGGCGGGCGGCGCTGTGCTGGGCGTACTCGTCCCAGGTGAGTACGCCGCTGATGCGGTGGCGGGCGGCGAGACGCTCGGCTGCGGCAAGGGCCTGGTCGGGGTCACGGATGTCGGTGACCTCATGGTCGGCGATGTAGGGCAGCGCCCAGGTGGGCTCGTCCTGGGCGAGGAGGACGACGCGGTGCTGCTCGGCGATCTGCTCAAGCGCGTAGCGGCGGTACAGCTCATCCCCTGAGGAGACGAGCAGGAGGGTCTGGGTGGTGGTGGTCAGGAGGTGGTCCTTCCGGGGTGACGGGTGCGCGAGGGAGGGGGCTACCAGGGCAGGTCGGGGTGGTGGCGCAGGGCCTGGTCGCCGAGCCGGTGGGAGAGGGTGGTCAGGGCGTCGGCGGTGGTGGCGGCTTCGGTGGGCAGGTGGATGACGGTGCGCAGGACCTGCGGCTGGTAGCCGAGGCGTTTCTTGGCCAGGTAGTTGGCTCGTCCGGCGTCGATGCGGCGGGCGCCGTGGTCGAGGGCCCAGCGGGGGGCTTCGGTCATCAGCCAGGTGTAGGCGTGGCGGCCGCGGGGGTGCTGGTAGTCGATGCCCGATGCCCACAGGTAGAGGCAGTGGTCGTGGAGGAAGGCGTACATGCCGCCGACGAGGTGGCCCTGGTGGCGGGCGGCGAGCAGGACGGCGCCGGGGACCTGGGCGAGGTGCTCGAACATGTCGTGGCCGTAGAGGGCGGTGCCGTGGCGCTCGGCGGTACCGACGGCCAGCGCGGTGAACTCTGCCAGGTGCTCCAGCATCCGGGGGCCGGTGAGCGGGTCGAGGGTCAGTCCGGCCTCGGTGGCGCGGCGCCACTGGCGGCGGGCGTCGCGGCGGTGGCCGGCGGGGGTGTCGGCCCACCAGCGGTCCAGGCCCTGTTCTGTGGCGAGGTCGCGGACGTGGGCGACATCGGTGGCGAGGTTGAGGACGTGGGCAGCGCCCTGGTGGCGTCCGGCGGTGGTGAGGCGGTCGGCCTGATCGGCGCTGAGCCCCGGGTAGACGACGGCGTGGGTACCGTACTCGTCGGCCAGGCGCAGGCCGGCGTGTGCGGTCAGGTGGGCGCTGGCCTCCGTAGCGGTTCCGGCTCCGCCGTATTGGCCGTGCGGGCTGCCGGAGTAGAGGACCGGGCCGGGCCACACCGGTGCGACGCCGGCGTCGGTTTCCTGGCTGGACCAGTACGGGCAGCCGAGGGCGGGGACGAGGAAGTACGGCACCGTCTCGGTGATGCTGGCGTCGAAGTCCGTGATCTGGAGGTGGCGGTGGGCGTCGATCTGCTCGGTGGTGAGCTGTTCCCAGGCGGCGGTCCACGCGCGGGTGCGGGAAGGGTGGGCGGCGGGGTGGCTGTCGGCGGGGGCGTCGGCGATCGTGTCGTACCAGACGCTGAGGGCGTGGGTGACCTCGTCGTCGGCATCGCCGGTGATGGTGGTGGTGCTGGTGGTGATGGGAATCTCCGGTGGGTCGGTCGGGTGGACGGGCCGCTCCGGTCCGGGCGCGCTGGGCGGCCGGACCGGGTGGGTGGTCAGCGGGTGGGCCGGTGCCGGCCCGGCGGCGGTGGTGCGGTCGTGGCCGGAGCAGTGGGCGAGGGTCGGGCGGGGAGGTTGCCCGCGCGGGCGAGGGCGGCCTTGACCTGCTTCTCCCTGTCGGGGACGGGCGCTCCGATCCTTGGGGTGACGTGCGCGGCGAGGGCCGTGAGCGGGCCTTCGGCGATGCGTCGGGCGTGCGGCCAGGCTTCCTGGTTCCGCAGGTCCTCGGCGTGGCGGCGAAGCCAGGAGCCGTCTGGCGTGTCAGCGAAGGCGGCCATCGCCGCCCGCCATCCGGTGCGGACTTCCTGAAGGCGGGTGAGCGCCTCCTCGGTGAGGGCGAGTTGCTGGAGGTGCCTGTGGACAACCGGGTCGAGGTGGTCTTCGACGACGGTGGAGGCCCGGATCGCGGCCGCGACGGAGGGTGCGGTGCCCAGGGCCGTCTCGATGTGGCGCCAAGCGGCGCGGTCACGGGCCGCCTCGGACTCGAAGGTGTCGCCCGAGCCTCGGCGGCCCGCCCGGCGGGCGCCGGTGATCCGGGCGCTGCTCAGGCGGAGCGCGTCGATGGCGAACGTCATGGAGGCCACGCGGGCCTGCCAGAGCGCCTGCTGGTAGCGCGGTGCGATCACACCGACGATCGCGGCGGCTGCGGCCGTCGAGTCGGAGGTCGACAGCGGGGCGGGTGGGCGGACCTGCCCGAGGTCGAAGGGACGGACACCTTCCGGGACGGTGGCGCCGACGATAACCGGCGCGTTCGGGGCGAGCTGTACCGCGAGGAGCCGCTCCCCGGCCGGGCCGGTGAGATCGGCGGCGTCGTGCGGCCCGGTGGTGCTGGTCCACGGGCCTCGGCCCCAACCGCAGGTCTGCTCCTGAAGCTCGACGAGAGCCCGGCCGGGGGCCAGGTGGCAGGCTTCGATGGACCAGCCAGACAGGTGCTCGGCCAGGTCCTTGGCGAGCTGGGAGTCAGGCCGCGGGCCGCGGGGGCGGTCGGGAAGGGCCCGGCCGTCCTCGTCGAAGAAGACCTTCACCAGCTTCTCGGCAACCGGGGAGGACGCGGCGAACGCGAGGCGGACCGGATTGTGGAACAGCGCGTAGCTGGACTCCCACCTTCCACCGGGAGAAGTGCTGCTGGAGAGCAGCATCTCCCACTTCGGGTAGATGGAGGGGTGGTCGCTACGTCGTTCGGCGAGCAGATGCTCGAAGGCGGCGAAGTCGGTGGGGGCGAGGTCGGCATGATCGGTGTAGGCGGGAGCGTCGTCGGGCACGGGATCTGTCTCTTTCTTCTGGTCAGCCGGCCTTCAGTACCGGCTCGGCGTCCTCGGCTACCGTCCAGGTGGCGCGGTGGGCGTGAAGGCCGCGGAAGCACGCCCAGGTGCCCGCCGAAACGACCACTGCCGTGATCGTGACCAGCAGGCGCAGGTGGTCGGCCGGCCACAGCGCGACCAGCAGGCCCGCTAGGGGGAGCGGGGCGAGGACGATCAGGACGGTGGTGGCGAGCGTGGCGGCGAAGGCCCGCTCGGGGATCAGGCGGGCGCGGGCGGTACGCAGGACGACGGTCACCGCGCCTTCGCCGGCCATCAGCAGCCCGACCGCGGCGGCGTAGAGCGAGAAGTTCGGTGCCAGGGCGCTGGCGAGGGTAGCGGTGCACATGGCGGCGGCCGAGGCCGTGCCGACGGCGAACAGGCCGAAGCGGTCGATGGCGCGGTGGGCGACGGCGACCGCGGCCAGCGAGAGGGCGGCGGCGATGCTCCACACCGCGCCGACGGCGGCGCTGGAGTGGTGCAGGGTCCGGGTGACGGTGATCGGCGCGGAGACCTGGAGCAGGCCGGACGCCAGGTTGACGCAGGCCAGCGCTCCGACCAGCCAGGCCAGCGCCGGGGTCCGGCGCAGGGCGCCCAGGCCGGTGGCGAGGCCGGCCAGCGGGTGGCCGGCGACGGGGTCGCTGACGACGTGCAGGTGCGGTCGATGGGTGCGCACGCTCGCGGCGACGCTGGCGGTGACAACGGACAGGATCGCGACAGTCACCAACAGCAGGGCCGGTCCGGCGAGCAGCAGCAGGCCGCCGATCAACGGGCCGATCAGGAGGGCGGCCTGGTCGGTGCCGGTGAAGACGGACTGGACGCGGTGGGCACGCTCGCCCACGCGGCGGCCGGCTTCGGCGGCCACGGCCTCGTTGGCGAGGTAGGCGGCTTCGGCGAGCATGCCGGCAAGCACCCCGAACACGAGCACCAGCCACACCCCGGCCCCAAGGGTCAGCCCGATCAGGGTGGCGAGGGCGCCGACGCCGCGCAGCAGGCTCGTGGCCAGGACGGCCGTGCGGGGGCTGTACCGGTCGATGACGGGGCCGGCGCCCGCGATGGCGGCAAGGCGAGGCAGCCATTCCAACAGGAAGGCCAGCCCTGCCCATCCGGGCGAGTGGGTGAGGGTAAGGACGAGCAGCGGCACCGCGTACATCACCACGGCGGCGGCGAGCGAGTCCGTGGCGCGCAGGGTGTAGCAGCGCAGCAGCCAGTCGCGGTCGGCCGCGCCGGCGGCTCGGTGTCGTTGGTGGACGGTGGTCGGGCGAGGCAAGGGTGGTCTCCGCAGGGGTTTCGGCGGCGTGGGGTTGGTTCGGCCGCCGGCGGAGCCCTGGTGGCATCCGTCGGCGGCCGGGTCAGCGGCGCTGCCGCGAGGCGTCGGCGGCCGTGGCAGGCAGGGCCGGAGCCGTCGCGCTGGCGGCCCGGGGCGGCTTGCCCGCGGCGGGGTGCGGCAGCTTCGCGAGGTGCCGCACGCGCCAGGTCAGCACGGCGGCGACCGACCCAGCGGTGTCCAGCTCTCGCCAGGAACGGGCCTGCTCCAGCAGGGCGTTGGGGTCGTTCCCGGCTGCCTCCGCCTCGGCGAGGGCGGCGGCCAGGGCGTCGAACTCCGGCTCGGCGAGCATCCGGCGGCCGTCCTCGCCGGGTAGCGCACGGCGCACGGCCTGCGCTTGGCGGGCGCGCACTGCGGCGGGGAGCTGTCGGCCTCGCTGGCGCAGGGCGGCCAGCGGCTGGTCAGCGGCCTGCCGGTAGGCCGATCGCAGGCGGTCGGCGGCCGCACGGGCGGCGGCGGCCTGCTGGCGGTGGCCCTGCTCGGCGTGCCATCGGCCGGCCGCGATGACGAGCAGGATCAGCACCGACAGCACGGTGGCGGCGGCAGCGGCGTCCGGGCCGCGGTTGGTGGTGTAGCCGCCGGACAGCACCTCGCGGGCGACGGCCCGCACGGCACGGGAGTCGGCGTTCGCGGCTCGCACGTGCGAGCGCGAGGCCCGCTCGTATGCCCGGGCTGCGGCGAGCAGCTCGGGCTTCTGCGCGGGCAGGGCGGTCGCCGCCAGGGCGTCGAGCACCTCCCCGGTCACCTCGACCACCCCGGACGCGACCTCGGGTTCGGGTTCGGCGCCGAGGAGGTCGATGGCCTCCAGGACCGTGTCCGCCGCCCGCAGCCGCGCGGCGGCTGCCGGAGAGGGGCGGCCGGCCGGCCTACGGCCACCACCGTCCGGTGCCTTCGGACCGGGCTTCTCCCGGTGCTCCGGGGGCGGAGCACCGAGGCGGCGGCGGATCTTGGGCAGGGTCAGGTCGGGGGCGAGCTTGTACCCGCCGAACCACACCGGCTCGCCGGTCGCGTCGTGCTCTCCGACGACGGCGACGCTGTATCCGAGGGTGTCGCCGGACGGACCGATCTTGCGGTTGACCAGCACGCCGGCTGCCTCCAGCCGGGCGAAGAACTCGGCCTCGTCCCGGGCACCGGCGAGGGCCTGGCGGACCGCGTCGCGCAGTCGCTGCCGGCTCGTGTCCACCTCGCCGAGGCGGGCGGCCTTGTGCTTCTCGCGATTGGTGGGCTCCTTCGCGGCCGTGCCGTCACCCGAGTTGAGCTCGCGCAGCCCCCACTCTTTCTCGATCTTGCGGCACTCAGCCTGGGCCCGACGGAAGTCGAACTCGATGTCCGCCTTTCGCAGGTCGCCACGCACGATGGTGGCGGCGATGTGGATGTGGTCGTCGGCATGGCGGACCGCAACCCACCGGCAGCCGTCCGGGTCGCCGTCCTCAGCGATGCCGGTGGCCGCGACCACCCTGCGCGCCACCACCGCCCACTCCTCGTCGCTGAGCATCCGGTCTTCGGGAGCGGCGCGGACCGAGCAGTGCCACACGGGCTTCTTCAACCGACGCCGGGGACCACGCTGGTCGACCCTCATGTCGAGCGCCGTCTGGAGCTGCTTGATCGTGGCGTTCGGATCGCGGCCCGGATCAGGGGCGAAGCCGTCCCAGGAGGCCACGAGGTGCGGGTCTACGTGCTCGTCCTTGCGCCCGGGTCCGTAGAGGTAGGCCAGCAGGCCATACGTCCGTTCCCCGCGGGTGATGTTCGGGTTCAGTGCTTCTTCCGCTGCTTGAGAAGGCCGGCCGCTGTGGAGTCGACGGTGGCGATGGCACGGCGGACCGCGCTCAGCGCGGCGACCAGGTCCGCGGGGTGTGGGAGACCGCCGAGGTTCAATTCCCGGGCGATCTGGTTGATGTTGTTGCCTACGCGGGCGGTCTGCCGGCGCGCGGCGGCCAGTTCGTCGATCGCTCGGTCGAGCTGATCGTCTGGGTTGCGAGCGGTATCGGGGTGGGACGCGGCAGTGAGTGCGGCGTTCGCGACGAAGCGGGCGACGGTCTCGGCGCGTTCGACGGCGGCGCTGCGGATCAGGGCTTGCTCGTCGGTGCTCACGCGGATCGTAAGCACTCGCTGGCGCTGCTGCGGCTCGTGGAATCGGCGACGCGGACGGCGCTCTACGGTCGGCTCGGCGGCGTCGGCGACGGGCTCGGCGGCGGTCATCTCCGGCTGTTCCTGTCGGTTGTCGTGCCGCCGATGCCCCCTGGCTGCGGCGAGTCGAGTGTCGTGGTCGAGCGCCCCCGCTCGACCACGACACTCGACTCCCCCGCCCCTTTGGCGGGGGCGAGCCCTTGGAGTGTCCGATAGGACACTCCAAGGGGATAGCTCGCTCCGCCGTAGGTGGCAACGTGCCCGGGATCACGGGCGGTTGGCGGCGGACTGAGATGGGACTCGGCCGACGGCACGGGTCGGGAGTGCGGGCGGTCAGAAGTCGCCGCTGGCCAGGCCTCTGGCGGCGAACTCCGAGATCAGGTGGTCCATGACCAACTCCTCCGTCTGCTCGCCGCTGAGAGTCTCGACCGGGCCTTCGACGGACCGACGGACCTCCCACCGGCCGTCGCCCAACGGCCGGGCGCTGCGGATGTGGTCGTGGCGGACCAGAACGGCCACGAAGTCGGCGACGAGGTCGCGGTCCGCCAGCACGGTGGCGCTCATGTAGTGCTCCCTTGGGTGAGTCGCGGTGGGGCGAGAACGAAAGAAGAGAAGGCGCGGTCACCGGTGGTGTGGTGGTGGCTTGTCGGTCCGCAAGACAGCCAGGATCTCGGTGACCCGATCGTTCGACACCGTGAGCCCCTGGCTGCGGATGCCATCAGCGAGTACCCGGCGGGAAAGCCGTCCAGCCTCCGCCGCAGCTTGGCGGCCGGCCCTTAGAAGCGCCGGGTCCAAGTCGGTTGCCGGACCACCGGACCGGACGGACCGACCACCCTCGCCCGGACCACCGGACCGAACCGACGG